>NZ_LT629692.1:3057141-3362855 GCF_900100885.1 Microbacterium pygmaeum
GAGGTCGGCCTGCTGCAGGATCTCGGCGAAGATGAGAGCGGACAGGGGCGTGGTCTCGGCCGGCTTGAGAACCACCGTGTTGCCCGCCGCGAGGGCGGGTGCGATCTTCCAGGCCAGCATGAGCAGGGGGAAGTTCCACGGGATGACCTGCCCGGCGACGCCGAGGGCACGCGGTGCGGCGCCGAGGCCGGCGTAGTCGAGCTTGTCCGCCCAGCCGGCGTAGTAGAAGAACCAGGCGGCCACCAGCGGCACGTCCACGTCGCGGCTCTCCTTGATGGGCTTGCCGTTGTCGAGGCTCTCGGCGACCGCCAGTTCGCGGGCGCGTTCCTGAACGAGGCGCGCGATGCGGAACAGGTACTTGCCGCGATCGCGGCCGGACATCCGCGACCAGCTGCGATCGTAGGCGCGGCGAGCCGCAGTCACGGCGCGGTCGACATCGGCCTCGCTCGCGGCGGAGATGGTCGCGATGTGCGACTCGTCGGCGGGAGAGATCGTGGCGAAGCTCTCACCGGTGCCCTCGACGAAGTCGCCGTCGATGAACAGTCCGTACGAGTCCCGCAGACGCAGGATGCTCCGCGACTCGGGCGCGGGTGCGTATTCGAGAAAGCTCATCTGTGCTCCTTCGGTTGCTGAGCCTGTCGAAGCATCAGTCAATGGTCACGTAGTCGGCGCCGGAGTAATGACCCGAGCGCAGCTTCTGCCGCTGCAGCAGCACGTCGTTCAGCAGGCTCGATGCGCCGTAGCGGAACAGGTGGGGCTGCAGCCACTCCTCGCCCACCGTCTCGGCGACGGTGACGAGATACTTGATCGCATCCTTCGAGGTGCGGATGCCACCGGCCGGCTTTACCCCGATCTTCTCGCCGGTCGCGCGGTACCAGTCCCGGACCACCTCGAGCATCAGCAGCGTCGTCGGCAGGGTTGCCGCAGGCTGCACCTTGCCGGTCGAGGTCTTGATGAAGTCGCCGCCGGCGAGGATCGCGAGCCATGACGCCCGTTTGATGTTGTCGTACGTGGTCAGCTCGCCGGTCTCCAGGATCACCTTGAGCGAGGCGGAGGTCCCGTCCGCCCGACGGCACGCCTGCTTGACGCGGGCGATCTGGTCGAACACCAGCCCGTACCGGCCGGCCAGGAAGGCGCCGCGGTCGATCACCATGTCGATCTCGTCGGCACCTGCAGCGACCGCCTCCGCGGTGTCGGCCAGCTTGATCTCCAGCGACGCGCGGCCGCTCGGGAAGGCGGTGGCCACCGCCGCGACGGAGACGAGCCCGGCATCCGGGTCGCCGTGCGCGTCGCCGAGGGCCAGGACCGCGAAGGGCACCATGTCGCCGTACACGCAGACCGCCGCCACCCGTGGGCAGGTCGGGTCGGCGGCATCCGGGATCAGCGCCTTGGCAACCAGCGAGCGCACCTTCCCCGGGGTGTCCGCGCCCTCCAGCGTCGTGAGGTCGATGAGTTCGATGATCTTGTCCAGGGCCCAGGCCTTGGAGGTGGTCTTGATCGAACGCGTGCCGAGCGCCGCTGCCCGCTGCTCGAGGCCGACGGCGTCCACGCCGGGCAGCCCGTGCAGGTAGCGCCGCAGGGTGGTGTCGTCGGGCTGCCCGCCCAGCAGCTCGACGGCGCGTTCGGGCAGCGTCTGCACCTCGGTTCGGCTCATCGCTCTCCCTCTCTGCTTCGATGTGTGGATCGGGTGAGCCGGAAGCTCACTCGCTCGCGCGTGGATTCCTTCGCTCGGCCATCCGCTGGTGGCGCAGGAGCACGATCACGCCGATTCCGACGACCACCGCGAAGGCGATCGTCAAGGCGGTGAACGCGAACCAGTTCGAGTCCAGCGCCAGCACGAGGCCCGCCGAGATCACCGCGATCGCGGCGGCGGCCAGCTTCGATCCGAACTTCAAGCCTACCCCGGGGGTCAGCCCACCGGCAGGGGCGTCGTCCCTGGCAAGGATGAGGTCGGCGAACGCGTCGAGGGTCGCGAGGAGCGCCGCGGAGTAGGCGACCGCGCAGCCCAGCGCACCCCAGAGGTTCACCGGCTTGGCCGACACCGCGGCGTCGGCGAGGAGGATCAGCGATGCGGCATCCACGCCTCGATCGTAGGCGCTGCCTCACGCAGGGTCTACGGGATCGTTCCCGGTGACGGGCGTACCGCGAGGCGCCAGCAGGAGCTCCACGAATGCGTCGGGCGTCATCCCTCGGCGGGCGGCTTCGGCCTCCAGGCGCGCGCTTGAGGCGTCCGACAGGCTCGCTCGCGGCCGAGGAGCGCGAAGCAGCAGCGAGATCACCGGCACGATGACCGCGCCGAGCGCGGCGAGGATCGCGAAGACTCCGAGGAATCGTCCGAACGCGTCGCCCTCGATCGTGTCGGACCACCAGATGACGTACACGGTCATGGCCAGGACGACCGCGAACAGCAGCAGCGTGACCCCGAGTCCGATCCGCACGACGGCCTGTTGCCGATCCGCCAGGAGCAGCAGAAGCGAGGCGAATGCGAACGCCGCCGACAGCGCGACGCCCGTCCACACGAGACGCGAGAGGGCGACCCACAGATCCCCGTAGTCGCCGTCGTACCAGGTCATCCAGACCACGCCGATGGCCGCGAGGACGGCGATCGCCGCGCCGATCATCCCGAAGATCTGCGCCCGCCTCCCGACCAGCGCCGCGCAGCACAGGACCGCGACGCTGAACGCCCCGACGACGGCCGTGGTTCCCACCACTCGTCCGGCCTCAGGGCCGAGCGAGCCGCCCAGCAGCACGATGATGCCGCCCAGCGCCGCCAACCCGAACGAGGCGATGATGACGGTGACCACCACGCGTCGGAACATCCGCACCGGTCGCCTCGGCGCCGTCCGCTCGGTCGTCATGTGAGGGCCCTCCGCACGCTGCGCACGTCGTCGGACATCTGCTCGATCAGCCGCTCGACGCCCTCGAAGGCGACCATCCCGCGGATGCGGTCCACGAACTGGATCTCGACGCGGTGCCCGTACAGGTCGAGATCGGTCTCGTCCAGGACGTACGCCTCCACCTGGCGCACCTCGATGTCGTCGAACGTGGGATTCAGGCCGACCGAGATGGCCGCCGAGTATCGCACCCCCGAGCGCAGTCCGTCGGCGGATCCCTCGTCGATGAGCCAGCCGGCGTAGACGCCGTCGGCGGGGACGAAGCCCTCGAGCTGGGGTGAGAGGTTCGCCGTTGGGAAGCCCAGCTCGCGGCCGCGCTTGAGTCCGTGCACGACCTCGCCCCACACGGAGGCGGGTCGGCCGAGGAGTTTCGCCGCCGCGCTCACATCGCCCGCGGTGAGCAGTTCTCTGATCCAGGTGGAGGACACCCGGCGACCCGCCTCGATCGCACGGACATCATCGATGACGTCCACGTCGAAGCCGAATTCCGTACCCAGCTCGCGCAGGACCTCCGGGTTGCCTGCGCCGCCGCGGCCGAACCGGAAATCGCCGCCGACCAGCACGATGCGCGCACCGAGCGCTTCGACCAGGACGTGCTGGACGAATTCCCGCGCGGTCAGATCGGCGAGCGCTTCGTCGAAGTGGAGCATCAGCGTCGCGTCGATGCCCGTCTCGGCGAGCAGCTGCAGCTTCTGGGTCACGCCGATCAGGCTCACCGGGCAGATCTCGGGGCGGAGGACAGCGAGGGGGTTGCGGTCGAACGTGACGGCGACGACGCGCGCTCGGCCCGTCGCAGCCTCGACACGGGCGCGGTCGATGACGGCCCGGTGACCGGAATGCACGCCGTCGAACTTGCCGATGGCCACGACCGAGGGCCCGAACCCGGCGGGGATCTCCGCGGGGTCGCGGAAGACGATCACGGGGCCACGGTTCTCTCGGCCCGCACGGCGGTGGTTCCCGCACCCGCATCGGCTGGCCGGTGGGTCATCAGCCACCAGATGCCGAAGAACGGCAGGACGAGCGGAACGAACAGGTACCCCATGCCGAACCACGACCAGACGGTCGGGTGGGCGAACAGGTCGGGCAGGACCAGGCTCAGTGTCCCGATGATCAGCACGCCGGCCAGTTCGAAGCAGATCGCGATCCAGGCCGTGAGGTACCAGCCCTTCGACCCGGCGAAGACGAGGGCGAGCGTGGCGATGATGTACACCACGGCGCTCAGCGCGGAGAGCGTGTAGGCCAGGGGAGCCTCGTCGAACCGCTGCGCGATCTGCACGAACGAGCGCCCGGTGGCGGCCAGGGCCATGATCGCGTAGACGACGACGAGGACACGTCCGATACCGGTCATCCGTGTGCGGGAAGGAGTCGACATAGCTCGTCAATGATAGGCCGGATGCCGCGCCCCCGCGGCGCCGCCGAGCCCGGACCGCCCCCGTCCCGAGCGTGGGACTCAGGCGATCTGGACGGTCCAGATCGCGAACATCCGCCAGACCATGATGGCCACCGCGAGCGCGGCGATGCCCATGATCACGGTGCTCCAGCGACTGCGTTCCAGCAGCGCCCAGGCGACCGAGGCCGGCGGAAGCAGGGCGGCCGAGACGAGGTAGACCCAGAACTCCAGCAGACTTCCCGTCGGCGGGTTGCCGACGAGCGGCGCGACGACGGCCACGACGATCTGCGCGATCAGCAGCAGTTCGAGCAGCGCCAGGCCGCCCACGCTGAGATCGCTGGGGCGACGGCCGGCGAGTCCGAGGATGATGCACAGCAGGCCCGCCGCTGCGGCGACGATCACCTGCACAAGCGTGAACCACAGGATCACGAAGCGACCTCCTGCGGCATGTTCATGGCGCTCTTGATGTCCTCGCCGCGCCGCTCGACGATGCCGACCAGGACACCGTCGGCATCGATGGCGGCGGCCGGCCGGTTCCGCTGATCCGGATCCAACCGCGCAGCGGCCCCCGCCAGACGCTTGCCGTGCCGGAGGTCGCGCGCCTCGTCGGCGGAGACGGAGACGACACCCAGCACCGCCGATGCCGCCTCACCCGGCGACAGCAGCGGATGGGTCGCCAGGTCCTCCAGAGTCGCCGCACCGGCGACGGCGAACGGCCCGATCCGCGTACGGCGCAGGGCGGTCAGATGGCCGCCGACACCCAACGCGGCGCCGAGATCGCGCGCCAGCGCGCGGATGTAGGTGCCGCTGGTGCAGTCGACCACGACGTCCAGGTCGAGGAACTCCGCGAGAGGCTCCCCGGTCCCTGATCCGTCAGACCCGGTCCCTGAACCTGCCGACGGGCGGCGATGCCCCCGCACGTCGAATCGCGAGACGGTGACCTCGCGTGCCGCGAGCTCGACCTCTTCGCCTGCCCGGGCCAGATCGTACGCGCGCCTGCCGGCGACCTTGATCGCCGACACGCGGCTGGGCACCTGCGAGATGGTGCCGGTGAGCTCGGAGATCCGAGCGGCCACAGCCGCGAGGCTCACGGCCGCAGCATCCGTCCTCGTCTGGATCTCTCCGTCGGCGTCGTCGGTGTCGGTGATCGCTCCGAGCCGGATCGTCGCCTCGTACGTCTTGTCCAGGCCCACCACATATGTCAGGAGCCGCGTCGCGCCGTCCACGCCGAGCACGAGCAGGCCGGTCGCCATCGGGTCCAGCGTGCCGGCGTGACCGATCTTGCGCGTCCCCAGCGCCCGTCGCGCGCGCGCCACGACGTCGTGGCTGGTCATCCCACTCGGCTTGTCGACCAGCAGCACTCCGGCCGTCATCAGCAGTAGTCCAGGAAGACGCGGCGAGGGTGCGCGAGGTCGGCGTTGTCGACGATGACGGATGCCTCGGCGCGAGGCCTGGCCTCCCGGAAGTACAGCGCCTGGCCGTCGCGGTACCGGGCGTTCGTCTCGGCAGCCGGATCCGGATCGGTGCCGTCGCGCAGCGCCATCCGCGCGAACGCGATCTCCTCGGGGACCTCGAGCCAGACCGACCAGTTCCAGACGCCCCGCAGCTCTGGACGGTTCGCGAAGATGCCGTCCACAATCAGCACCGCGTCGCGCGGAGCGGTCACCCACGCCGCTTCGACTGGGGAATCGCGCTGCAGGTCGAACGCGGCCAGCTGGAATCCGGTGGCCCCGCCGGTCTGCGCGCCGTCGCGGAACGGGTCGATCAGCACGCGCCGGAAGGTCGCGTAGTCGTAGGAATCGAGATAGAAGCCCTCGGGCGAGCGGCGGCCGCGGGCGTATCGCTCGGCGCGCGGACGGTGGAAGTCATCGAGCGAAGCGCGGTACACCGCGGAGCCGTCCTCGGCGACCACCTCTGCGAACGCGTCGGCGAAGGTCGACTTGCCCGCGCCGTCGACACCGTCCACGGCGAGGATCACGCGCCCGCCGCGGTTGTTCTGCCGGACCTCGGAACGCAGGTCGCGCAGCAGAGAGGTGGCGGGGGTCGTGGGCAGTCGCACCGTCCTAGCCTACGGTCGCCCGCATAGGCTGATCCGCATGCCCGATCTCGCGACTCCGTTGATCGGGTGGTACCGCACGAATGCCCGAGACCTGCCGTGGCGGCATCCGGGATTCGGCGCGTGGGGAGTCCTCGTCAGCGAGTTCATGCTCCAGCAGACGCAGGTGAGTCGCGTCATCCCGCGCCTGGACGAGTGGCTCAGGCGGTGGCCGGATCCGGCCGCGCTCGCGGCCGACTCCCCTGCCGAGGCCGTGCGCCTGTGGGCGAACCTGGGCTACCCCCGGCGCGCGATCTGGTTGCACCGCGCGGCGGCCCAGATCCGCGACCGGCACGACGGGGTCGTGCCCAGGGACGTCGAGGCGCTGCTCGCGCTGAGCGGGATCGGCGACTACACCGCGCGAGCGGTCGCCGTGTTCGCCTACGGCGACCGGCATCCCGTGGTCGACACGAACACGCGCCGGGTGATCGCGCGCGCCGTGGCCGGACGCGCCCAGCCCGGCCCCCCGGGTCGCCGGGACCTGGCCGCGATGGACGCGCTCCTGCCCCCGGACGACGCAGAGGCGGCGGTGCTGAACGCGGCCACGATGGAACTCGGCGCGACGGTGTGCACTGCACGAGCGCCGAAATGCGACGCATGCCCGATCGCGCATGCGTGCGCCTGGCGGGCTGCCGGCTACCCCGACACCGGTGATGACCGACGCAGGCAGGCGCGGTACGAGGGCAGCGACCGGCAGGCGCGGGGTGCGGTGCTGAGACGACTGCGGGATGCCGGGGCCGACGGCATCCGGACGGACACCGTCCTGCCGGACTGGCCGGACAGTCATCAGCGCGACCGCGCGCTCGCGACCCTCGCCGACGACGGTCTCATCGACCTCGACGGCGCGTTTGTCCGACTCCCCCGCGCGTGAGCCTTCCGCTTCGTCGGAGGAACGCACGAATGTCGGAGGATCCGCGGCGAATCCTCCGACACTCGTGAAATCCTCCGACGGAACTAACCGGCGCGGGGGGCCTCGTCGGCATCAGCCTCGTCGGTGTCCTCGTCGTCGGCGTCAGCCTCGTCGGTGCCCTCGTCGTCGGCGTCGGCCTCATCGAGGTCGCGGGGCTTCACGTACGGGTCGGCGTCCCCGGCGTACTGCGCCGATGCCGCCAGGCCCGCGACGGCCTCATCGCGCTCGCGCGCTTCGCGAAGAAGCGCCGCGATGTGATCGGCGTTCTCCGGGATGGCGTCCAGGAAGAACTCCAGCGTCGGGGTGAGCCGGGTGTTGAGGTTCTTGCCGACCTCACTGCGCAGCATGCCGGTCGCCGACTTGAGGGCGGCGGCGGTGTCGGCGCGAAGCGCCTCATCGCCCATGACCGTGTAGAACACCGACGCGTGCTGCAGATCGCCGGTCACCTTGACGTCGGTGATCGTCACGAAGCCGAGCCGCGGGTCGCGCAGGCCCTTCTCGAGACGTTCCGCGAGGACGACGCGGATGCGATCCGCGACGCGGGCTTGCCGTTCGCCGGCCATGTTCTCTCCCTGGTGGTACTGGTGCGGGGGACGCCCGAAGGCGCCCCCCGCAGGTGATCAGCCTCGAGGCTTCTCGACCATCTCGATGGTCTCGATCTCGTCGCCGATCTGGATGTCGTTGAACTTGCCGAGGCCGATACCGGCTTCGTAGTCCGTGCGCACCTCGGTGACGTCGTCCTTGAACCGACGCAGCGACTCGATGGCCAGGCCGTCGGCGACCACGACGCCGTCGCGGATGACCCGCGCCTTGGCGTTTCGAGTGATCGTGCCCGAGCGGACGATGACACCGGCGATGTTGCCGAACTTCGAGGAGCGGAACACCTCGCGGATCTCGGCCACACCCGACTGCACCTCTTCGAACTCCGGCTTGAGCATGCCCTTGAGAGACTGCTCGACGTCGTCGATCGCGTTGTAGATGACCGAGTAGAACCGGGTGTCCACACCTTCGCGGGAGGCGCGCTCGCGCGCCTTCGTGTCGGGGCGGACGTTGAAGCCGATGATGATCGCGTTGTCGATCGTCGCCAGGTTCACGTCGGA
This sequence comes from Microbacterium pygmaeum, assembly GCF_900100885.1. NCBI lineage: Bacteria > Bacillati > Actinomycetota > Actinomycetes > Micrococcales > Microbacteriaceae > Microbacterium > Microbacterium pygmaeum. The sequence continues at coordinate 3,065,531 of NZ_LT629692.1, forward strand.
CTCGGTGATCGCACCGACACCGCGGTGGATGATCCGCAGCTGCACCGAATCGTCGACCTCGATCTTGAGGAGCGACTCCTCCAGCGCCTCGACGGCACCGGACACGTCGCCCTTGATGATGAGGTTGAGGGATTCGACCTTGCCCTCTTCGAGCGCACGGGTGAAGTCCTCGAGCGAGATGCGCTTGCGGGCCTTGGCCAGCTGCGCGTTGCGCTCCGCCGCTTCACGCTTCTCGGCGATCTGACGGGCGAGACGGTCCTCCTCGGTGACGATGAAGGTGTCACCGGCACGCGGCACCGAGTTGAGTCCCTGCACCTGGACGGGACGCGACGGGTAGGCCTCGAGCACGGCGTCGCCGTTCTCGTCCGCCATCGCACGGACACGGCCGTACGCCGTTCCGGCGACGATCGCATCTCCGACCCGGAGCGTTCCGGACTGGATGAGCACGGTGGCCACCGATCCGCGGCCCTTGTCGAGCTTGGCCTCGATCGCGACACCACGGGCAGCCTTGTTCGGGTTGGCCGTGAGGTCCAGGCCCGCGTCGGCGGTCAGCAGGACGGCATCCAGCAGCTCCTGGATGTTCGTGCCGGCACGAGCCGACACGTCCACGAACTGGACGTCTCCGCCGTACTCCTCGGCGACCAGACCGTATTCGGTCAGCTGCTGACGGACCTTGGCCGGGTTGGCGTCGGGCTTGTCGACCTTGTTCACCGCGACCACGATCGGCACACCGGCCGCCTGGGCGTGGTTGAGCGCCTCCACCGTCTGCGGCATGATGCCGTCGTCGGCGGCGACCACCAGGATCGCGATGTCGGTCACCTGCGCACCGCGAGCACGCATGGCGGTGAACGCCTCGTGACCCGGGGTGTCGATGAAGGTGATCGCGCGCTCGATGCCCTCGTGCTCGGTCCAGACCTGGTACGCACCGATGTGCTGCGTGATACCGCCGGCTTCGCCTGCGACCACGTTGGTCTGGCGGATGGCATCCAGCAGTCGGGTCTTACCGTGGTCGACGTGGCCCATGACGGTCACGACCGGCGGACGGATCTCGAGGTCTTCCTCGTTCTCGTTCTCCAGTTCCGCGCCGAGGTCGAGACCGAAGCCCTCCAGGAGCTCCTTGTCCTCGTCCTCGGGCGAGACCATCTGGATCTTGTAGCCGAGCTCGGCGCCCAGCACCTCGAAGGTGGCCTCGTCCAGCGACTCGGTCGCTGTGGCCATCTCGCCCAGGTTGAACAGGATGGTCACGAGCGTTCCGGGCTGCACGGTGTAGCCGGTCAGCGTCTCGATCTTGTCGGCGAAGTCCGAGATCGACGCGCCGCGGCGCATGCGGATGATCTCGCCGTTTCCGCGCGAGACGTTGACGCCACCGACGACCGGCGCATCCCTCATCTCGAACTCTTGACGCTTCGCCCGACGCGACTTGCGCTGCTTGGACTTGCCGCCGCCCTTGCCGAAGGCACCCGCGGTGCCGCCGCCCGGGCCACGGCCACGACCGCCGGCTCCACCAGGACGCGCGGCGAAGCCGCCACCGGGTGCACCGCCGGGAGCGCCACCGGGGCGCTGGAAGCCGCCACCTGCACCGCCCGGACGACCGGGACCGCCGGGACGCTGCTGGAACGGGGCGCCCGGCCGACCGGCGCCGCCGGGACGCCCCGGACCGCCGGGACGCGCACCGGGAGCACCCGGACGCGGCGCGCCGGGGCGCGGAGCCTGGGGACGGGGGATGTTGCCGGGAGTCGGGCTCGGGCGCTGACCCATGCCCTGCGCGCTGGCGAACGGGTTGTTGCCCGGGCGCGGGCCGGCGGGACGCTGTCCCATGCCCTGCGCGCTCGAGAACGGGTTGTTGCCTGGGCGCGGGCCGCCGGGCGCGGCCGGACGAGCCGCGGGAGCGGCATCAGCCGAAGGCGCGGCCGGGGCTGCGGGAGCCGGGGTGGACGATGCCGGAGCGGCCGGAGCCGTCGGTGCCGGGGTGGCGGGAGCGGATGCCGCGGGGGCGGGCGCCGCGGCCGGGGCCGGAGCCGGTGCCGCAGGGGTCGCGGACGGCGCACTCGGGCGCGGCGCGCCCGGACGGGCGGCTCCGGGGCGTGCAGCACCGGCACGTGCCGGTGCCTTGGCGGCGGACGCCGCGGGAGCCGAAGCAGCCGCGGCCTTGCCTGCGCCATCCGCCTCGAGGGCGGCGCGCAGCTTCCGAGCCACCGGGGGCTCGATGGTCGATGAGGGGCTCTTGACGAATTCGCCGAGCTCCTTGAGCTTTGCAAGAGCGATCTTGCTGTCTACACCGAGTTCGGATGCGATCTCGTGTACGCGTGGTTTGGCAGCCACAATTCTCCTGTCTGGGTTGGTCTACCCAGGCAGGGCAGACCTCAGTCGCGGACGGGTCTCATTTCGAGCCGTTCACTTTGTTTCCATAGCCGTTCAGCCGTTTCTCGAAGGTCTGCGTATCCAGAGGACCTGACACACGCAATGCCCGCACGAAAGCGCGACGCCGGAGTGCGGCATCCACGCATGCATGCGTCTCGTGCACCCACGCGCCCCGTCCCGGCATCGAAGCCCGCTCGTCTGCGACGAGCGAAGATCCGACGGCCACCACTCGCAGGAGTGAGGACCGGGGGGCACGCGTGCGGCATCCGACACACGTTCGTACAGGAACGATCTTACACCTCCGCGCTGGGTGTCCGCCTGCGGTGCGGTGTCCTGCGGACTCAGCCCTCGAGGACACTGTCCGGCTGGATGTCGATCTTCGCGCCGGTCAGCTTCGCCGCCAGTCGGGCGTTCTGCCCCTCTTTGCCGATCGCCAGCGACAACTGGTAGTCGGGCACCAGCGCGCGGACGGCCTTGATGGACGCGTCCAGGATGAAGCTCGAGGTCACCTTGGCGGGCGACAGCGCGTTCGCGACGAACCTGGCCAGCTCCGGGTCGTAGTCAACGATGTCGATCTTCTCGCCGCTGAGCTCCTCGGTGACCGCGCGGACGCGCCGGCCGAGTTCGCCGATGCAGGCGCCCTTCGCGTTGATCGTCGGGTCGTTGGCCTTCACCGCGATCTTCGTGCGGTGACCGGCCTCGCGGGCGAGGGAGACGATCTCGACGAGTCCGGACTGGATCTCGGGGACCTCGAGCGCGAACAGCTTCCGTACCAGGCCCGGGTGGGTGCGCGAGACGGTGATCTGCGGACCCTTCGTGCCCTTGGAGACCGAGGTCACGTAGACCCGCAGACGCGAGCCGTGGGGGTAGCTCTCCCCGGCCACCTGCTCCTCCGGCGGAAGGATGGCCTCGACCGAGCCGAGGTCGACGTGGACCATGCGCGGGTTGGGACCCTGTTGCACGACGCCGGCGACGATGTCGCCCTCTTTCCCGCGGAACTCCCCCAGCACGGCGTCGTCGGCGATGTCGCGCAGGCGCTGGCTGATGACCTGTTTGGCGGCGAAGGCCGCGATGCGGCCGAAGTCGTCGGGAGTCGTCTCCTCCTCGCCGATGATCGCGCCTTCGTCATCGCGCATCGGGAGGAAGATCGCCACGTGACCGGTCTTGCGATCCAGGTGAGCGCGAGCGCCCTCGGGCAGCTCGCCGGTCGCGGTGGTGTGCTTGGCGTAGGCGGTCAGAATCGCCTGCTCGATGATCCGCACGAGTTCGTCGAAGGGGATCTCCTTCTCGCGCTCGATCGTGCGCAGCAGTGACAGATCGATGTCCACTGTGTTCTCCCTATTCAGATGTGTCGCCGGCGCGTCCCGCGCAGGCATCCTTCCAAGGTACCGGATGCCGCTTCCGCAGATGCTGGGAACTGCTGCGCCCCGGGCGGGCGTCAAGACCGTTCCGCGCGTCGAGAGGCGGCCCTAGGCTCTGTCCGTGTCCAGTGACGTCAAGAAGGTCGCCCGGAAGGCCGAGTCGAGCACGCCGTTGCGGGCGGTGGCCCGCGCCGGCTACGCCGCGAACGGCCTCGTGCACATCCTCATCGGTGTGATCACGCTGGTGCTCGCGTTCGGCGGCGACGGGGAGAGCGACCAGGCCGGGGCGCTCAATGCCATCGCGGCTGCGCCGTTCGGGTTCGTGCTGCTCTGGGTGCTCGCCATCGCACTGTGGGCGCTGGGCCTCTGGCACCTCTTCGAAGGCGTCCTGGTCAGCGCCCCGGCTTCGACGTCGTCGGACGGCACCGTGGAGACGGCCAAGCGGCAGGGATCCAAGTGGGGCAGGCGCATATCGGAGTGGGGTCAGGCGGTCGTCTTCGTCGCGCTGGGCCTGATCGCAGCGGTCGTCGCCCTCGGCGCGCGTGTGGACAGCGAGCAGTCGACCGAGGATGTCAGCCGCGGCGTCCTGTCGATTCCCGGCGGGCCGATCGTGCTGGGCCTGATCGGGCTCGGCGTCGGCATCGGCGGCGTGTCCTTCATCGTGATGGGGTTCCTGCGCAGCTTCGAGAAGAAGATGTCCATCCCGGCCGGGGGCATCGGCCCGGCCGTCAAGACGCTCGGCATCGTCGGCTTCATCGCGAAGGGCATCGCGCTGGTGATCGTGGGCATCCTGCTGCTGGTCGCCTCCGTCAAGGTCGATCCCGCCGCGGCCGGCGGTCTGGACGGGGCGATGACCGCACTGCTGGCCCTCCCGTACGGTCCGTGGCTGGCCGGGGCTGTGGGTGTCGGGCTCATCGCCTACGGCGTGTTCTGCTTCTTCCGTGCGCGGTTCGCCCGGCTCTGAGCAGGCCTCGGATCCGCTAAGCCGCAGCATCCGCCCTGTCAATGCCCTGGTGCGCCCGCATCGCGGCGAGCAGGCTCGGGTCATGACTGAAACCACCCCCGAAGAAGTGACCGGCACCGAGGCGATCGCGCGCGTGAAGGAGCTCGTCGAAGACATCGACTTCACGATGATGACCACCCAGGACGCGGCCGGGAACCTCGTCAGCCGCCCGATGAGCACGCGCCAGATGGACGACGACGGCGACATCTGGTTCTTCACGCTGGAAGACACCAAGAAGGTCGCCGAAGCGCAGGCCGACCCCGACCACGACGTGGGTCTGTCCTACCTCGACGCCAAGGGATACCGCTTCGTCTCGATCGCCGGCCGCGGCAGCGTTGTGCGGGACGAGGCGAAGATGAAGGAGCTCTACACGACCGATCTCGACATCTGGTTCGAGGACGGCTTGGACACACCCGGCGTCGTCCTGTTGAAGGTCACGCCGAAGGTGTGCGAGTTCTGGGAGCCGCGGCACGGCAAGATCGTCGCCGCCGCAGGCATGCTCAAGGCGCTCATCACCAAGGACACGCCCGACGACATGATGCGCCACGGCCGCGTGTCCTGCTGAGGGCTCCGCTCAGCGCGCGGTCAACTGCGCGAGCGCGTCGGCGATCGGAACCGTCTCCCGGTCGCCGGTACGGCGGTCCCACAGCTCTACCTGTCCGTCCACAGCACCGCGGCCCACGATGACGATCTTCGGGACTCCGATGATCTCCGCATCGCCGAACTTGACGCCCGGCGAGACCTTGGGCCGATCGTCGTAGAGCACGTCGACACCGGCCGCCTCGAGATCAGCCGCCAGCTTCTCGGCGACCTCGAACACGGTGGCGTCCTTACCGGCAGCCACCACGTGCACGTCGAACGGCGCGACGGAGGGGGGCCACATGAGACCCTTCGCGTCGTTGTTCAGCTCCGCGATGATCGCCAGGATCCGGGTCACGCCGATGCCGTACGAGCCCATCGTCACGGTGACGAGCTTGCCGTTCTCGTCGAGGACCTTCAGTCCCAGCGTCTCGGCGAAGAAGCGCCCGAGCTGGAAGACGTGCCCGATCTCCATGCCGCGGGCGAGCTCGACAGGCCCCGAGCCGTCCGGAGCGGGGTCGCCTGCGCGCACGTTTGCGACCTCGACGTAGCCGTCGGTCGAGAAGTCACGACCGGCGACGAGCGAGTGCACGTGCTTCTGATCGATGTTCGCGCCGGTGATCCACGACGTGCCGTCGACGACGCGAGGATCCAGCAGGAAGCGGATGCCGGTGGCCGACTCCTCCCCGAGGATCGCGCCGGTCTCCGACCAGGGGCCGATGTAGCCCTTGACCAGCAGTGGGTTGCGCTCGAAGTCCTCGGCGGTCGCCGCCTCCACGGCAGCGGGCGCAAAGGCGACCTCGGCGCGCTTGTCGTCGATGTCGCGGTCACCGGGGATGCCGACGATGACCAGCTCACGCGTGCCGTCGACGTGGGTGAGCGCGAGCACGACGTTCTTCAGCGTGTGCGCAGCAGTCCACTCGCCGTCGGCGGGAGCATCGAGCGAAGCGTTCGCGTGATCGACGAGTGTGGCGATCGTCGGCGTGTTCGGTGAGTCGAAGACCACGGGTGCAGGGAGTCCATCGAACGGGATCGCGTCGGGCACGACGGTCGTGAAGGCCTCGACGTTCGCGGCGAAGCCGCCGGATGAGCGCACGAAGGTGTCTTCGCCGATCGGCGTCGGGTGCAGGAACTCCTCGCTGCGCGCCCCGCCCATGAGACCGTTGTCGGCGGCGACGATGACGTATTCGAGACCGAGCCGCGTGAAGATGCGCTCGTACGCGTCGCGCTGCGCCTGATATGAGGCATCCAGCCCCTCATCCGTGGAGTCGAACGAGTACGCGTCCTTCATCGTGAACTCGCGGCCGCGCAGCAGCCCCGCTCGCGGGCGGGCTTCGTCGCGGTACTTGTCCTGGATCTGATAGATCGCCAGCGGCAGATCTTTGTACGACGAGTAGAGATCCTTCACGAGGAGCGTGAAGAGCTCCTCGTGCGTCGGCGCGAGCAGGTAGTCGGCGTCCTTCCGGTCCTTCAGGCGGAAGATGCCGTTGCCATAGGTCTCCCAGCGGCCGGATTGCTCATACGGGTCGCGGGGCACCAGCGCGGGGAAGTGCACCTCGTACGCCCCGGCGCCTGCCATCTCTTCGCGGATGATCGCCTCGATCTTCGCCTTCACCCGCAGACCCAGCGGCAGCCACGCGAAGATCCCCGGTGCCTGGCGGCGGATGTAACCGGCGCGGACGAGCCACCGATGCGACGCGACCTCGGCATCAGCCGGGTCTTCGCGAAGGGTGCGGAGGAAGAACGTAGAGAGACGTGTGACCACGAGGATCAAGCTTACGGATGCCGCGGCCCGGCCGTCGCCAGAGCTGGCAGCCAGTCGATCGATGCCGAGTTCTTCTGCGCCCGGTATCGATCGAGCCCGTCCGCACCCTTCTCCTGCGCCCACGGCCGCATGATGTCGCGGTCGGCGACGAACTCCATCACAGGGACGCCCCAGCCGCAGGCGTCGGCGACGCGGTCCACATCCACCACGATCACCGCTCTGGCGCCGAGGTGGCCCGGATGCTCGGCGGCGACGCGCTCGAACAGCTCGTCGCCCTGCATGAGCACCCGGCCCGAGCCGTGCAGCCGCACGATGCGCGGCCGCGCATCGAACGAGCAGAACATCAGGCACACCCGACCGTTCTCGGTGAGGTGCGCGATGGTCTCCACGCCGCTGCCGGTGAGATAGAGCCACGCCACGGTGTGCTCGTCCAGGATGCTGAGCCCCCTCCGAGGATACGCACGTAGCCTGGGCCGGTGACCAGAGCACTCCTGACCGGATTCGAACCGTTCGGCACGGACGCGGTGAACCCTTCTGGCCTGGCCGTACGGCGGGTTGCCGCGAGGTGGCGCGGCCCGGGCGAGCTGATCACCGCCGTGCTTCCGGTCACGTTCGCGGACGCCCCTGCAGCCCTGCGCTCCCTCCTCGAGGAGCATCAGCCCGATCTCGTGATCGCGACCGGTCTGGCCGGCGACCGCTCCGCGGTCACACCCGAGCGCGTCGCCGTGAACCTCGTCGACGCGCGGATCCCCGACAACGCGGACCGGCGGCCGATCGACGAGCCGGTGCTGCGCGGCGGCCCGGCGGCCTACTTCTCGACCCTGCCGGTGAAGGCGATCGCGCGGGACATCCGCACGGCCGGCATCCCCGCCGAGCTGTCGCATTCGGCGGGGAGCTTCGTGTGCAACCAGGTCTTCTACGCGGCGATGGCCGCGACCGCCGCGACGCCGGAGGTGCGCGCCGGATTCGTGCACGTGCCGTGGTCGAGCGAGCACGCGCCCGGCGGCGCGCCGTCCCTTCCTCTGGATGCGATCGTCATGGCGATCGAGATCGCGCTGCTCACCAGCATCCGCTCGACGCACCATGCGCGGATCGCGGGCGGAACGATCTCCTGACGGCGCGGGTCAGCGGAACAGCCCGCTGTACGCGTTGAGTGCGAGCTGACCGCCGAGGTGCGCGTACAGGACGTTGCTCGTCGCGGGGATCTCTCTGGAGGTCACCAGATCGATGAGGCCGGCCAGTGACTTGCCCTCGTAGACGGGGTCGGTGATCATCGCCTCGAGTGAGCCGCCCAGGCGGATCGCATCGAGCGTGGATTCGACCGGGATGCCGTACAGGTCGCCCGCCCAGCCCTCGAGGATCGTGATCTCGTCCTCGCGCAGGTCGCGCCCGAGGCCGATCAGCTCGGCGGTGTTGCGGGCGATGCGCTCGACCTGGGCGCGGGTCTTGTCGATCGTCGCCGATGCGTCGATGCCGATGACCCGGCGGGGGCGGTCCTGGCCGGCGAAGCCGGCGATCATGCCGGCGTGCGTCGAGCCGGTGACGGTGCAGACGATGATCGTGTCGAAGAAGACGCCGAGCTCGCGCTCCTGCTGCTGCACCTCGTACGTCCAGTTGGCGAAGCCGAGTCCGCCCAGGCGGTGATCGGAGGCACCGGCCGGGATGGCGTAGGGCGTGCCGCCGTCCGCGATCACCTCGTCGATCGCCTGCTGCCAGCTGGAGCGGATGCCGATGTCGAAGCCCGCGGAGTCGAGGGTGACCTTCGCACCCATGATCCGCGAGAGCTGGATGTTGCCCACTCGGTCGCTCAGCGGGTCCGGCCATTCGACCCAGTTCTCCTGGACGAGGCGTGCCTTGAGCCCCAGCTTCGCCGCGACCGCAGCGACCTGACGGGTGTGGTTGGACTGGTATCCGCCGATCGAGACGAGGGTGTCGGCGCCCTGGGCGAGCGCCTCCGGGATGAGGTACTCGAGCTTGCGGGTCTTGTTGCCGCCGAAGGCGAGACCGCTGTTCACGTCTTCGCGCTTGGCCCAGATCTGCGCGCCGCCGAGGTGCTGCGTCAGACGCGGCAGGTGGTGGATCGGGCTCGGTCCGAAGGTGAGCGGGTAGCGCTCGAAGTCGGTGATCGGCATGGAGGTTCCTTCATCGTCGCGGCTGCGGGTTCGCCGTCACGCTATCTCAATATTTTGGATATTGCATTTCGCGCTGAGCCGAGCGCAGTACGCGTCCCCGCCGAGGCACGTGCGTCGGAGGATGTGACGAACGTCGGATGATTCGCTCGGAATCCTCCTACGCACGCGAAATCCTCCGAACATCGGAGGCGTTCACGCCACAGCGGAGCGTCGCGGGGGCGACGCGACGCCGGCGCGAGGCGTGACGGATGCCGCCGCTGGACGCATGTCAGCGCGAGGCGAGCGGATGCCGCGCCCGGCGCGCGTCAGCTCGTGACGACCTGCGCCGTCCCGATCGTGGCCTCGGGACCCATCTCGTCGGCGATCCGGCGCGCCTCCTCGATGAGGGTCGCCACGATCTCGGACTCGGGAACGGTCTTGACGACCTGGCCCTTCACGAAGATCTGCCCCTTGCCGTTACCGGATGCGACCCCGAGATCGGCTTCGCGCGCCTCGCCGGGGCCGTTGACGACGCAACCCATGACGGCGACCCGGAGTGGGACGGTCACGTCCTTGAGCCCCTCGGTCACGTTGTCGGCCAGCGTGTAGACATCCACCTGCGCGCGGCCGCACGACGGGCACGACACGATCTCGAGCTTGCGTTCGCGGAGGTTCAGCGACTGCAGGATCTGGTGGCCGACCTTGACCTCTTCGGCCGGCGGGGCCGACAGGGAGACTCGGATGGTGTCGCCGATCCCCTCGCCGAGCAGGATGCCGAACGCCGTCGCGCTCTTGATGGTGCCCTGGAAGGCGGGGCCGGCCTCGGTCACGCCGAGGTGCAGCGGCCAATCCCCCATCTCGGCGAGAAGGCGGTAGGCCTTCACCATGATCACCGGGTCGTTGTGCTTGACGGAGATCTTGAAGTCGTGGAAGTCATGCTCCTCGAACAGACTCGCCTCCCAGCGGGCGCTCTCGGCGAGCGCCTCGGGAGTGGCCTTGCCGTACTTCTCCAGCAGACGCGGGTCGAGCGAGCCCGCGTTGACTCCGATGCGCAGCGAGACACCGGCATCCGAGGCGGCTCTTGCGATCGCGCCGACCTGATCGTCGAACTTGCGGATGTTGCCGGGGTTCACGCGGACCGCGGCGCAACCGGCGTCGATGGCCTGGAAGACGTACTTCGGCTGGAAATGTATGTCGGCGATCACCGGGATCTGGCTCTTCTTGGCGATGATGTGCAGCACGTCCGCATCGTCCTGCGAGGGCACGGCGACGCGCACGATCTCGCAACCGGACGCCGTGAGCTCGGCGATCTGCTGCAGCGTCGCGTTGATGTTCGTGGTCGGCGTCGTGCACATCGACTGCACGCTGATCGGGGCGTTGCCGCCGACGAGCACCTTGCCCACTTTGATCTGCCGGGACTTGCGGCGGGGAGCGAGGGTTTCGGGGACCTTGGGCATCCCGAGATTCACAGCTGGCACGTGATCCAGCCTACGCCGCGCACCTGAGCGCGGGCGCGACGGGAGACCGTCGTTCAGGAACCCTTGAGGCGATCCATCTCGCTCTGGATCTGCGCCTCGCTGGGAGTGCCCGATCCGCCGCCGAACGCGCTCACGGCGGAGAAGACGACCGCGATGCCGATTCCGGCGATGGGCCAGACCGGCCAGAAGCCTCCGGAGGAGGGTCCGCCGGTCAGAAGCCAGATCACGGTGAACAGTGCCGAGAGCACCACCCAGGTGATCAACAGGGAGTAGAAGCCTCGTTTGGCCTTGAGGCTGTGCAGGGCGCGGTCACGGAGTTGGTCGTCGCTCATGGGCGTCAGACTACTGAACCCCAGCGGCGGGCTCGAGCATTTTCGACGCCGGAGGGCATTCCGGCCGTGTGGTAACGTCACGGCATGCACGCGAACCGCAGCTGGTGGCCCGCCCGTTGAGGCGGTGTGTTCGCGTTCCCTGAAACTCGAAAGACCGCCCGAGGGCGGTCTTTCTGCATTGAGCGACCGCCTGACCCGATGAAAGGCCGGCGATGACCCCGTCATCCTCACCCCTCGGCGCCGTGCTGGACGGCGACGTGCCGTTCGCGCTGATCGCCCGCGACCCCAGCACCGTCGAGCTGCTCACGGGTGAGGTCGTGGACGTCGACCTCCTCGCGGACATTCCGCTGACGGATGCCTCGGGCGCCCCCCGCGAGGTTCTCGCCCTCGTCCCGTACCGGCAGGTGCGCGAGCGCGGTTTCGTGTGCCACGACGACGGCGCTCCCCTGCGCTGCCTGGTGGTGACCGATCACATCGCGCTCCCGCGCGCCGAGGTGCTCGCCGCGCTCCCGGCGAGCCCGGTGCCGCTGCAGGACGCCGGTTTCGACATCGCCGACGAGGACTACGCCGACATCGTGCGCCGCGTCATCGCCGACGAGATCGGGCGTGGCGAGGGAGCGAACTTCGTGATCCGCCGCGACTTCACCGCCACCGTCGAGGCGCCAGGGGTCACCGCGGCGCTGACCTGGTTCCGGGCACTCCTCGAGCACGAGCGCGGCGCCTACTGGACGTTCGCCGTCGTCACCCCGGGACACATCGCCGTGGGCGCGAGCCCGGAGGCCCACGTGAGCGCCTGCGACGGCGTCGTGACGATGAACCCGATCTCGGGCACCTTCCGCCATCCCGCCGGTGGCGCCACCGCGCAGACCCTCACCGAGTTCCTGCGGTCGACCAAGGAGACCGAAGAGCTGTTCATGGTCGTCGACGAGGAGCTGAAGATGATGAGCGCCGTCTGCTCGGACGGCGGACGCATCACCGGCCCGCACCTGAAGGAGATGTCGCGCCTCACGCACACCGAATACGTGCTGCGCGGTCGCAGCAGACTCGACCCGCGCGACATCCTCCGCGAGACGATGTTCGCACCGACCGTCACCGGATCGCCGATGCAGAACGCCTGCACGGTGATCGCCCGGCACGAGCAGGCTCCGCGCGGCTACTACTCCGGTGTCGCCGCGCTGTTCACGCCGCGGTCTCAGGCCGGTGCTGAGACGACATCGGCCGACGGCGTGACGCACGATCTGGACGCACCGATCCTGATCCGCACCGCGTATCTGGTCGACGGCACGCTGCGGGTGCCGGTCGGGGCCACCCTGGTGCGTCACTCCGACCCGATGGGCGAGGTCAACGAGACGCACGGCAAGGCGGCGGGCGTACTCGGGGCGATCGGCGCCATCCCCCGCGACGCTCCCGCACCGGACCCGGACGCCCCGGCGATCCCGGTCTCGCTCGGAGACGATCCCGACATCGCGGCTCTGCTCTCCTCCCGCAACGCCCGGCTCGCCGCATTCTGGCTCAACCCGCAGGCCACCGCCGGAGAGGGGCCCTTCGCCGGTCGCTCCGCGATCGTCGTCGATGCGGAGGATCGCTTCACAACGATGCTCGCCCACCAGCTGCGCCACCTCGGGCTGGACGCGCAGATCGTGCACTGGAGCGCCGTGACCGACGACCAGCTCGTCGAGGCCGACCTCGTCGTCTCCGGGCCCGGACCGGGCGATCCGCGGGAGCCGGGCAGCGCGAGGCTCCGTCGGATGCGCGATGTCGTCGCGCGTCGGCGAGCCACCGGCCGGCCGCTGCTGGCAGTGTGCCTGAGCCACCAGATCCTCGCCGACTCGTTCGGGATCGCCCTGGCACCGCTGGATGCACCCCATCAGGGACTTCAGAAGACCGTGGACGTCTTCGGCACGCCGGCATCCATCGGCTTCTACAACACCTTCACCGCGCGGGTCGAGCCGGGCACGACCGCGGTCGGCGAGGCTGAGGTCGCCGCCGACCAGCTCTCGGGCGACGTCTACGCTCTGCGAGGGCCCGGGTTCGCGTCGGTGCAGGGGCACCTGGAATCGATCCTGTCGCGCGACGGGATGACGACGCTCGAGCGGCTGGTCTGGCTCGCATTGGCTCCGGTCGACGCCTGAGACGGCGGCCCACTCGGCCGGCGCGACGACTCAGCGGCGCTCACGAGCCGCGAGGAGTCGACGCTCGGCGTCGTTCGCGGTCAGCTCCCGCGCGCGCGTGGCGGCATCCATCGCTTCCCCCTCCCGTCCGAGCCTGCCGAGCAGGTGTCCGCGCACCGCGTGGAAGAGGTGATAGGCGGACAGCTCCGCTGCCAGCGCGTCGACCTCGGTGAGCGCAGCGCCAGGACCTTCGATCTCGGCGAGCGCGACCGCCCGGTTCAGTCGCACGATGGGCGAGCGGTCGTAGGTCAGCAGCAGGTCGTACAGGGTCAGCACCTGCAGCCAATCGGTGTCGTCCGGTCTCGCGGCATCCGCATGGCAGGCGGCGATCGCCGCCTGCAGCTGCCAGCGCCCTGGCCTGCGCAGCGCCGCCGCGGCATCGAGCGCTGCCCTGCCCTCAGCGACGAGGGCGGCGTCCCACTTCCGGCGGTCCTGATCGGCCAGCAGCACGAGTTCGCCGCCGACCGCCCGAGCGGTCTCCCGAGCTCGGTGCAGCAGGAGGAGCGCGAGCATTCCCTGCGCCTCCGCCTCGCGCGGCAGGGCGCGCGCCAGCACTCGGGCGAGCCAGAGCGCGTCGTCTGCGAGGTCGCGGTCGGCGGCGGCACCTCCTCCGATGGGCAGCTGCGCCTCGGTGTACATGACCGAGACCACGGTCAGCACGATGTCCAGGCGCGGAGCGCGCTCGGCGGGCTCGGGGATGCGGATCGGGATGCCGGCTGCGCCGACCTTGCGCTTGGCACGGACGATCCGCTGGGCAACGGCCGCGTCGGTGCTCAGCGTCGCGCGCGCGATCTGCGCCGTCGTCAGACCGCAGATCACACGGAGCGTCAGCGCGAGCTGCGCCTCGGGTGAGAGCGCCGGGTGGCAGCAGCCGAAGAGCATGGCGATCCGCTCGTCCGGCTCCGACGGCTCGTCGGGAGGCTGGATCGTCGCAGGCTCGGCCAGGAGCGCCAGCTTCGAGCGGAAGCGTGCTTCCCGCCGCAGTCGGTCCAGAGCATCGTGGCGGGCGGCCACGGTGAGCCAGGCACCGGGATTCGGCGGAAGACCGCGCACCCGCCAGGTGCGCAGCGCCTCCTCCACCGCACCGGCGACCGCGTCTTCGGCGATGTCGAGGTCGCCGATCCACGCGGTGAGCGCGGCGACGATGCGCGCGTACTCCTCACGCACGACGCGGCTGAGGAGCAGATCGGATGCCGCGGCCGGCGACCGGCCGGCTTCCCGGTGCGGCTCGGCCGCGGCATCCGCCTCGTTCACGCCTCGAACTGGCTGTAGTCCACGACCATCGGCCGGATCTCGACCGAGTTGCCGGGCAGCTGCAGCATCGGCCACGTCTTCACCACCGCGATGGCCTCATCGAGGTCGGCGACATCCAGGACGCTGAAGCCGCCGATGACCTCCTTCGCCTCGGAGAACGGGCCGTCGACGACGACCGGCGCGGCGCCGGCGTTCTTGACGGTGGTGGCCGTGGTGACCGGCTGCAGTTCAGCGCCCGAGTCGGCGAACTTGTCGCCGTGCTCCTCGAACCAGACGTAGACCTGGCGGTAGACCTCCTCCGCGCGTTCGGGCGGCACGGCGGAATCCAGCTCTGGCGTACTGGCGAACATGATGACGTACTTCACGGCGAGTCCTTTCGTCAGGGGAACCGTTTCATCCCTGCAGCGAACGGACAAGCCCGTTTTCGACACGACCGGCGGGAATTCCTCGGATTCAGAGGATCGTCAGCGGATTGAAGATGTCGGCGAGGATCAGGATCGCGCCCATTCCGATGAGCGCGATCACCACCACGAACGTCACGGGCACCAGCTTCGTCGCATCGACAGGCTTCGGAGGCGGGCGGCGGAAGACCTTCGCCCAGGTCCGCTTGATGCCGTCCCACAGCGCGACCACGATGTGACCGCCGTCCAGCGGCAGCAGCGGGACGAGGTTGAACACGAACAGGGCGACATTGAGGGAGGCGAGCAGTCCGAGGAAGCCCGCGACGCGATTGAGGATGGGGGCATCGGATGCTGCGACCTCGCCGGACAGGCGGCCCGCGCCCACGACGCTGAGCGGTCCGTTCGGGTCGCGCTCGCCGCCGGTGAACAGGCTGACGCCGGTCTCGTAGACCTTGACCGGGAGCTGCCAGATGATCCCACTCACCGCGCCGACATTCTCGATCGCCGCGGCGGGACCGGCCCAGATCGGCTGCCGGAGATACTCGACCTCCTGACGCATCCCGACGATTCCGACCTGCTCGGTCACTGGCGCGCCGTTGGCGTCGGTGACCACGCGCCCGGCATCATCGGTGACCGCGCGGGGAACCGCGATGGGCGTCATGGTCAGTGTTCGCGGCGAGCCGTCGCGTTCCACGACGAGGCTGATCTGCTGGGCGGGTGAGTTCTGGATGACCTCGAACACCTCGGCGAACGTCTCGACGGGCCGACCGTTCACCGCGACGACGACATCGCCCGGCTGCATGCCCGCGGCTGCGGCCGGGGCGACCGGGTCGTCGGCGCCGCACTCGGTGCGCCCTGCATCCGCCGGGATGATGCACTCGCTGACGCTGGAGACGGTGGTGGTCGCCGTCTGCACGCCGATGCCGGAGAGCAGGATCGCGAACAGCACGATCGCGAACAGCAGATTCATCACCGGTCCGCCGAGCATGATCACGACGCGCTTGAAGACCGGGAGCTTGTAGAAGACGTGCTCGTCCTCGTCGGTCAGCAGCGTCTCGTCGTTGGCGGCACGCGCATCCTGCACCATCGTGGCGAAGAAGCCGCCGCCGGCCCGCCCGGCGCGCTGCCGCCCGGGCACGGCACGCGCGGTGTCCTTCGGTGACGGCGGGTACATCCCCGCCATCGAGATGTAGCCGCCGAGCGGGATCGCCTTGAAGCCGTATTCGGTCGAGCCGATGCGACGCGACCAGATCGTCGGCCCGAAGCCGATCATGTACTGGCCGACACGGACGCCGAACTTCTTGGCGGGGACGAGGTGCCCGAGCTCGTGGAGCGCGATCGAGACGGCGAGTCCTACGACCAGCAGGACGACGCCGATGACGAATGCGAGAACGCTCACACGCACACGCTACCCCCGCCGTGCTTTGAATCAGCCCGGAGTGCTGGGGGCAGCACGCCGGGAACGCACTGCCGAGAGCGGGAAGAGCAGAATGGGGCACATGGCCGCTCCGCACCGCCCGGGTCTCCGGGTCGCGCCGGGGATCATCATCCCCGAGGCGGAGCTGTCCTGGCGGTTCTCACGATCGTCCGGTCCGGGCGGCCAGGGGGTCAACACCGCCGACTCCCGAGTGGAACTGCTGTGGGATGCCGCGGGCTCGAACATCCTCTCCCCGTCGCAGCGCGAGCGTCTCCTCGATCGTCTGCGCGGGCGCCTCGTGGACGGCGTCATCGTGATCGCAGCATCCGAGCATCGCTCTCAGCTGCGCAACCGCGACGCGGCGCGAGCGCGTCTTGCCGCCATCGTGGCCGACGCGCTCAGACCGCCGGCTCCTGTCCGGCGACCGACCGCGCCGAGCCGCGGCGCGAAGAAGCGACGGCTCGAAGCAAAGCGTCGCCGTACCGACCTCAAGCAGCTGCGCCGGCCGCCGACCGACTGATCGCGTGCCGCTCAGTCGCGCGGCAGCGCCCGATGCGCCCTCCAGGCGCGGAGCATGTCGACGTGCGCGCCACCCGGGTGGTCGGCGTGCCAGCGCCGCGAGAAGCGATTGAGCTCGAACTGCTCGGCCGGCTCGGCGTCCGAGCGCCGCGGCTCACCCCACAGCCCCGCCAGCTGATCCAGCGTGATCCCGCCCGCGGCGACGGCATCGCGCATCGTCGCATCGAATCGGAACGACGGACCGATCCGACCCCGCAGCCAGAGTCGCAGGGACTGCGTGCACCGCTGACCCGGCTCGAGGAGGGTGCTGCCGGCGAGGTGGGCAGGCAGCGCGTCCTTCCGGGCGATCCGCTGCACCGGCTGACGTCCGCGCCCGGCCAGGTGCGCCGCGATCCGCTCTCGCAGCTCGATCTTGCCGCCGCCGGTGGGCAATCCCGCCGCACGGGCCATCGTCGTGAGCTCAGACTTCAGCCAGTACCAGCGGCGCAGCGTGCGCTCATCGGCGACCTCCGTCGGTCGCGGTCTCGTCTCCTGCTCCCCCACGTCGCAACACTCCCACAGCCCTCGGACACGGCGGCGGATAGGCTGGACGGACTGCCCGCGCCCGACCCGGAGGACCCGTGACCGCTCGATCGCTGCGCGCCGTCCGCGGCGTCACCGCAGCGGCTGTCGCGACGTTTCTTGCCGCCGTCTCCCACACCCTCGGCGGCGGAACCGCCCCGTCGTTCCCTGTCATCGCCGCCGTCGTCCTGCTCGCTGCTCCCATGGCCACCGCGATCGTCGGAACCAGACTCGCCCGCTGGCGATTGGCCATCGCGGTGGCGCTGAGCCAGATCGCCTTCCACGCCGCGTTCAGCGTCGTGGCCGGCATGTCGCCGACCGGCTCGGTCACATCGATGGCGCACGACCATACGCAGTCGGCTCTGTCGTCGGCGGCCCCGTCGATGGGCGCGACCGTGGGCCCGCTCATGCTCCTGGCCCACGTGATCGCCGCGATCGTATCGATCGTGATCCTCCATCGCGGCGAGCGCGCCGCGCGGACGCTGCTGCGTCTCGTCGTCGACGTCCTCGCGGCGCGCACGCGCGAGATCGTGCCGCCCGAAGGCATGGGGATGCCTCGGCCCGCGGCATCCGTTCCGGTTCGCGTGCCGCTGACGCGGCTGTCCGAAGTCATCCTCCGGCGCGGACCACCCGTCTCTCTCGCGACCTCCTAGCGCCCGCGCATCCGCGCCGGCGCTTCTGCGCGCACCCGGCCATCGCCGGTGCGTATGCCGTCGCGCGCTGCGTCCGCAGCGCGCCGGCCGAACGAGAGATGAGACATGACCACCACTGAAACAACCCCTGCCCGCCGCGCGAGGCGCACCGGCACCGTCAGCGCCGGCCTCGCCCTGGCCGCCGGCCTCGTGCTGGCCGCGCCCCTGGCCGCCTCCGCCCATGTGACCGTCAGCCCCGACGAGGCGTCCGCGGGCGACTCCGCGGTCCTCACGTTCGCCTTCAGCCACGGCTGTGAACAGTCGCCGACGAGCTCGCTCACCATCGACGTGCCCGACGGCGTCGCCTCGATCGCGCCGCAGATCGAGCCCGGGTGGTCGATCCAACGCCTGGGAGGCAATGAGGGGATCCCTGATCAGATCGTCTTCACCGCCGACGCTCCCGTCGAATCCGGCCTGCGGGCGACCGTCACCATCCAGGTGAACTTCAGCGAGGACGTCGCAGGCGACACGGTCGCGTTCCCGGTCGTCCAGACGTGCGTGGACGGGAAGACGGAATGGACGCAGATCGCCGAGGAGGGTGAGGATCCGCACGATCTGGATGCCCCTGCGCCGACCGTCCTCGTCGCCGCCTCGACGATGGGGGACCATCGCGGCGGGGCGCCGGCCGCTCACGACGAGTCCGCGGATGACACCGCCGGCCAGGCGGCGACCGTCGACGCATCCGCCGCCGATCCGACCCCGATCGTCCTGGGCGCGGCCGGGCTCGCGCTCGGCGTCGCCGCGCTCGCTGTCGCGATCATCGCGCTGCGCCGCACACGGTCCCGGATGCTCCCCCGGAACTGACCCGAGCCGATCGCGCGGATGGTGTCGACGCACCATCCGCGCGGTCGGGCCGCGTACGCGGCGCCGCCGGGACCGGATGAGAAGATGGATGCGCCATGGCGATCGACCCCTCACCCAACCTGCCCCCCGTGCTGCGACCGGACTCACCGCCGGCGCACTCACTGGAGGCGCTCGCGGCGCGGTTCGCGCGGGAGACCCGCGGACAGCTGACCGGAACCGAGCTCACCGGGATCACGCTGGCCACAGCCGATCTGCTCCCGGGCGACGTGTTCGTCGCCGTCCAGGGCGTGAACCGGCACGGCGCGGAATTCGCCGCGACCGCGGCGGAGAAAGGTGCGGTCGCGGTGGTCACCGATGCCGCCGGCGCCGATGTCGCCGAATCGACCGGACTGCCGGTGCTCGTCGTCGATGACCCGCGCGGCATCCTCGGCGAGCTCTCGGCGTGGGTCTACAGCACCGGCCGCGACGATTCCCTGCCGATCCTGTTCGGCACCACCGGCACGAACGGCAAGACCAGCGTCTCCCACCTGCTGGAAGGGATCCTCGGTCAGCTCGGCGCGGTCACCGGTCTGTCCTCGACTGCGGAGCGCCACATCGCGGGGCACACCATCGTGTCGCGCCTCACCACGCCCGAGGCGTACGAGATGCACGCGCTGCTCGCACTCATGCGGGAACGGGGCGTCGAGGCCGTTGCTGTGGAGGTGAGCGCGCAGGCGCTCAGCCGGCGGCGCGTGGACGGCATCGTGTTCGATGTCGCCGGCTTCACGAACCTCTCCCACGACCACCTCGACGACTACGCCGACATGCGCGAGTACTTCGAGGCGAAGCTGCCGCTGTTCAGACCCGACCGGGCGCGCCGTGCGGTCATCTGCCTCGACTCGTCCTTCGCCCCGGAGGTCGTGCAGCGCTGCGAAGTGCCCTCCGTGACCATCGGAACGCCCGCCATCGCGGCGGATCCGGCGAGTGCGGGCCAGGCGGACTGGATCGTGGAGATCCTCGACGAGCGGCCTGGAGGCACCGAATTCCGCCTCATCGCGCGCGACGGACGATCGCTCACGACGGTGGTTCCGGTGATCGGGCGTCACATGGCGGCGAACGCCGGCCTTGCGATCGTGATGATCCTCGAGGGCGGATACGCGTGGGACGCACTGGTCGCCGCGCTGGACGGCGGCCGCATCGATGCCTACCTGCCCGGCCGGACACAGCTGGTCTCCGGCGACCGTGGCCCCGCCGTGTACGTAGATTTCGGTCACTCCCCCGATGCATTCGAGAAGACGCTCGCTGCGATCCGCCGTGTGACACCGGGCCGGGTGCTGATGCTGTTCGGCGCCGACGGCGACCGCGACGCGACGAAGCGACACGACATGGGCCGCACCGCCGTCGAGGGCAGCGACATCCTGGTCGTCACCGATCATCATCCTCGTTTCGAGGACATCGCCTCCATCCGCGCCACGCTCATCGAGGGAGCCCGCAGAGCACGTCCGGACGCGGAGATCCACGAGTACTCGCCGCCGGAACGGGCGATCGTGGAGGCGGTCGCGCTTGTCGGAGACGGCGACGCGATCCTCTGGGCGGGGCCGGGTCATCAGGACTATCGCGACATCCGTGGCGTACGCACGCCGTACTCCGCGCGCGAACTGGCCCGGCGCGCGCTCCGTGACGCCGGCTGGCCCGTGCCCGAGCCGCACTGGCCAGTGCCCTATCCGGACTAATCCGGCCTATCGGCCCGAACGCCGCCGCACATCAGACCTGCGCGATCGCGCGGTCCGCAGCATCCCGAGCCCAGCCTTCCGTCTCGGCCAGCGACTCGCGCGTCAGCGCCTGCGGCGGCTCGTGCGCGTCGACGACGCGCTCGATCAGGTCGACGATCCCGGTGAAGGGCAGGCGTCCGTCGTGGAAGGCGTCCACAGCCTGCTCGTTGGCGGCGTTGAACACCGCCGGGTAGGTGCCTCCGGCGCGACCGACGCGCTTGGCCAATCGCATTGCGGGGAAGGCGTCGTCATCGAGTGGTTCGAAGGTCCAGGATGCCGCAACCGTCCAATCGAGAGGCGTGCCCACGCCTCCCACCCGGTTCGGCCAGTCCAGTCCGAGCGAGATGGGCAGGCGCATGTCGGGCGGTGATGCCTGTGCGATCGTCGACCCGTCGACGAACTCGACCATGGAGTGCACGACCGACTGCGGGTGCACGACGACGTCGATGTCGGCGTAGGCCACGTCGAACAGGAGGTGTGCCTCGATGACTTCGAGGCCCTTGTTGACCAGGGTCGCGGAGTTGGTGGTGACGACACGGCCCATGTCCCACGTCGGGTGAGCCAGCGCCTCGGCTGGGGTGACCTCGGCCAGCGATGCACGGGAGCGCCCCCGGAACGGCCCGCCGGACGCGGTGAGCACCAGCCGCCGCACCTCGGTGCGCTCACCCGCGCGCAGCGCCTGGGCGATGGCCGAATGCTCGGAGTCGACCGGCACGATCTGACCGGGCCGTGCGATCGCGGTGACGAGGTCGCCTCCGACGATGAGCGATTCCTTGTTGGCGAGCGCGAGGGTTCGTCCGCACTCCAGGGCGGCAAGCGTCGGCCCGAGACCGACGGATCCGGTGATGCCGTTCAGGACGACGTCGGCCTCGACATCGCGGACGAGGTGTTCGGCCTCGATGGCACCGAGCGCGGTGTGCTCGACCTGGAACGCCGCGGCCTGCTCGGCGAGCGTCGCGCGGTCGGTCCCAGCGGCGAGACCGACGACGTCGAACCGGCGGGGGTTGGCGCGGATGACCTCCAGCGCCTGCGTGCCGATCGAACCGGTCGAGCCCAGAATCACCACGCGCCGCATCCCGTCAGCCTAGCGGCGGGTGCGGCGCGTGGAGGATGCGCGTGCGGGCTACTGAACGGCTGCGTGCTGGACGCCGAGGATGTCCACGACGAAGACGAGGGTCTCGCCCTTCAGATCGGCGTCGTTGATCTCACCCTCGCCGTACCCGAACTCGGGGGGGATCACCACGACGACCTGCGAGCCGACGGTCTGGCCCTCCAGCGCCTGACGGAAACCGTCGACGACGCCGGTGGTCTGGAACGACGCGGGCGTGCCCTTCTCCCAGCTGGAGTCGAAGACACTGCCGTCGGACCACTTCACGCCCGTGTACTGGACGAGCACGGTGTCGCCGGCGGCGACCGTCGGGCCGTCGCCCTTCTTCAGGGTCTCCAGCTGGACCGCGGTCGGCGCGTCGCCGCCCGGCAGCTCGATGGTCGGGGCGCCGTCGTCGGCGAGGGTCACGGCCGGCATGCCGTCCACCGGCTCCTGCGGCTCGCCCCAGGCGGCGTCGGGCACGACGTCGATGAGATCGAAGATGTACACCTCGCCGGCGTTCGGATCGCTCGGCGGGAAGGTCGCCACGACGCGGGTGCCGGGTGTCGCGCAGCCGAGCACCTGTCCGATGGGGTTGTCGGGCGAGATCTGGGCCGGCAGCACGGGGTTGTCACCGTAGCCGAGCGACCCGAGCTTCTCGCCGGTGTCGGCGCTGAACGCGGTCAGCGCGTAGGTGACCAGCTGGCCGGCCTCGACCGGATCCCCGCTGCCCTCGGTGATGACGGTCGTCTGCAGTTCGGGAATCTCCAGCGGCGTGGTGAAGGTCGCGGTGGACTCCGTGCCGAACTCCCCTTCGACCGTGACCGCGTCCGAGGCGGCTCCGCTCGGGGCTGCCGCGCTGCACAGGTCGACGACGGGAGTGGTCGAGGTCGGAGAGGCGTCCGGGGCGGCGCCGCCGGAGCAGCCCGCGAGAAGGACCGCCGACACGGCAGCGGCGGACAGGACGGCGATCGGGCGAATGCGCACGGGAAACCTCAAAGTCAACGGACGGGACCCTCCATCTTCTCGCACGCAGCCTTTGTTCCGGCTGAGAACGTGCACAGCGGTGGATCCGGGGCATGCCGGGAGGCGCATGGATTCGGGAGTACCCTCGACGGGTGACATCCGAGGAGCGACCCGACACGCCGGCGGACGAGGTCATCCCCGGCGAACCCGAGGTCCGCCGGATGGGCGCGACCTATGCCCTCGGGCGTTTCGTGATCACGCCACTGGCGCGGATGATCTACCGCCCGCACATCGAGGGACGCGCGCACGTGCCCACCACCGGCCCGGTGATCTTCGCGAGCAACCACCTGTCGTTCATCGACTCCATCGCCATCCCGGTAGCCGCCCCCCGGCCGGTGCATTTCCTCGCGAAGTCGAGCTACTTCGACGGCGAGGGGTTCTCCGGCTGGATGTCCCGCGAGTTCTTCACGGCGATCGGCGCCATTCCCGTCCAGCGCGGAGCTGGACAGGCTGCGCTGGATGCCCTCGATCAGCAGCGCCGGCTCCTGGACGAGGGCAGTGCGGTCGCGCTGTATCCCGAAGGCACGAGGTCGCTGGACGGCCGGCTGTACAAGGGCCGGACCGGTGCGGCATTCCTCGCCCTGCAGACCGGGGCGCCGGTCGTTCCGGTCGGACTCCTGGGCACGGCCGAAGTGATGCCGGTGGGAGCGCGGATGCCGTCGATGAAGCACCGCGTCACCGTGAAGTTCGGCGAACCGCTGGACGTGTCAGCGCACGGCCCGGCCGAGTCCGGCCGAGCACGGCGGCTCGCCACCGACGACATCATGGCGGCGATTCACGCGCTGTCCGGTCAGGAGCTGGCCGGCACGTACAACGAGGTCCCCGCCGCGACGCCGATCGAACGGATCAGGCAGGTGCTGCCGCACGAGCGACGCTGATCGTCGGCTCGTGGCGCACCGGGAAGTTGACCGAGTTCGCGATGAAGCACCACTCGTGGGCCTGCGCGTGGGCTGCGGCTGCTGCCTCGAGCATCGAGGTCTCGGCCACGGTCACCACCGGGTGCAGCACGACCTCGCGGAAGGCTCCGCCGCCCCGCCCGTCTTCGACCATCACCCCCGTCGCGTCGTCGTCGTAGGAGGTCACCACCACGCCCGCCTGCACGCAGGCATGCAGATACGACAGCAGGTGGCATTCGCTGAGCGCGGCCAGGAGGAGATCCTCGGGGTTCCAGCGCGTCGGATCGCCTCGGAACGGCTTGTCGGACGATGCGTGAAGGTCGGGTTTGCCGTCGATCCGGATCGTGACCGCCCGGTCGTAATCACGGTAGCCGCTCGTCCCGGTGCCGCGGTCCCCGGTCCAGGAGGCGTGCAGCCGGTAGGTGTGCTCGCCGATCATCCGCCCAGTCTGGCACGCACGGCCGACGGCCCGGCGGTCCTCCGGCGGTAGGCTGTCGAGGTGCCGCAGACCTTCCCCGTCGCCGATGCCGTGGAGCTGGCCGTCGTCGAGCGAAGCGGGTTCGTGGAGTCACGGCACGCCGGCGCGGCAATCGTCCTCGCCCCGGACGGCATCATCACGGCGACGCTCGGCGACACCGGATCGCCGATCCTGCCGCGATCGAGCCTGAAGCCGCTGCAGGCGCTCGCCTGCCTTTCGGCGGGCGCCCCGCTCGATGGCGAACGGCTCGCGCTGGCCACCGCGAGCCACTCGGGCACGGATCGCCACGTCGCGGTCGTTCGCGACATCCTCGGCACCGCGGGTGTCGGCGAAGACGCGCTCGGATGCCCGGCCGCATGGGCGGGCGACCAGCCGACCCGCGACGAGATGGTCCGCGACGGCGCACAGCCCGCCCGCATCCGGATGAACTGCTCCGGAAAGCACGCCGCGATGCTCCTCACGTGCGTCACCAACGCCTGGGATCCGGCCGGCTACCTCGACCCGCAGCATCCGCTGCAGCTGCACATCCGCGAAGTGGCCGAGCGACTGGTCGGCGAGCGATTCACCGACACTGCGGTGGACGGGTGCGGCGCCCCCGTCTACGCGATGAGTCTGGCCGGCCTCGCCAAGGCGATCCATCGGGTCGGCACCGCGTCGGAGCGGTCCCCCTTCGCGTTGCACCGCTCGGCCGGGACACTGGTGCGCGCGGTGCGCGAGCACCCGTGGACCATTGACGGCCCCGGCAGGCCCGACACTGTCGTGATCGAGCGACTCGGCGTCTTCGCGAAAGGCGGCGCCGAAGGCGTCATGGTGATGGTCGCCCCGGATGGAACGACGGTCGCGCTCAAGATGCTCGACGGGAGCGGACGCGCGGCCACTGTCGTCGCGCTGCGCCTGCTCGAACGCGCGAACGCGCTGGCTTCTGCCGACGTGGCCGACGCGGTCTCGAAGCTTCCGCTGTCGATATCCGGCGGCGGGCAGGTGGTCGGGGCGATCCGCCCCGCCTTCTAAGCAGCTCCCACAAGGAGCGGAAAGGATCGATCGATGAGGATCAGCGTCCCCACGGAAGTGAAGAACAACGAGTACCGCGTGGCGTTGACCCCCGCGGGGGTGCACGATCTGGTCGCCGCCGGGCACGAGGTGTTCGTGCAGCGCGGCGCGGGCACCGGCTCGTCGATGCCCGACGCGGAGTACGAGGCGGCCGGTGCGATGATGCTCGCCGACGCGGCCGAGGTCTGGGCACGCGCCGAACTGCTGCTCAAGGTCAAGGAGCCGATCGCGAGCGAGTACCCGTTCTTCCGTGACGATCTCGTCCTGTTCACCTACCTGCACCTGGCCGCCGACCGGCCGCTCACCGATCGCCTCGTCGCCGATCGCGTGACCGCGATCGCGTACGAGACCGTGCAGCTCGCCGGTGGCGGACTGCCACTGCTCGCTCCGATGAGCGAGGTCGCCGGGCGCCTGGCGCCGATCGTCGGAGCATCGACGCTGATGCGCTCCGCCGGCGGCCTGGGCCTCCTGATGTCAGGGGTCCCCGGGACGCGGCCCGCGCGCGTGACGGTGATCGGCGGGGGGGTCGCCGGAGCAAACTCGGCCGTGATCGCCGCGGGCATGGGCGCGGACGTCACGATCTTCGACACGAACATCCAGCGACTGCGTTTCCTCGACGACCACTTCCAGGGACGCGTCAAGACCGCGGCATCCAATCCCCTCGACCTCGATCGCGCGGTGGTGGACTCCGACCTCGTCATCGGCTCGGTGCTGATCCCGGGCGCCAAGGCCCCGAAGCTCGTCACGAACGAGATGGTGTCACGGATGCGCCCCGGCAGCGTGCTCGTGGACATCGCCGTCGATCAGGGCGGGTGCTTCGAGGACACGCACCCGACCACACACGCCGATCCGACGTTCCTCGTGCACGGCAGCGTCTTCTACTGCGTCGCGAACATGCCCGGCGCCGTTCCGAACACCTCCACGTCGGCGCTCACCAACGCGACACTCCCCTACATCCGCCAGATCTCCCGCCGCGGCTGGCGGGATGCGCTCGGAGCGGATGCCGCGCTGGCGGCGGGTCTGAACACCCATGGCGGATCGGTGATCAACGCCGGCGTCGCCACCGCGCACGGCCTGGCGGCCGCGCCGCTCGCGGAGGCTCTTCTCAGCTGAGCCCGCCGTCGATCGAGCGGCTGTACTCGGCAGGCTCATCCGGCACGAGGACCTCGGTGTCGCGGTTGAGGCTCTCGCCGCGGAAGAATGGCTTCGCCCGTGGGAAGAAGAACCACAGGAACATCAGCAGCACGCCGAACGCGAGCGATCCGATGCCCAGCACGAATGTTCCGCCGATGCCCAGCAGCACCGTGTAGCCGTAGTCGACGTCGTACATGTCGATCGCCGACTGCACGAACGCGTACGTGAGCATCAGAGCGCCCAGCAGCGGGAGCAGGAACCGGTAGAAGAAGTTGCGCGTCGAGTTGAACAGTTCCTTACGGAAATACCAGACGCACGCGTAGCCGGTGATGCCGTAGTAGAACGCGATGGCGAGCCCCAGCGAGAGGATCGAGTCTTGCAGGATGTTGTCGCTGATGAGCGTCATGCCGACGTAGTACACCGAGGCGACTATCCCCATGACGAGAGTGGAGAACGACGGCGTCTTGTAGCGCGGGTGGACGGTGGCGAAGCGCCGGGGAAGCGCCTTGTATGCGGCCATCGCGAGGGTTCCGCGTGCCGTCGGGAGGATGGTGGTCTGCGTGGAGGAGATGGCCGAGATCATCACCGAGACGACCAGCACCCAGCCGATCGGGCCGAGGAGCCCGTCTTTGATGGCGAGGAAGAAGTCGTCGGCGTTGGCCTCGTTGCCCAGCCCGGTGCCGGTGTCGCCGAGGCCGGCGTACATCATCGCCGCAACGGTGACGCCGACGTAGGTGACCAGCAGGATGACCGTGGTCAGCAGTGCTGCGCGTCCAGGGATGCGCTTCGGGCCGCGCGTCTCCTCGTTCAAGGCGAGGCACGTGTCCCAGCCCCAGTAGATGAACAGGGCGAGCAGGATCGCCTGGGTGAAGCCACCCCAATCGGTGAAGGCCAGCGGGTTGAACCACGACCAGTCGAACGGGGTCGGGTTCGGCGCGGTCCCGGCGAAGAACTGCCAGAGCGCGGCCACCACGAAGATGGCCAGTGCGAGGTACTGGATGCCGAGCAGGATGTTCTGGATCCGCTCGCCGATCTCCACCCCGCGCCAGCTGACCCAGGTCATCAGGGCGATGAAGAACACGCCCGTGGCCGTCACGAGGGGGACGTTGTCCGAGAGCAGTGCGTCTTCCGAGGACCTGATGATGCCGTCGATCAGCGCCCAGAAGTAGATGCCTGCGATCTGGGCGAGGTTGGCGAGAACCACCATGCCGGCCACGGCGACACCCCAGCCACCCAACCAGCCGACCCAGGGGCCGAAGGCCTTGGTCCCCCACGTGAACGTCGTGCCGCAGTCGGGCACCGCGGTGTTCAGCTCGCGGTAGGCGAACGCGATGAACAGCATCGGGATGAACGCGATGACGAATGCGATCGGCGCCTGGGCCCCCACGGCCAGCACGACGAACCCGAGGGTCGCGACGAGCGAATACACCGGTGCGGTGGAGGCGAGGCCGATCACCGTCGAGCCCCACAGACCGAGCGTGCCGGCTGCGAGACCTTTTCCGTCGGGTCGGGCAAGGTCTATCGGAGTGGTTGCCACATGCTGAACGTACGGTGACGGACGACATACGGTCAAGCGCGCGAGGCCGAGGGGGCAGTGCCGGTCGGCAACTGGATCCGCTCCGGGGATGCGCCGGCGCTGATCAGCCAGGCGCGTGCCCGCCCCGGCTCGCAGTACGGCGGCAGGCTCCGTTCGCCGCTGAGCATGCGCCATTCGGGCGCGCAGGCGGCATCGATGACGAGATCGGTCTCGGTGCGCACGCTCGTCAGCGCCCGCCAGGAGCGCTGCCACTCCTCCGGGTCGCCGAACACGACGACGCGATCGTCGTCCGGCCAGCCCGCCTGCGCGACGAAGTCGTCCACCGAAAGCACACGAACACCGTGCGCCTCCCAGTCGGCCAGGCTCGCCCGGGTCGTCGGCGAACGTCGTGCGACGAACCCGCTCAGGGGTCGAAGCGGAACCCACGCGCTCGAGGGCGGCGGACCCACGAGAGGCAGGTCGTCGCTGATCGCCACCTGCACCGCTCGGCCGGCCAGGCGCCCCCTCCCGGCGCCGTCACCCGGCACGTGGTGATGGGGGTCGCCTCCGGCGGCGATGTAGTCGGCGCGGGATGCCGCGGCGAGCACCAGCCGGCGCGGGAGCAGGTCGGCCAGGCGCGCAGCGCTGCCGCTGAGCCGCTGGACAGCGGCGACCACGAGGTAGCCCGCCTCCCCGGTCGTGCGCATCACCCGGTCGAGCCGGTCGGCCAGCTCCAGCGCGTAGTCATGCGGCATCCGTGCCATCAGCGCATCGAGGTCGTCGATCAGCACGACGCTCCCTCGCGCGGGCGGGTTGCGGACCAGGTCCGCGACCGCGTCCCACGCGCCCTCGCCGTCGGCGGGGATCCACACCGCACCACTCGGCGCCTGTGCGGCGAGGGTTCGCAGCGCGGTCGATCTGCCGCTGCCCGCGCCGCCGATCACCAGCAGCCCTCGATCCTCGATCCGCACGACGGCGGGCAGCTGCCGCTGATTCTCCGGCTCGTCGGCGAGCCCGAGCACGAGGGCCTCCGCCTCCGACGCAGTCGGGGAAGGGATCAGCTCCTCGAGGTGCACGCGCGTCGGCAGCTCCGGCAACCACGGCCGGCGCGGCGGCGGACCGCCGGCTCGCTGCACGATGCGTTCGATGTCGTCACGATGCGACAGTGCGATGCGCACCCGGCGCGGGATGACGTCGGCGGCGGTGCGCATCAGGGCGACACCTCGACCGTCCGCGCCACCTGGCAGCTCCGCCGCCTCGGACGTACCGAGGACCACGCGACTGTCGGCGGGATCATTCACCCGGAGACTGATGCGCAGCGGGCAGTTGGCCAGCAGGCTCTCGCGCATGACGCCCGACGGTCTCTGCGTACCCAGCACGAGATGCACGCCGAGCGCACGACCGCGGGCGGCGACGTCCGAGAACACCGCGTGCAGTTCCGGGTGGTCGCCGAGGAGGGCGGCGAACTCGTCCACGACGATGACCAGTCGCGGCAGTTCCACCCGCGGATCGAGGATGTCACGGGCGCCGCAGCGCGCGAGTTCTGCCTCCCGCCAGCGCACCTCGGCCCGCAGGCTCTCGATGGCGCGGCGGGCCCCCGCGCCGTCGAGGTCGGTGAGCACGCCCGTGACGTTCGGCAGCGTGGCCAGCGAGTCGAAGGCCGTCCCGCCCTTGAAATCCGCGAGCAGGAAGCTGACCTGGCGGGTGGAATGGCCGGCACACAGGCTGAGCACCCAGGAGATGAGCAGTTCGCTCTTGCCCGAGCCGGTGACCCCGGCCACGATCGCGTGCGGTCCGTCGCCGACGAGGTCGACGACGCGCGGCTCACCGGATTCGGTGCCGATCACGGCCGGCAGAGCGCCGCGAGCGGGTGCCGGGGCGCTGTCGAGCAGGCTCGACAGATCGACCGGCTCGTCGCTGCGCCGCGATACGACCGTGCGGCCG
The DNA here is from genome assembly GCF_900100885.1 of Microbacterium pygmaeum. Taxonomy (NCBI): domain Bacteria; kingdom Bacillati; phylum Actinomycetota; class Actinomycetes; order Micrococcales; family Microbacteriaceae; genus Microbacterium; species Microbacterium pygmaeum. The sequence continues at coordinate 3,095,222 of NZ_LT629692.1, forward strand.
GCGCGCTCGGCGAGCTCGTCGGCGATCGCGGCTGCCTGACCCGCACCGACGGCCTCGATGCTGAGTTCGCTGATGTCGCCGTCGACGTCCAGCACCGCACGCGCGGGCGAGCGGACGGTCAGCACGACGCGGCAACGCGCCGGGGGCGGGGTGCCCGGGTCGACGCGCACGATCGCGATGTCGGCCCGGTCGGGCACCTCTTCGTCCGGACCGACGAGAACCAGGACGGTGCTCGCCACCCCCGCGCTGCTCCGACTGCGAGCGCGGTGGGGCAGCCGCTCCGCCCACGCGTTCTCGCCGCGCAGCGCGCCCGTGATCGTGATCGCTCCCGGTGGGCGGGCGAGACACACCTGCAGGACGAGTGCTCGCACCACCGCCGACCCGAGCACGGCATCCCCCACCACCGCGACGCCGGCCGAGGGCGAGACGATCGCCGGTGCGCGCTCCAGCGTCGCCGCGCGATCGCGGACCTCGACGGACGCGGGCTCGTCTCCACCGCCGGTCACGCGCAGACCGCTCGGCTGCGAGCCGGAGCCCACCACCAGCGCGTCGGCCCGGTCCGGTACGGCGCGCCAGATCTCGCCCTCCCGGGCGAGGAAGCCGGCGACGTCGGGATGCCGCGACCAGCGACGATCCCGCTCCTCGGCGTGCCGGTCATCGATCGCGCGCACCACCCGCTCGCGGGCGAGGAAGGCGGTCCGGTCGGCGCGCCGCCGATCGCGACGCGCGGCACGCGCCGCATCCGCCATGGTGGCCACGGCGATCAGCGGGCCCAGCGCCGCCAGCCAGAGCGACAGCACCGAGCCGGTGACGGCCCACAAGGCGACCGCTCCCAGCACCGGCACGACCGAAGCGAGCAGCGGAACTCCCTGCCGCGCGGGCGGCGTCCAGGCGGGCGGCAATTCGAGCGGGGCGTCCGCTCGCAAGTCGGGGAGCAGACGTGCGGATGCCGGGGCCGACGGGCCGGGAGAGCGTGCTGTCACGTGTCCAGTTCAGCGCCGCGCAGGGCGCGCGTGCCGCTCGGATCCGCGGGCGGTGGATGCCGCGTGTCAGCCGGCGGCTGGGGAGGAGTCGACGGCGACGTCCAGGACGATGATCGTGATGTTGTCGCGGCCGCCGTTCTCGAGCGCCGCCTCCATCATCGCCTCGACCGCGTCGGCCGGATCGTCGTTCTCGGTGAGGAAGTGCTGGATGCCGTAGTCGGTGAGTTCCTTGGTCAGCCCGTCGGAGCAGATGACGAACCGGTCGCCATCCACCACGTCGAGGCGGACGTAGTCGGGCGAGACGCTTTCGCTCGGGCCCACGGCGCGAGTGATCACATTGCCGTACGGATGGTTCTCGGCCTCTTCAGGGCTGAGCCTGCCCGAGGCGATCAGCTCCTGCACCACCGAATGATCGGTCGTGATCTGCGCGATCGCGCCGTCCCGGGAGAGGTAGACGCGGGAGTCGCCGATGTTCAGGGTGACCCAATGGGGTGTGCCGCCGGTGGTCTCCAGGTAGACGCCGGTCAGCGTGGTCCCCGTCCCGTCATCGGTGGTGTCCACGTGGCCGGCGATGTCCTTCACGGCGCGCGAGAGCGCCTTCTCGATCGTCTTCGCGCTCACCGACCCGCCGTCCGCGACGATGCGGAGCCGATCGACGGTGCTCGCGCTGGCGATCTCGCCGCCGATGTGACCACCCATCCCGTCGGCCACCACGAACAGCGGGAAGATCGTCAGGAATGCGTCCTGGTTGACCTCGCGGCGACGGCCGGTGTGGGTCGATCCGGACCAGGTCAGTGAGATGTCCTGACCCGCGACAGAGAGGGCATGCGAGTGGGTCGATCCGTCGGGCACGCCCTGTCCTCCCCGTCGGCCGTTGCGGCGCCGAGGCGACCGGCTGGTCTCGTCGACGTGCTCACATACTAGTGGAATCGCCCGCCGCTCCTCGGGCCGACGGTACGCGAGGCGACGTGACTGACGGTCCGAGCGGTTGTTCGCTCAGAGCGAACGTGCGCTCAGACGCGCGATGCCGGGTCCTCCACGAGCGGGAACATCTCGTCGATCGTCGCCAGGTCCTCTGCCGTCGGCGTCCATGCCGCAGCGGCGGCAGCGTTGCTGCGGATCTGCTCTGGGCTGGTGGCACCGGCGATGACACTGGAGAGTGCGGGCCTGGACAGCAGCCATCCGAACGTCGCCTCCAGCATCGAGATCTCACGCTCATCGCAGAACGACTGGAAGCGCTCGATGGCGTCCCAGGGGGCATCCCGCCACACGTGCGGGCGCGCGGTCATGATGCGGCTTCCCTCCGGGCCCCCTTCACGGGTGAATTTGCCGGTGAGCAGACCGTTGTGCAGCGGGAAGAACGGGAAGAAGCCGAGACCGAAGCGCTCGACGGCGGGCAGCACCTCGCGCTCGGCGGCGCGCGCCAGCAGGCTGTAATGGTTCTGCGCGGAGATGAACCGTACACCCCGTCCACCGGCGAGCAGCTCCGCCTCGGCGATCTGCCATCCGGCCAGGTTCGAGTGTCCGTAATAGCGGATCTTGCCTTCGGTGACGAGGTCATCGAGCGTCGCCATCGTCTCCTCGATGGGCGTCGCCGGGTCGGGGACGTGCAGCTGGTAGAGGTCGATCCACTCTGTCTGCAGCCGCCGCAGCGACGCCTCCACGGCGACGCGGATGTACGCACGCGACCCCTTCGACGCGGAGACGGGATATCCCATGTCACGACCGGGGTGGCCGAACTTCGTCGCCAGCACGACACGCTCGCGCCGGCCCTGCAACGCCACGCCCATCAGCGTCTCGCTCAGACCGGGCTCCGCACCGTACATGTCGGCGGTGTCGAGGAACGTGACCCCCGCATCGAGCGCGGCGTCGATCACATCGTTCGTCCCCGATTGCGTCTGTGTCCGGGTGTCCGTGCGCCCGAAGTTGTTGCAGCCGAGGCCGACGGCCGAGACGAGCAGGCCGGATGCTCCGACGCGACGGATGGGGACATTGCTGTCGGTGATGGTCACCCCTCCACGCTAACGGCAACGAGCCCCCACCCGGTTCGGGTGGGGGCTCGTCGAATGCTGACTACGGCCGCGGCTCGTCGGGAGCGGCGGGAGGGGCGGTCGGCGGTGCGGTCGGCGGCTCGGGGGCTGCCGGCGGTGCCGGAGGCTCAGGAGCGGACGGAGCCGCCGCGGGCGGTGCCGGCGGCGTTGCAGCCGGAGGGACGGGCGGGGCAGCGGCCGGCGGTGCCGGCGGAGGGGTGTAGCCCGCGGGCGGTGCCGGCGGCTCGTAACCGGCGGGAGGGGCCGGCGGCTGGTAACCCGCCGGGGGCGGGTAGCCACCTGCCGGAGGCTGCGTCACCGGGTTGGCCGGGTACCCGCCTGACGGGGCCTGGGCCGGGATGCCGCTCCACACGGTGTTGTCGGCCAGGAAGTTGCCCGCCCATGGCGCTGCCGGGACGGCCGTGTTCCACCGCGACTTGTCGAATGCGTTGATGCCGAGCCAGACGATGCTCAGGAAGAAGTACAGGATCAGCCAGACGGCTTCCTTCTGCAGCTTCAGCCCGACCCGCCATGCCGCCAGCAACGTGTAGACGAATGCCGCCAGGAGGATCAGGTTGCCCAGCACCGGCACCCACGACAGGACACCGCCGGCAACCCAGAGGATCAGGAGCCACCACGGGTTCAGATCTCCCAGCTTGACGAAGATCAGGGTGTTGTAGATCGGCACCCACGCGCGCCACTTTCCCTGCACGCCGGCCTTTTCGAAGATCTTCATGAGGAACCACGACGTCAGCACATAGCCGATGACGGCGAAGATCAGCACAACCGGAAGGATCACGAACAGCCACGCCAACGCGTAGCCGGTTCCGTAATCGGAGTAGTCAGACATGTACGTCCTTCCCACAGAACGAACGAGCGGCACGCGAGCACCGGCGAGACACCTGCCTCACGTTGCACATGCTATCGACGGCACGGTCGCGTGTCAGTCGATTCCGACATACTCGCCGGGCGCGTCGCCGATCGATAGTGTTGCCGAAGACCCCCGGCCGTGCGGAAGGACCCCGATGAGCGACCCGATTCCCCCCACCACTCCCCCCGCATCGCCCCCGCCACTGCCCACGCTTCCGGCCGATGAGGCGGCCCGTGGGGCACAGCCGGCCGGCGGCGGCGGCGCGCCATACAACCCCTCGACGGATCCGGACAACACCGGTGTCCCGACCTCGCTGGGCGGAGAGATAGACGACGTCGGCCGCGGCTTCTTCCGCGCGCTGTTCGACCTCTCGTTCCGCACCTTCATCACCCGGCGCCTCGCGAGCGTGTTCTACCTGGTCGGGCTCATCGCGATCGCGATCGGATTCATCGTGTACTTCGTCACGGGTCTGGTCAACGCGATCTCCCTGCTGTTCTGGAACCCGGGGGGCGGCATCGCCCTGCTGGTGGCCACCGTCATCATCGTGCCGATCGTGACGTTCCTCGCGATCGTCATCCTGCGCTTCGTCATCGAGGCGGTCGTCGCACTGATCGCGATCGCCGAGAACACCGAGCGAACCGCGGAGAACACGCGGCGCTAGACGACGAGGTCCAGCTCGCCCGCCGCTCCCGGTCGGAGCGTCATCGCTTCGGCATCGGCCCACGCCCGCAGCGACCGGAGCGAACCGATCCGCGGACGGGTCTCCGCGAGCCGGCGAACCAGCGTGCCCTTGGCGTGCTTGTTGAAATGATTGAGTGCGCGGACAGCACCGTCGGCCCCTTCACTCACCACACGCACATAGGTGGCGGGGATCCCGCTCGGCAGCGGTCCCAGCGCCACGTACGCCTCCGAGCGCAGGTCGAGCACGAAAGACGGTCCTGTCGCAGCGATCGCCGACGTGACGGCATCCGCCCACATGGTCCGCAGTGACGCCAGCCCGGGGAGGGAGACGCCCGCTCCCAGTCGGTACTCCGGGATGCGGTCCAGTGCACCGACCGGACCGAAGGGCGCGGAGTGGATGAGGACGGAGCCGCCCAGCCACCGGCGAGCGGCCGCGGAGAGGGATGCCGCATCCAGCGCGTCGTACAGCACACCGGTGTAGCGGTCGATCGCCGGGAGGGTGGGGCCGTCGCGGAGAGCGGCGTTGACGGCGATCTGGCCCCGTTGCGCGACGCTGAGCTTGAGCACGCGAGCCGCCTGCTCCTCATCGGCCGACAGTGCCACCAGCGCGTCGATCACCCGCTCCCGCGAGGCGGTGAGGCCGGGGAGGCAGAGCGCGTCGACGGCCAAGGGCGTGCGGCGCCCGCCGGCACGCTTCGTCTCCGAGGGCGGCAGAAGGACCAGCATCCGGGTCACTCCGTCCTGACGTGCGAATGCACCGTGGAACGGATCCACGGTGCATTCGGCGGGTGTTTCGCTAGGCGATCAGCGCGGCGTTACCCGCGACGATGGTCAGCTCGTCGCTCTCCATCGAGAGGAAGCCGTCCTGCGCGTTGGCGAGGATCTTGGTTCCGCTCGTCTGGGTGATGCGCACCTGGCCCTCGGCGAGGATCGCGAGCACCGGCTCGTGCCCGGGCATGAAGCCGATCTCGCCCTCGACGGTCTTGGCGATGACCAGCGACGCCTCACCCGACCAGATCTCCGCGTCTGCGGAGACGAGACTCACCTTGAGCGGCATGTCAGCCGTTCTCCTTCTGGATCTGCGCCCAGCGCTCTTCGACGTCGTTGATGCCGCCGACGTTGAAGAACGCCTGCTCTGCCACATGGTCGTAGTCGCCCTTGACGATCGCGTCGAACGACTCGATCGTCTCCTTGATCGGGACGGTGGAGCCCTCGACGCCGGTGAACTTCTTGGCCATATAGGTGTTCTGCGAGAGGAACTGCTGGATGCGCCGTGCACGCGACACGACGATCTTGTCCTCTTCGGAGAGTTCGTCGACACCGAGGATGGCGATGATCTCCTGCAGTTCCTTGTTCTTCTGGAGGATCTGCTTGACAGCCGTCGCCACACGGTAGTGGTCCTCGCCGATGTAGCGGGGGTCCAGGATGCGGCTGGTCGAGGTCAGCGGGTCGACGGCCGGGTAGAGGCCCTTCGACGCGATCTCGCGGCTCAGCTCGGTGGTGGCGTCCAGGTGGGCGAACGTCGTGGCCGGAGCAGGGTCGGTGTAGTCGTCGGCGGGGACGTAGATCGCCTGCAGGGAGGTGATCGAGTGACCGCGCGTCGAGGTGATGCGCTCCTGGAGCACGCCCATCTCGTCGGCGAGGTTCGGCTGGTAGCCCACCGCGGACGGCATGCGGCCCAGCAGCGTGGAGACCTCGGAGCCGGCCTGCGTGAAGCGGAAGATGTTGTCGATGAACAGCAGCACGTCCTGCTTCTGCACGTCGCGGAAGTACTCGGCCATGGTCAGGGCCGAGAGTGCGACGCGAAGACGCGTTCCGGGCGGCTCGTCCATCTGGCCGAACACGAGCGCGGTCTTGTCGAAGACGCCCGCCTCTTCCATCTCGTGGATGAGGTCGTTGCCCTCACGGGTGCGCTCGCCGACACCGGCGAACACCGACACACCGCCGTGGTCCTGCGCGACGCGCTGGATCATCTCCTGGATGAGCACGGTCTTGCCGACACCGGCGCCGCCGAACAGGCCGATCTTCCCACCCAGCACATACGGGGTGAGCAGGTCGATGACCTTGATGCCGGTCTCGAACATCTGGGTCTTGGACTCCAGCTGATCGAAGTTCGGGGCCTTGCGGTGGATGGGCCAGCGCTCGGTGATCTCGACGGTCTCACCCGGCGTGGCGTTGAGTACCTCGCCGATCACGTTGAAGACCTTGCCCTTGGTGACATCGCCGACCGGAACGGTGATCTGGTCTCCGGTGTCGCGCACCTCCTGGCCGCGCACGACGCCGTCGGTGGGCTTGAGCGCGATGGCACGGACGAGGTCGTCGCCGAGGTGCTGCGCGACCTCGAGCGTGATCTCGGTCGACTCGCCATCGATGGTGATGGTGGTCTTGAGCGCGTTGTAGATGTCGGGCAGTGCGTCGTGGGGGAACTCGATGTCGACGACGGGCCCGGTGACGCGGGCGACGCGACCGACGCTGAGCTTCTCCGTCGTCGCTGCGGTGTCCGCGGGGCTGGCGGTGATTGTCATGATCTTGTCTCTTTCGATCTCAGGTCTACTTGGTCGACGACAGGGCGTCGGCGCCGCCGACGATCTCGGCGATCTGCTGCGTGATCTCGGCCTGACGCGCGTTGTTGCGCAGGCGTGTGTAGGTGGTGATGAGCTTGTCGGCGTTGTCGCTGGCCGACTTCATCGCCTTCTGGGTGGCCGCGTGCTTGGCCGCCGAGGACTGCAGGAGCGCGTTGAACACGCGGCTCTGGATGTACACCGGCAGCAGCGCGTCCAGCACGACACCCGCATCGGGCTCGAACTCGTACAGCGGATACACCTGCGCGGGGCCGGTGGACTCGGACGCCTCGACGACCTCGAGCGGCAGCAGACGCACGGTCTCCGGGCTCTGGGTCATCATGCTGACGAAGCGGTTGTAGACGAGGTTGATCTCATCCACTCCGCCGTCCTGGCCGCCGCGGTCGTAGGCGTCCAGGAGGACGGTCGCGATCTCCTCGGCAGTGTGGAAGTGCGGGGTGTCGGTGTCACCCGTCCACTCGGCCGCGCTCGCGATACGACGGAACTGGAAGTACCCCACCGCCTTGCGACCGACGAGGTAGAACACCGGCTCCTTGCCCTGCTGCCGCAGCAGCTCGGCCAGCTCGACGCCTTCACGCAGGATCTGCGAGTTGAAGGCACCCGCCAGCCCGCGGTCGGAGGCGAAGATCACGACAGCCGAGCGGCTGATGACCTCGCGCTCCTTCGTGAGCGGGTGCTCGACGTTGGAGTGCGTCGAGACGGCGGAGACGGCGCGGGTGACGGCGCGCGCGAAGGGCGACGCCGCACGCACACGCGCCATCGCCTTCTGGATGCGCGAAGCCGCGATGAGCTCCATCGCCTTCGTGATCTTCTTGGTCGTCTGAGCAGTGTTGATCTTCTGCTTGTAGACCCGTAGTTGTGCGCCCATTGTCCTTGTCCGGTATCAGAGGTCGGGGAACCGCTTAGCGGCGACCCTTGACGATCTTCTCCTGGTTGACGTCCTCGGCGGCCGCCGCGGCGACCTCCTCGTGGCCCGGCTTGCCGATCGACTGACCCTTGCCCGAGCGGAACTCGAGGATGAAGTCGTCGGTGACCTTGCCGAGCTCGGCGGCGGTCGCATCGTCCAGGACGTTCGTGTCTCGCAGCGTGTCGAGGATCGTCGTGTTGCGACGGAGGTAGTCCAGCAGCTCGCGCTCGAAGGACAGCACGTCCTCGACCTCGATCGAGTCCAGCTTGCCGTTCGTTCCGGCCCAGATCGAGACGACCTGCTCCTCGACGGGGTACGGCGAGTACTGGGGCTGCTTGAGCAGCTCGGTCAGGCGCGCGCCGCGGGAGAGCTGACGGCGGGATGCCGCATCCAGGTCGCTCGCGAACATCGCGAACGCCTCGAGCGAGCGGTACTGCGCCAGCTCCAGCTTCAACGTTCCGGAGACCTTCTTGATCGACTTCACCTGTGCGTCACCGCCGACTCGCGAGACCGAGATGCCCACGTCGACGGCTGGACGCTGGTTGGCGTTGAACAGGTCGGACTGGAGGAAGATCTGACCGTCGGTGATCGAGATCACGTTGGTCGGGATGTAGGCGGAGACGTCGTTGGCCTTCGTCTCGATGATCGGCAGACCCGTCATCGAACCCGCACCGAGCTCGTCGGAGAGCTTGGCGCAGCGCTCCAGCAGACGCGAGTGCAGGTAGAAGACGTCACCCGGGTATGCCTCGCGGCCCGGCGGGCGGCGCAGCAGGAGCGACACGGCGCGGTAGGCCTCGGCCTGCTTGGTGAGGTCGTCGAAGATGATCAGGACGTGCTTGCCGTCGTACATCCAGTGCTGGCCGATGGCCGAGCCGGTGTACGGGGCGAGGTACTTGAAGCCGGCGGGGTCGGATGCCGGAGCCGCGACGATCGTCGTGTACTCCATGGCACCGGCGTCCTCGAGCGCGCCCTTGACGGCGGCGATCGTGGAGCCCTTCTGACCGATGGCGACATAGATGCAGCGGACCTGCTTGTTCGTGTCGCCGGAGTCCCAGTTGGCCTTCTGGTTGATGATCGTGTCGATCGCGATCGCCGTCTTGCCGGTCTGGCGGTCGCCGATGATCAGCTGACGCTGGCCGCGGCCGACGGGGATCATCGCGTCGATGGCCTTGATGCCGGTCTGCAGCGGTTCGTGGACCGACTTGCGCTGCATGACGCCGGGCGCCTGCAGCTCGAGGGCGCGGCGGCCGGTGGTCGCGACCTCGCCGAGGCCGTCGATCGGGTTGCCGAGCGGGTCCACGACGCGACCGAGGTAGCCGTCGCCGACGGCGACCGAGAGCACCTCGCCGGTGCGGGTGACGCGCTGGCCGGCCTCGATGCCCGAGAACTCGCCGAGCACGACGACACCGATCTCGTGCTCGTCGAGGTTCAGTGCCAGGCCCTGCGTGCCGTCCGCGAAGAGGACGAGCTCGTTCGCCATCACGCCGGGGAGGCCCTCGACGTGCGCGATGCCGTCCGCGGCATCGATGACGGTGCCGACCTCGGTCGCCGCCGCGCCGGTGGGCTCGTAAGCCGCGACGAAATCCTTCAGCGCGTCGCGGATGGCGTCAGGGCTGATTGTGAGTTCTGCCATGGTCTTCCCTTTGCTTTCAATACATCTCGGTGGGACCGCGGTCCCGAGTCTCCGTGCCGTCCCGGGATCGGGACGGCGCGGGAAATCTGTCAGCCAGCCAATCGCTGGCGGAGATCGGCCAATCGCGCGGACACGCTGGCGTCGATCACGTCGTCCGCGATCTGCACACGCAGTCCGCCGACGACCGTGGGGTCCACAACCGTGTTCAGCGACACCGTGGTGCCGTAGCGCGCCGACAGCACGCCGGCGAGTCGCTGCAGCTGGGCCTGGCTGAGCACCGTCGCGCTGACGACGGTGGCGACCGTCCGGCCACGCTGATCGGCGACGAGGTCCATCGCGCGGATGACCAGCTGACGGGCGCGCCGCTCGCGCTGCTGCTGCACGAGCGACGAGGCGATCAGGATCGCCGATTCGCTCGCGCGACCCTGAAGGAGCGAGATCACCAGCGCACCCTTGGCGGACTCGTCGCCGAGGCGACTGCCGAGGGCGAGCTCCAACTCGGGGTTGTCGGCGACGAGCCGGGAGAACCCGAACAGGTCGCCTTCCACATCGGCGTCGGGCTCGGCGATGGCCGCCGCCCGGATCGCGAGCTCCTCGATGGCGTCCACCAGGTCGTCAGCCGACGACCAGCGCTGCGCGACGATCGTCGACAGGAGCGACACCGTCGCAGGCTGGAACGACCCCCCGAAGATCGCCGTCACGACATCGGCGCGAGCCTGGTCGGGCGCGGACGAATCGGCCAGCGCACCGCTCAGCTGCGACGAGTCGCCGACGGCGCGGGACGCTGCGAACAGCTCGCGTGCGGTGTCGATGTCGATCGAAGTCACGGCGGCCAGCGCCGTCGTGACCGCCGCAGTGGCCTGAGTGGTTGCGCTGCCCATTACTTGGACGCCTTCGGAGCCTGCGCCTCGGACGCCTCGAGCTCGGCGAGGAAGCGGTCCACGACCGCCTGGGCCTTCGCGTCGTCGGAGAGGGTCTCGCCGATCACTCCACCGGCGAGGTCGAGCGCCAGCGTGCCGACCTCGGAACGCAGCGAGACGAACGCCGTCTGACGCTCCGCCTCGATCTGCGAGTGCGCGGTCGCCGTGATGCGGGCCGCCTCCGAGGAAGCGGAGTCCTTGGCCTCGGCGACGATCTTCTTGCCGTCCTCGCGGGCGGCCTCACGGATCTCGCCGGCTTCCTTGCGAGCCTCGGCGAGCTGGGCCGTGTACTCCTCCAGCGCGGCCTCGGCCTTGCGCTGGGCCTCGTCGGCCTTGGCGATGTTGCCCTCGATCGCGGCAGCGCGCTGGTCGAGGAGCGTCTGCATCTTGGGCAGCACGACCTTCCAGAACACCAGGAGGATCACGATGAAGCAGACAGCCGACCAGACGATGTCGTAGATCGCAGGCAGCAGCGGGTTCGACGCGGCCTCCGCCTCCTCGGCGGCGTATGTGACAAGAGCGCTCAGCATCCTGTCTCCTTACCTCGTGAGCGGATGGCTAGAAGCCGAAGATGAAGCCGGTGGCGATGCCGATGAACGCCAGCGCCTCGGTGAAGGCGATACCGATGAACATCAGAACCTGCAGTCGACCGGCGAGCTCGGGCTGACGCGCCACGCCCTCGATGGTCTTGCCGACGACGATGCCGACGCCGATGGCCGGGCCGATGGCGGCGAGGCCGTAGCCGACCGTCGCAATGCTTCCGGTGACTTCGGCGAGAACCGTAGTTGCATCCACGGGTTTTTTCCTTTCGTTGTGGGCGGCTGGCGCCGGCCCGCTAGTGCTCTTCTGCGATGGCGAGCTGGATGTAGACCGCCGTCAGGATTGCGAAGACATACGCCTGGAGGAAGGCCACCAGGAGTTCGAACAGGGTGAAGACGAAACCGAACGCGAGCGTCCCGACGCCCAGCAGCGACCACCAGCCGCCGAGGCCGAAGATGAAGAACTGCGTGGCTGCGAAGAACAGCACCAGCATGAGGTGGCCGACGATCATGTTCATCAGCAGTCGGAGCGTGAGTGTGACCGGGCGGATGATGAAGGTCGAGAGGAACTCGAGCGGGATGATCAGGATGTACAGGAACCAGGGCAGGCCCGGAGGCATCAGCGAGTTCTTGAAGAAGTTCGCTGGGCTCTTCTTGATGCCGGCGTAGATGAAGGTGACATATGCCACCACCGCCAGCAGGAGCGGAACGGCGATCACACTCGTACCGGCGATGTTCAGCCCGGGGATGATGCCCGTCAGGTTCATGAACAGGATCATGAAGAACATCGTCGTCAGGATGGGCAGGAAGCGGTTGCCGTCCTTCTTGCCGAGCAGGTCGTGCGCGATGTTGACCCGGACGAAGTCCAGTCCCATCTCGACGATGCTCTGACCGCGGCTGGGCACCAGCTTCATCCGGCGCGTTCCGATGATGAAGATCACGATGAGCACGACCGTCGCCAGCATCTGGATCAGGTTGATGCGCGTGATCGCGAACATCGTCCCCTCGAAGAGGACGGGGTCGGGGAAGAATTCCTCGATCGAGGGCGGGTGGAATCCGCTATCGTCCGATTCGGCGGCAATGGCGATCAGGCTCGCGGCTTCAATAAACAGCGCTGGCTCCAGCTTCGGGGCAACGAGACGAGTCGTCGCGACGATGGTCGGTGAGAGTCACTCCGCAAGCGCTCACGAGTGAGCGGGCGGGCGCATGTCTACCCTAGCAAACTCGGGGGCTCCTGAAATCCGTTCAGGAACCGCCGATGTCTCGACGTCGAGAGACCGGGGCCTCGTCCTCGAGCACTTCGCTGGGCAGCGATGCGTCGCTGACGTGCGGCACGCGCATCCGCAGCAGCACGACGACATCCACGACCAGTGAGGCCAGCACGCTGACGACGACGGCGACGAAGAAGATCGTGGAGTCGATCCACGGCTGGCCGCGCAGCACCAGCAGGGCGACGATGAAGACGACGAGCTTGAGGATCCAGCCGCCCAGGACGATCCCGAAGAACACCGGGACGTACAGCGGGTCTGCGTACCAGCGGTTGGCGATCAGGATGCTGGCTCCGGTGATCGCCAGGAACACCGCGGCGATGAGCACGCCGATCAGCGCGCTGACCAGTCCGGTACCGCCATCGACGAGGAAGCCGATGACCGCTCCCGCCACCGCGAGGACTGCCGTGACGGCACCCGACCAGATCAGCGTGGTCCGCAGGATCGGGGTGCTCGAGATGGGCTGGGCGTTCATCGGGCGTCCTCCAGGACAGGGGTGGTCGGGGTGGACCCGCCGCGTCGCCGCAGCGGGAGGAAGGTCAGGACCAGGCAGGCGATGATGCCGACGCCGCCGAAGGCGACGCCGAGGAGATAGTCTCCCGGCCACTCCTCCTGCGTGCCGACGTACATCAGCAGGACTGCCAGGCTCACCACGGCCGTCCACGCGTAGAAGATGAGGACGGCGTCGCGGTCCGTGTGGCCCATGTCCAGCATCCGGTGATGCAGGTGCTTGCGGTCCGGCGAGAAGGGCGACTTGCCCGCCCCCATACGACGAACCACCGCGAGCCCGAAGTCCAGCAGGGGCAGCAGGACCACCACGATCGGCAGAAGGATCGGGATGAAGGCACCCAGCAGCTGCGACCGGCCGAACTCGTCGGGGTTGAGGACCGCGGGGTTGAGCTGGCCGGTGATGGCGATCGCCGAGCACGCCATCAGCAGGCCCAGCATCAGCGCGCCGGAATCCCCCATGAACAGCTTCGCGGGGCTCCAGTTCAACGGCAGGAAGCCGATGCACGCGCCGATCAGCACCGCGGCGATGAAGGATGCCAGGTTGAAGTAGGTGCTCGACCCGGTGTCGCGCACGAGGATGTACGAGTACGCGAAGAACACGCCGTTGGCGATCAGGCACACGCCGGCGACGAGTCCGTCCAGGCCGTCGATGAAGTTGACGGCGTTCATCACCACGACGATCGAGAACACGGTCAGCGTGAAGCTCACCCAGCTGGACCAGATCGACAGGCCTCCGATCGGCAGCGCGAAGATCTGCAGCTGGCCGAACCACGCGATGATGCCCGCGGCGAGGAACTGCGCGCCGAGCTTGATCATCCAGTCGAGGTCCCACAGGTCATCGGCGACGCCGACGATGACGATCAGCAGCGTCGCCGCGAGGATCGCGTAGACCGGCGCGGGATCGACCCAGAAGATCGCGAAGTACGGGTTCTGGGACGAGACGGCGAAGGCGGCGACCACGCCGAGGAACATCGCGATCCCCCCCAGACGCGGCGTCGGGGTCTTGTGCACATCGCGTTCCCGGATGCCGGGGTACAGCTTGTACTTGAGGCTGAGGCGCCACACCCCCCACGACAGGGCGAGGGTGATCGCGGCGGTGAACAGGACGGTGAACAGATACTGCTTCATGCAGCCCCGTCGGCGCCCACCTGGTCGCGATCCGGATCCGGCTCGAGCAGGTCGCCGAGCACCTCGCGCAGGCGCGCCCGATCGACGGCGCCCTCCCGGAGGACCCGGACCAGCGGATCGGTACCGCCCACCAGGCTCGTCGCATCGACGATGGTCGAGGCGATGCCCGTGTCCGAGGGACCGCCGTCGAGGTAGACCGACACGCTGTCGCCGAGCATGTCCTTGGCCTCCCATGCGCGGATCGCCGCGGCGTGACCGGTCAGGTTCGCACTGGAGACCGCCAGTGGGCCGGTCTCCTCCAGCAGTTCGAGGGCGATCCGGTGCGCCGGCATGCGCACCGCGACCGTGCCGTGGGTCTCGCCCAGATCCCAGGAGAGCGAGGGCTGGGACGGCAGCACGATGGTCAGCCCGCCCGGCCAGAACGCCTCCACCAGCCTTTCGACGGGCTCGGGGACCTCGGCCACGAGGGCACGAAGCGTCGTGATCCCGGCGACCAGGACCGGTGGCGGGGACTGTCGTCCGCGTCCCTTCGCATCGAGGAGCCGCTGCACGGCGCTCGCGCTGAACGCGTCCGCGGCCACGCCGTAGACCGTGTCGGTGGGGAGCACGACGAGCTCACCGCGGCCGATGGCCTGGCGCGCCTGACGCATGCCGGGAAGCAGCTGCGCCTCGTCTCGGCAGTCGAAGAGGGAGGACATGTCCCGCTCATTCTAGGCCGGGCGCCTCCGAGCGTCCTGTGCCGCCCGCGCGTCGCGACACACCGGCGCGTCGCGGCGCGGCGGGCTCAGGGCCGGATCGCCGTGGTCGCGCGATCGCGCATCGTCAGATCGGGATGCGTGGAGGCCGCCCGCCAGCCGTCGGCCGTGAGCAGGTCACGGATCGCGGCGCCCTGCCACTCGCCGTGCTCGAGAACGAGGGTCCCGCCGGGATGCGCGAGCCGAAGCGCAACTGCGCTCAGTACCCGCACGACATCCAGCCCGTCCGCTCCCCCGTACAGCGCGACCGGCGGGTCGAAGAACCGGACCTCCGGGTCGCGCGGGATCGCGGCATCCGGAACGTACGGCGGGTTGGAGACGACCACCGACACGGTGCCCTCCAGCTCGGGGAAGGCGTGCGCCAGATCGATGAACGCCAGCCGGGCGCTCTCCGGCGCGAGACGCTCGAAGTTCTCCTTCGTCCACACGAAGGCCTCGACGGAGTTCTCCGCGGCGAACACACGCGCGTGCGGGACCTCGGTCGCCATGGCCAGTGCAATCGCGCCGGATCCGGTGCCCAGGTCCACGCCGATCGGAGCGGGGGATGCCGCGGCGGCGAGCGCGTCGATGGCCAGCTGCGCCACCATCTCCGTCTCGGGACGGGGGACGAACACGCCGGGGCCGACCCGAAGCTCGAGGTGACGGAACGGCGCGAGGCCGGTGAGGTGCTGCAGCGGCTCGCGGGTGACGCGACGTGCGACGAGGGCGTCGAAGGCCGCGGCATCCGCCTCGGTGATCTCCGCTCCGCGGATCGCCGCCGCCTGCACCGATCCCCTCCCGCCGCCCACGACGTGCGCGGCGAGCAGCTCGGCGTCGACGTCGGCATCCGGCACGCCGGCGCGCGCCAGCACCTCGACGGCACGGCGGAGAGCGTCGGCGAGCAGCAGTGGAGCGGGGGGAGTCTCAGGCATCGCGGCACTCAGCCTACGGCCGTCGTCACAGGGCGCCGACACAGGATCGACTCCTTTAGGCTTGTGCCCGTCCCGACCGCCCGCGCGAAAGGCCTCCCGCATGTCCGGCATCCACTCCGACATCACGTCCGCATTCGGCAACACTCCGCTGGTGCGCTTGAACCGGCTGACCGAGGGACTCGGCGCCGACGTGCTGGTCAAGCTCGAGTTCTACAACCCCGTCTCCAGCGTCAAAGACCGTCTGGGCATCGCGATCGTCGACGCGGCCGAGGCATCCGGCGAACTGCAGCCCGGCGGCACCATCGTCGAGTCCACCAGTGGCAACACCGGCATCGCCCTGGCCATGGTCGGCGCCGCGCGAGGGTACCGGGTGATCCTCACGATGCCGGCCTCGATGTCGAAGGAACGGCGCATCCTGCTCAAGGCCTTCGGCGCCGAGCTCGTCCTGACCGATCCGACGAAGGGCATGGCGGAGGCGGTCAACATCGCGAAGCAGATCGTCGCAGACACTCCGGGTGCCATCTGGGCGCGTCAGTTCGAGAACGAGGCGAACCCGGCGATCCACCGCAAGACGACCGCCGAGGAGATCTGGCGGGACACCGACGGCAAGGTCGACATCTTCATCGCGGGCGTCGGTACCGGCGGCACCATCACCGGCGTGGGACAGGTGCTGAAGGAACGCAACCCCGACGTGCAGATCATCGCCGTCGAACCGAAGGACTCCCCGGTCCTGAGCGAGGGCCACCCCGGCCCCCACAAGATCCAGGGCATCGGACCCAACTTCGTGCCGGCGATCCTGGACCGCAGCGTGATCGACGAGGTCATCCCGGTGGAGTTCGACGATGCGATCCGTGTCGGCCGCGAGACCGCGACGACCGAGGGCATCCTGGTGGGGATGTCCAGCGGGGCCGCCATCTGGGCCGCGCTGCAGGTCGCCGCCCGCCCGGAGAACGCCGGGAAGACGATCGTCGTCATCGTGCCCTCTGCAGGCGAGCGCTACCTGAGCACCGCGCTGTACGAACACCTCCGCGAGGAGTGAGCGTGGGGATGTGGGGACGGATCCGCGAGGATGTCTCAGCTGCTCGTTTGCGTGATCCGGCGGCGCGCAACGGCGTCGAGATCGCGCTGCTGTATCCGGGGCTGCACGCCATCTGGGCGCACCGCGTCGACCATTGGCTGTGGCAGCGCGGGTTCCGCCTGGCTGCAAGGGCCGGTTCGCAGCTGACCCGCTGGCTCACCGGCATCGAGATCCACCCCGGAGCCACCATCGGCCGGCGGTTCTTCATCGACCACGGGATGGGTGTCGTGATCGGCGAGACCGCGGAGGTCGGCGACGACGTGATGCTCTACCACGGCGTCACGCTGGGCGGCCGGCAGCGGGAGGGCGGCAAGCGGCACCCCACGCTCGGCGACGGTGTCGCCGTCGGGGCCGGCGCGAAGGTCCTCGGACCGATCACGATCGGCGCGGGCTCGGTCATCGGCGCGAACGCGGTGGTCACGAAGGATGCCGCACCCGACAGCATCCTCGTCGGGGTTCCCGCGAAGGCGCGCACGCGCGGCGCGGGCGAGGACACCCGGGCGCTGCTGAGCGTCCCCGATTACTCGCTGCCGGACTACTCGATCTGATCGCCTGAGACGACTCAGCCGGCGCGGCGCTGCGCGACGTCCTTCTTGAGGAAGACCATCGGCAGCAGCCAGGTCGCCAGCGCCGTGATGATCCAGACGATCACGGGCGCGAGCACCCATGCGAGCACGTTCGAGATGCCGATCCCCGCGTTCGGGATGAGCACGACGACCAGGATGGCGACGAACGTCGAGATGATGCCGATGCCGCCCAGGAGCGGTGCTGCGTGTCGCCGCGTCAGCTTGAACACCCACGGTGCCAGCACGCTCTGGATGACGGCGAAGATCACCACCGCCAGGACGAAGCCCCACCAGTCGCTCCAGTCGATGTGGAAGCCGGGCAGGATCCAGTCGGCCACGATCAGGCCGAGGGCCGCCGAGAAGACGAAGATGGCGGCGCGGATGAGGAACGTGATCACGTCTGGAGCCTAGCGGCGGGGGCGCTCGGCCCTGAGGTGCTCGCCGTGGCGCTCTCCGACCCGGTCGACGGTTTCAACGCGTTCGACCCGGTCGAGCCAGTCGTTCAGCACGGTGCGCACCAGGTGCGGGCGCTCGTGGACGAGCGCGTGCCCTGCACCGTCGACGACGACGAACGTCGCCCGAGGGTGGATGTCGCCCAGCCGCCGCTGCGCGCGCCACCCGATCAGGCCGTCGTCGCGGCCCACGGCGACCACGGCGGGGCCGGCGAACGGCGCGTGGTCAGGGTCGGGTGTCAGGGTCGACGCGTTCATGATCCGGTCGACCACATCGCCGTCGTATCGGCCGAGCGAGGATCGCACGAACCGTTCGAATCGATCGCGGGTGGCTGCCGTGCGCACCACGAAGTAGCCGAGGTAGTCGGCGCGCACGGACTCGTCGAGCGCATCGATCCCGCCGTCGTCCTCGACGACGCGGGCCGGTGCCGGCTCGAAGTCGTCGACGAACGGCGAGAGGAGCGCGAGTCCGCGCACCCGATCCGGATGCCGCGCAGCGACGCCTCTGGCGAGATGGCCGCCGAACGAATGCCCGATCACGACGAACGGCTCGTCGCGGATCTCGGCGGCGATGACCGCGTCGAGCGCGTCCAGCACCTCGTCGCTCGTGCGGGCCGAGGAGCCGGCCGACTCCCCCATCCCCGGCAGGTCGGGGTAGACGCCGCGCATGCCGCGGCCTTCGAGGATCGGCCCGGTCACCGGCATGATCTCATCGCGCGTCGAGTACGCCCCGTGGAGGACCAGCGCCGGCACCCCGGCGCCCTCGACGACGTAATCGATCCGAGTTCCCCGATCGTCGGTGATCTCGGCCATGCCCGTCATCGTAACGCCCCGCCGCTGCCTTCCGGGCCCGGCGGTGGCGGCAGCGGCAGCGCGGTGCGTCAGGAGTCGGCGCCGAGAGAAGCCAGGCGCTCCTCCTCGTCTGCGGCGATGCACGACTCGATGATGGGCTCCAGGGCGCCGTCCATCACCTGGTCGAGGTTGTACGCCTTGTAGCCGGTGCGGTGATCGGCGATCCGGTTCTCCGGGAAGTTGTACGTGCGGATCCGCTCGGAGCGGTCCATGCCGCGGATCTGCGACTTGCGAGCCGCGGAGGACGCGGCATCCAGCTCTTCCTGCTGCTTGGCGAGGATCCGCGCACGCAGCACCCGCATGCCGGCCTCGCGGTTCTGCAGCTGCGACTTCTCGTTCTGCATCGAGACGACGATGCCGGTCGGCAGGTGCGTGATGCGCACCGCCGAGTCGGTCGTGTTCACCGACTGGCCGCCCGGTCCGGATGAGCGGAAGACGTCGATCTTCAGGTCGTTCGGGTTGATCTGCACCTCGTCGGGCTCGTCCACCTCGGGGAAGACCAGCACGCCGGTCGTCGAGGTGTGGATGCGGCCCTGCGATTCGGTCGCCGGCACTCGCTGGACGCGGTGCACACCGCCCTCGTACTTGAGGTGCGCCCAGACGCCTTGCGCGGGATCGGTGGATGACCCCTTGATCGCGACCTGGACGTCCTTGTATCCGCCGAGGTCGGACTCGTTGCGCTCGAGCAGCTCGGTCTTCCAGCCCTTCGAGGCGGCGTACTGCAGGTACATGCGCAGCAGGTCCGCGGCGAACAGCGCACTCTCCGCACCGCCCTCGCCGCCCTTGATCTCCATGATCACGTCGCGCGCGTCATCCGGGTCGCGCGGGATCAGCAGGCGCCGCAGCTTCTCCTGCGTCTCGGCCACCCGCGCCTCGAGGGCGGGCACCTCCTCGGCGAACGCGTCGTCCTCCTTGGCCAGTTCGCGGGCGGCCTCCAGATCATCGGATGCCGCGACCCACGTGTCGTAGGCCGCGACGATCCGCGACAACTCGGCGTACCGGCGGTTGACGCGTCTCGCGCGGCCGGCGTCGGCATGCACCGCCGGATCGGAGAGCTCCTCCTGGACGGCTTTGTGCTCTTCGAGAAGGGTCTTGACCGATTCGAACATGGATGCTCCGAACGGCTCGGTCAGCGGATGCTGTTCTCGTGCCCGTGGCTGTGTCCGCCGCCGGTGGGCGTCGGGATCGACTTCTGCATCTGCACGAGGAACTCGACGTTGGACGAGGTCTCCTTGAGCTTGCCGAGGACGACCTCCAGGGCCTGCTGCGGGTCGAGCCCCGCGAGGGCGCGACGCAGCTTCCAGGTGATCTTGACCTCGTCGGCCGACAGCAGCATCTCCTCACGGCGGGTGCTCGACGCGTTCACGTCGACAGCCGGGAAGATGCGCTTGTCGGCGAGCTGACGCGACAGGCGCAGTTCGCTGTTGCCGGTGCCCTTGAACTCCTCGAAGATGACCTCGTCCATCTTGGATCCGGTCTCCACGAGCGCGGTGGCGAGGATCGTGAGCGATCCGCCGTTCTCGATGTTGCGCGCGGCGCCGAAGAATCGCTTCGGCGGGTACAGCGCGGAAGCGTCGACGCCGCCGGTGAGCACGCGACCCGATGTGGGGGCGGTGATGTTGTACGCACGGCCGAGGCGGGTGATCGAATCCAGCAGGACGACGACATCGCGGCCGAGCTCCACCAGACGCTTGGCGCGCTCGATGGCGAGCTCGGCGACCGTCGTGTGGTCCTCGGCGGGGCGGTCGAAGGTCGACGCGATGACCTCGCCCTTGACCGTCCGCTGCATGTCGGTGACTTCTTCCGGGCGCTCGTCGACGAGCACGACCATGAGGTGGACCTCGGGGTTGTTCGTCGCGATCGCGTTGGCGATCTGCTGCAGCACGATCGTCTTGCCGGCCTTGGGCGGCGCGACGATGAGGCCGCGCTGGCCCTTGCCGATCGGGGCGACCAGGTCGATGATGCGCTGGGTCAGCTTCTCCGGAGCCGTCTCGAGACGGAGGCGCTCCTGCGGGTACAGCGGCGTCAGCTTGCCGAACTCGACGCGGTCCGCGGCGTCCTCGACGGACAGGCCGTTGACCGAGTCGACCTTCACGAGCGCGTTGTACTTCTGGCGGCTGGACTGCTCGCCCTCGCGCGGCTGCTTGATCGCGCCGACCACGGCGTCGCCCTTGCGGAGGTTGTACTTCTTGACCTGGCCGAGCGACACGTACACATCGCTGGTGCCGGGCAGGTAGCCGGTGGTGCGGACGAACGCGTAGTTGTCCAAGACGTCGAGGATGCCCGCGATCGGGATGAGGATGTCGTCGTCGCCGATCTCGGTGTCGAACTCGTCGGCGCCCACCGGACCGCGACGCTTGTTGCGCTGGCGGTTGCGGTTGTTCGAACCCGACTCGTCGTCGGTCTCGGCGGCCTGCGGCTGCGCCTGGGCGTTCTGCCCCTGGTTGCCGGCTGCCGGCTGGTTCTGGCCGCCCTGGCTGTTCGAGTTGCCCTGACCGGCCTGGTTGTTCTGGCCGCCCGCGTTGCGGTTGCGGCTGCGACTGCGGCTGCGGCTGCGGCTGCTGCGCGACGGCGATTCGTCGGTGGCGCCCTCGGCTTGGTCGCCCTCGCCCTGTTCGCCGGACTCGGTCGACTCAGCGGAGTCGGACGCCTCGGACGACGCGCTCTCGGACGACGCAGCGTCGGCAGCCGGCTCGGGAGCGGTGGGCGCAGCATCAGTGGGCGCAGCGTCGGTGGGCGCAGCATCAGTGGGCGCAGCGTCGGTGGGCGCAGCATCGGTGGGCGCCGATGCGGCGGGCGTCTCGACCTTCGCGGCGTCGGGGGTTTCGGTCGACTCGGCGGCGGGCGCATCGGCGGATGCCTCAACGGCAGGCGCCGCAGCGGCCTTGGCCGCAGCATCCGTGCTCTTGGCTCGTCGCGGCGCGCGCTTGCGCGGTGCTGTCGCGGGTGCCGCCTCCACGGGGGCGGCCTCGGCCGCGGGTGTCGCGTCGACCGGAGCGTCGGCGGGCGCCTCGGCGGCGGCCTCCTCCGCGACCGGAGCGTCGGCGGTCGCCTCGGCGGCAGCCTCCTCCGCGACCGGAGCGTCGGCTGCAGTCTGCTCGACGACGGGGGCTTCGGCGGCCTGCTCCTCGGCGACGGGCGCCTCCTGCGCGACCGGAGCGTCGCTCACGGTCGCGCTCGGCTCGTTGTCGGCGTTCTCAGCCGTGGCGGTGACGTTCTCCGTGCCGTCGGGCGCTTCGGTGCGCTCTTCGGTCTCGGCGTCGGTGGTCTGGATCTCGGAGATGGACTCCACGAGTTCTCCCTTGTAAACGTGTGGATGATTCTCACTGCACGCGACGCACGCCACAACGGACGTCGGACCACGCCGCCCTTCGACAAGCTCAGGATCCGGTCGTCATTCTGACCGGGGTGCGGGGGGTCGTGCAGGGTTTCGCAGATTGCGATCGGAGGCCAGATTCACGTCATTACGTGGAACCCTCCAGTGCCTCTCACTGTACCACCCTTGAAGTCGACGGCCAGCATCAGCGACTCCCACGGAGTGTCCGTCGCCTGTGCGACCAGCTCCGCGGCCTCCAGGCGCCTTCCCGGCCCGTCCGCCAGCACGAGCACGCTCGGCCCCGCTCCGGAGACGACCGCGGCGAAGCCCTGCGCGCGCAGCGCTCGCACCAGCGCGTCGGTCTCCGGCATGGCCTGCGCGCGATAGTTCTGGTGGAGCTTGTCCTCGGTCGCCGCCAGGAGCAGCTCCGGGCTCTGCATCAGCGCGGCGATCAACAGCGCCGAGCGGGACACGTTGAAGACCGCGTCCTCTCGCGGCACCTGCAGCGGCTGCAGGCTGCGCGCGACGCTCGTGGACATCGTGAATTCGGGCACGAACACCAACGGGGACACGCCACGGTGCACGAGGAGCTTCTTGTGCTGCGGGCCGGTCTCATCGACCCAGGCGATCGTGAGTCCACCGAACAGCGCGGGCGCGACGTTGTCCGGGTGCCCCTCCATCTCGGTCGCGAGGCGGAGCAGCGCATCGGCGGAGAAGTCGGCCTCGCCCTCGAGCAGTCCCTTCGCCGCGAGCAGGCCGGAGACGACCGCGGCGCCGGAGGAACCGAGGCCTCGCCCGTGCGGGATGACGTTGCGCGCCTCCAGCCGCAGACCGGGAAGCGGGCGTTCGACCGCGGCGAAGGCGTAGGCGATCGCGCGCACGACGAGGTTGCTCGCATCGCGCGGAACGGCCTCGGCCCCCTCGCCGCTGACGAGGATCTCCAGCTCGCCCTCCGGCAGTGCGGTCACCGTCAGCTCGTCGTACACGCTGAGCGCGAGGCCGAGGGTGTCGAAGCCCGGGCCGAGGTTCGCGCTCGTCGCGGGAACGCGGACGGCGACCGACCGGCCGATCATGCCGAGGGCTGCAGACCGAGCACGGAGGCGACCTCCGACGTGGTCGCGTCCACCACGGTCGGCTCGACCGTGGAGCCGTCGGCGTTGCGCAGTGCCCACTGCGGGTCCTTCAGGCCGTGGCCGGTGACCGTGAGCACGACGCGGGAACCTGCGGGGATGATCCCGGCCTCCGCGCGGTCGAGGAGCCCTGCGACGCTGATCGCAGATGCGGGCTCGACGAAGATGCCCACCTCACCGGCGAGCAGCTTCTGCGCGGCGAGGATCCGCTCGTCGTCGATGGCGCCGAACCAGCCGTCCGTGGCGTCGCGCGCCTCGAGTGCGAGCTCCCACGATGCCGGGTTGCCGATGCGGATGGCGCTGGCCACCGTCTCGGGGTTCTTGACGATCTCGCCGCGTACGAGCGGTGCGGAGCCCTCGGCCTGGAAGCCGAACATGCGCGGCACCCGGGTGGCGACGCCGCGCTCGGCCTCTTCGCGGTAGCCCCGCGAGTACGCCGTGTAGTTGCCGGCGTTGCCCACCGGGATGAAGTGGAAGTCGGGAGCGTCGCCGAGCACCTCGACGACCTCGTACGCCGCCGTCTTCTGACCCTCGATGCGGTCGGGGTTCACCGAGTTCACGAGGTGCACCGGGTACGAGTCGGCGAGTTCGCGGGCGATCTCGAGGCAGTCGTCGAAGTTGCCGCGGATCTGGATGAGCTGGCCGTTGTGGATGACGGCCTGGCTGAGCTTGCCCATCGCGATCTTGCCCTCGGGGACGAGGACGGCGGCGGTGATGCCGGCGTGCGCGGCATACGCGGCGGCGGATGCCGAGGTGTTGCCGGTCGATGCGCAGATGACCGCCTTCGCACCGTGCTCGACCGCGCGCGAGAGCGCGACGGTCATGCCGCGGTCCTTGAAGGAGCCGGTGGGGTTCATGCCCTCGAACTTCACCCAGACCTCGGCGCCGGTGCGCCGTGACAGCGATGGGGCCGGCAGCAGTGGTGTGCCGCCCTCGCCGAGGGTGACGACGGTGGAGGCATCCGTCACTCCGAGTCGATCCGCATACTCGCGCAGGACTCCGCGCCAGACGTGTGCCATGTCAGTCTCCTTCCACGCGCAGGACCGAGACGACGCGTTCGACGACGCCGCTCGCGGCGAGCCGATCGACGGTCTCGCTGAGGTCCTGCTCTCGTGCTCTGTGTGTTCCGATGACGAGGCGCGCCACCGCGATGGTTTCGGATTCGGAGCCGGTCGATGCGCCGGGGATGACGGTCTGCTCCACGGTCGCGATCGAGACGCGGCCGTCGCTGAGGATCCCGGCCACCGTGGCCAGCACGCCCGGCTGGTCATCGACTTCCAGCGTGATCTGGTACCGCGTCGTGACCCGCCCGACCGGGACGACCGGGAGATTCGCGAGGGTCGACTCGCCAACCCCCACGCCGCCGGCGACGTGCCGGCGAGCGGCCGAGACCACATCGCCGAGGACCGCCGAGGCGGTCTGCACTCCCCCGGCGCCGGCGCCGTAGAACATCAGGTTGCCCGCGGCTTCAGCCTCGACGAACACGGCGTTGTTCGCGCCGTGGACGCTGGCGAGCGGGTGTTCGCGGCTGATCAGCGCCGGGTAGACGCGCACCGAGATCGACTCCTGGGGGTCATCGGTGAGTCGCTCGCAGACGGCGAGCAGCTTGATGACGTAGCCGGCGTGACGGGCCGAATCGATCATCGCCTTGTCGATCGCGGTGATGCCCTCCCGGTGCACGGCATCCAGCGGAACCGTCGTATGGAAGGCGAGGCTCGCCAGGATGGCCGCCTTCTGTGCGGCGTCGTAGCCTTCCACGTCGGCGGTGGGGTCGGCCTCGGCGTATCCGAGTCGCTGCGCGTCGGCGAGCACCTCGCCGAAGTCCGCGCCCTCGGTGTCCATCCGGTCGAGGATGTAGTTCGTGGTGCCGTTGACGATGCCCATGATCCGCCGGATGCGGTCGCCGGCGAGCGAGTCGCGCAGCGGTCGGATGATCGGGATCGCACCGGCGGCGGCCGCCTCGTAGTACACCTGCGCGCCCACCTGATCGGCCGCATCGAAGATCTCCGGGCCGTGCGTGGCCAGCAGCGCCTTGTTCGCGGTGACGACGTCGGCGCCGGAGTTGATCGCCTGCAGCACGTACGTCTTGGCGGGCTCGATGCCGCCCATGAGCTCGATCACGATGTCGGCGCCCAGGATGAGCTGCTCGGCGTCGGTGGTGAACAGCTCTTTGGGCAGATCGGTCTCGCGCGGTGCGTCGAGGTCGCGCACCGCGATCCCGACGAGCTCGAGCGAGGCGCCTGCGCGGTCGGCGAGCTCGTCGCCGTGCTTGCGCAGCAGCGCGGCGACCTGTGAGCCCACGGCCCCTGCGCCCAGGAGGGCGACTCTCAATCGGCGGTGATCGATCACTTCGACTCGCTCCGCTGGGTCAGTGCTGGCATGTCGGCTCTTTCCGTGTGTTCGGGTCGCGCGGCGCTGTCGGCTCCGATGTCGCGCGCGAGGAGGTCGTCGATGGTCTCGCCGCGCACGATCACGCGAGCCCGTCCGTCGCAGACGGCGACCAGGGGCGGGCGGGTCAGGTAGTTGTAGTTGCTCGCCAGCGAGAAGCAGTAGGCGCCGGTCGCCGGAACGGCCAGCAGGTCACCTGGCCGCACGTCGCCGGGCAGATAGTCGGCATCCACCACGATGTCACCGGATTCGCAGTGCTTGCCGACCACGCGGACGAGGGCCGGGTCCGCGGTGCTGGTGCGCGAGGCGATGCGCGCGGTGTACTGGGCGCCGTAGAGGGCGGGCCTGACGTTGTCGTTCATGCCGCCGTCGACGCTGACGTACCGGCGCTCCACGCCCTCGCCGGCCGAGACCTGCTTGGTCGTGCCGACTTCGTACAGGGTGATGCCCGCCTGCCCCACGATGGCGCGACCGGGTTCGAAGGCGAGGTGAGGCATCGGGATGCCGCGCGCCGAGCACTCGCGCGCCACGGCGGCCGCGATGCCGGCGGCGAGCTGCTCGATCGGCGTCGGGTCGTCGACACTCGTGTAGGCGATGCCGAAGCCGCCGCCGAGGTTCAGCACCGGGACTTCGCCTCCGGCTCGCAGCCCGGCGTGCACCTCGACCAGACGCGCCGCCGATTCTTCGAAGCCTGCCGTGCCGAAGATCTGCGAGCCGATGTGGCAGTGCAGGCCGGTGAACAGCAGCTCGGGGATCTCGCGGATGCGCGCGACGACGGCCGCGGCATCCTCCAGCGGGAATCCGAACTTCTGGTCTTCGTGCGCCGTCGCCAGGAAGTCGTGCGTCTCGGCGTGCACGCCGCTGTTCACGCGCACCAGCACGGCCTGCGGCTGCGGGCGGCCCGCGACGATGCGGGCGAGACGGTCGAGCTCGTTCCAGCTGTCCAGGACGATCGACCCGATGCCGATCTCGACGGCGCGCTCGAGCTCGGCGACGCTCTTGTTGTTGCCGTGGAAGCCGAGGCGGGCAGGATCCGCGCCGGCGGCCAGCGCGACGGCGAGCTCGCCGCCCGAGCACACGTCGACGGCCAGTCCCTCCTCGGTGACCCAGCGGACGACCTCGGTGCACAGGAGCGCCTTGCCGGCGTAGTACACCCGCGCCTGGACGCCGTGCTGCGTGGCGGCGGCGCGGAAGGCCTCGAGCGTGCGACGCGCGTGCGTGCGCACCTCGTTCTCGTCCAGGACGTAGAGCGGGGTGCCGAAGCGCTCCTGGAGTTCTGTCGCGGCGACTCCCCCGACGGCCAGCACGCCCTGCGCGTCGCGCTCTGCGGAGACGGGCCACACGCCGGCGACGAGCTCGTTCGCGTCAGCCGGGACGCTCAGCCACGAGGGGATGAGGGTGCGGGCGGTCGGGGCGGCGGACACAGGTGGAACCAATCGGTGGAGGCTTCGGCGCGACGGCTTCGGGTCGGAGCCCGAAGTGCGATGCCGCGGCCGGGAACTCACGTGCCGGGCAGTGTGTGAAGTCTAGGGCACGCCGAAGAGGGGCTCAGGCGCAGGTGCCGTTGGCCTGCAGGGTCGGGTCGGTGATGATCGCGCCGTCGACGTCGAGGTCGGCCACCACCTCACCGCCCTGCACGGTGAGTCCGGTCAGCGTGACCCCGGCGGGGATGTACTGCGCGATGCAGACCGTGTAGTCCTTCACGACCAGGTCGGCGACGCGGCCGAAGCGGTCCCGCAGCTCGTCGGCTGTGATCGTCGCACCGGCCAGCTGAAGGGATGCGGGCGTCAGCACGATGTCGCCGTCCACAGCGGTGGGAGTCAGCGCGACGCCGACCGGGATCTGGGCGCCGAAGATCTCCAGGTCCAGATCAGCGGTGATGTCGGGAGCGGCGATGCCGACGGTCTCGGCGGGCAGCCCGTCGACGGTCGCCAGGAGGGCGCGCAGCTGTGCCTCGTCCAGACGCACGGACGCGGTGGCCGATTCTGCGGCTGCGTCGCCGCGGATCGGGATGCCGGTGGCGTGCACGGTCACATCTCCGGACAGTTCACCGAGCACGACGTCGTCCGAGGCGACCGTGACATCCCGCAGCGCGCCGCCGATCAGCTGCGGCAGCACCGCGCCTTCGACGGTGACCGCCACATCCTGGTCGGCGGGCAGCGACAGCTGCGTGATCACCTGCTGGCGGATCGTCGTCTCGACGACGTTCCGGGCGACCGCCTCGCCGGCGAACCAGGCGGCCACCGCGAGACCCACTACGATCACGAGGGCCACGATCCACGGCCACACGCGGCGCCGACGCCGTTGCGGCTCGGCAGGCCGCTGCCAGTCCGGAAGCGGCTGGGTGGGCTGGGCGTCTGCCGTGGTCATGGCGCTCCTACATCCGTTTTGGTGCGTCGACGCCCAGCAGGTCCAGGCCGTTGCGCAGCACCTGGCCTGTGGCGTCGTTGAGCCACAGCCGTGTCCGGTGCACCGCCTCGATGGGCCCGTCGCCGAGCGGGATCACCCGGCAGCTGTCGTACCAGCGGTGGTAGAGACCTGCGAGCTCCTCGAGGTAGCGGGCGACGCGGTGCGGCTCGCGCACCTCGGCGGCGAACCCGACGATGCGCGGGAACTCCTGCAGCGCCCCCAGGAGCGCCGATTCCGTCTCATGATCGAGCAGCTCGGGCGCGAATGCGGAGCGGTCGACGCCGGATGCCGCGGCGTTGCGCGCCACGTTGTGGGTGCGCGCGTGCGCGTACTGGACGTAGAACACCGGGTTGTCGTTGGTGCGCTTGCGCAACAGCTCGGGGTCCAGCGTGAGGGGCGAATCCGCCGGATACCGGGCGAGCGAGTACCTCAGCGCGTCCGTGCCCAGCCACTCGCGCAGGTCGTCCATCTCGATGATGTTGCCGGCGCGCTTGGACAGCCGGGCGCCGTTGATCGAGACGAGCTGTCCGATCAGCACCTCGATGTCCTTCTCGGGATCATCGCCCGCGGCGCCGGCGAGCGCCTTCAGCCGGTGCACGTAGCCATGGTGGTCGGCTCCGAGCAGGTAGATCTTGTGCGCGAAGCCCCGGTCGCCCTTGTTCAGGTAGTAAGCGGCGTCGGCAGCGAAGTAGGTGTATTCGCCGTTGGAGCGACGGATCACGCGATCCTTGTCGTCACCGAAGTCGGTCGTGCGCACCCACACCGCATCGCCCTCGTCGAAGACATGACCCTGGGCCCGCAGGCGTTCCACGGCCTCGTCGACCAGGCTCGGCGTGCCGTCGGCGCCGGCGGCGTGCAGCGTGCGCTCGGAGAACCACACGTCGAAGTTCACCCGGAACGCGACCAGTGACGCCTGCAGCTCGCCGAGCTGGAAGCCGTAGGCGAGGTCGGTGGCGATCCGGGTCTGCTCGTCGCGATCCAGCGAGACGATGCCGGGCCGCTCGGCGATGACGCGCGACGCGAGCGCCTGGATGTACGACCCGCCGTACCCGTCGTCCGGCGTCGGCTCGCCGTGCATCGCCGCGACGACAGACCGGCCGAACCGCTCCATCTGCGCGCCCGCGTCGTTGATGTAGAACTCCCGGGCGACGGTCGCGCCGCTGGCTGCCAGGAGCCGGGCGATGGAGTCGCCGAGGGCAGCCCACCGGGTGTGTCCGATGTGCAGCGGGCCGGTGGGGTTGGCGCTGACGAACTCCACGTTGATGGTGTTGCCGCGCTGCGAGTCGTTCGTGCCGAAGGCGGCGCCGGCTTCGACGATCGTCCGAGCGAGCGCGCCGGCGGCCGCAGCATCCAATCGGATGTTGATGAAGCCCGGTCCGGCGACCTCGACGTTCGCGATGCCCGGTGTCGCGGCCAGCGCCTCGGCGATCTCGGCGGCGAACTCCCGGGGGTTCGCGCCGACCGCCTTGCCGAGCTTGAGCGCCGCGTTGGAGGCCCAGTCGCCGTGGTCGCGGTTCTTCGGACGGTCAAGCACCAGGTCGGCCGCCGTCAGGCCCCCGGTCGAGCCCGCACGTCGAGCCTCGGCCAGCGGGGTGATCACGGCGAGCAGGGCTTCGGAGAGGGCGTCAGGATTCATAACCGCACCAGTCTACGGTCGCCGCCCGGACGCTCCCTGGACTGCTCCGCCGTCTGATCGGCTCAGCCGAGCTGGATGAGGGAGGTGAAGTCATCCGCGGTCGGGTCGGCGGGATCGGATGCCGCATCCCACAGCGCTTCGACGCGGCCGTCGCCCTCGAAGCCGGCTTCGGAGGCGGCCTCGGGCATGACCCAGGCATCCACGCGCATGTGCGAAAGGCTCACGTGGCCGCCGTGGTAGCTGAGGAACGCGCAGTCCGCGGCATCCCGCCCCGTCGCGATGCGCACCAGCGACCGGCGGTTGGCCAGGCGCGTCGCGTCGATGACGTACCAGGCGCCGTCGTGATAGGCCTCGGCGACAGCGTGGAAATCCATCGGCTGCAGGCCCGGCGCGAAGCACGCGGCATAGCGCGCGGGCATGTCCATCGCCCGAAGGAGCGCGATCACGACGTGGGCGTAGTCGCGGCAGACGCCCTGACCGGTCATCAACGTGGTGACGGCGCTGTCGGTGCCCTGGCTGAGGCCGGGCGTGTAGGTCGTGCTCGTGGCGACGAACTCCGAAACCGCCGCGATCAGGTCGTGACCGCTCAGGCCGCGGAACTGACGCCGCGCCTGCGAGAACACCTCGTCGGACTGGCAGTACCGGCTCGGACGCAGATACGTGATCGCCTCGAGGTCGCTCGTGCGGCTCAGGGCGGTCTGCCCCTCGACGGTCGCCTCGTAGCGCACCTCGAGCCGGCCGGCCTCGCCCGTGAGGCGGTGCAGGCGGCTGCCGGACTGGTCGACGATCTCGGTCGGCGTGTAGACGCGCTCGCCCTGCGTGAAGGTCAATTGCTCGCTCACCACGGGCACCTGCTGAGCGGCCGTGACCTGGAAGATGAGGTCGACGGACGACCCCAGTTCGAGGTCCAATTCTGCGGTCACGACGCGTTGCACCGAAGTATCCTCGCACGCCGGAATGACCCCTCGTGCACGTGCATTCGGCGGACGCGATTTCTTCGCTTATCCTCGCCCTGTGACCTCGCCGCACGCACACCCCGAGCCGCTGCCCGCGCGCGCTCGGCGCGCAGGCCGGACGTGGCTTTTCGCGGCTGTCGCGCTCGCCGTGCTTGCGGTCGCCGGCGTCGTCGGAGTGCGGATGTGGATGCCGGTGCCCGCCGCCCCGGTCGCCGCCGCAGCCGATGCCGCTCCCGCCGTGATCGCCCCGGTGTCGTTGGCGATACCCGAGGACCCGACGGTGCTGATCTTCGGCGACTCGTGGACCTACGGCTCAGCGGCCTCGCTGCCCACGCTGGGCTACGCCTACGTGATCGGCGATCGGCTGGGCTGGAACGCGATCGTCGACGGTGTGCGCGGCAGCGGCTACCTCAAACCGGGGTTGGACGGCGGCTCGTACGGCGAGCGCATCGCCGCGCTGGACCCGGCGCTGGATCCCGATCTGATCATCGTCGAGGGGTCGATCAACGACCGCCGGCTGCCGGCGGACGGCTATCGCGCCGCCGTGACTGCCGCCTGGGATCAGCTGGCCGCCCTTTACCCGAACGCCGCCATCGTCATCCTGGGCCCGGCGCCGCAGATCCTCCCCGTCGAGGAGGCGACCGCCCGCATCGACGCCGACCTCTCGTCCCTCGCCGCCGAGCGCGGCTGGTGGTACATCTCGCCGATCGCCGAAGGGTGGATCGACGCGGACAACTACGCCCAGGTCATCGACACCGGTATCGGCCGCGACCACCCGTCGACGGTCGGCCACCAGTACCTGGCGACGCGCCTGGCGGAGTCCCTGGATGCGATGACGGACGGCGCGGACGGCACGCAGGTCGCCGCCGACGCCCCAGCCGAATCAGACCTCACAGGACCCTGACCGGGCGAGGAGGATCCCTCGCCTGGTGTAATCTCGACCGGTACGCCTCCGTAGCTCAGGGGATAGAGCGTTGGTTTCCGGTACCAAAGGTCGCTGGTTCGATTCCAGTCGGGGGCACCAATCGGGACAAGGGATCGCGGGTCTTTCAGACCTTGCGGTCCCTTTCTCGTGACAACATCCGAATCGCGCTTGTCTGTGCCACGGAGTCCGCTCCATCCCACTCTTCTGCCCACGGGTCGAAGATCACGCCAGACGTCATGCATGACGCGGACTCCCCCCTCTGCCGCAAACACCCAACCGGGCACCGAGGAACCCTGCGGCGCATGCGCGCGCCAGAGTGGCACCGGAGGCCCGCCAGAGCACGGTTCCCGGCCTCGGCTGGGACTGCTCGATCGGCGGTCATGAGCTCGTCACCGACGGAACCTGCGCCGTCTGCGAGTGTCGCCCGGAGCGCTCGGTCGTGTAGCTCACCTGATGCTGCCGTTGCCGGTTCCTCCGGCGGGCGGCTCGGCGGGAAGTGTGTAGTCCCCGGGCCCGGCCGCGACGTGAATGATCGTGTACGTTCCGCTGGATCCTTGGACGGTCGCCGTGTCGCCGACGGCGATGCTTCCCTCGGTCTCCTGATTCAGCAGGAGCGCGTTTTCGCGCGCGTACACGGTGAACCCTCCGTTCATGGCGAACGGGTCGAACGTGTCCGGGTAGGCGGCGTGTGCGGGTTACGCGAGCGACACATCCACCGCGACCGCGCCCGCCCCGATCAAGAGAGTGGCGGTGGCCGCCGCGACAAACCTTCTCCCTCTGCACTGGGTACGCGACATGATGCGGCTCAGGGAGTGACGATCGCGAAGGAGTCGTCGCCGGGGTCGATGACCGAGACCAGCTTCTGCAGCACGCTCTCATCGCCTGTCATGTTCACACCCTCCGAGGTGCTGTCGCCGCCGATGAGCGCGAGAAGCCGCAGCTTCGTCAGCGACAGGGTCAGATCGACCTCGCCCTCCCCGTCTTCGAGGTACACCAGGACCCCGTTGCGCAGGGTGACCCGGAAGCGACGGTCCAGGTCGGTGAGGTCGATCGCGAACGCAAGATCCAGGTCCCACGCGTTGGGTCCGTCGATCTTGATCGCGATCGCGTCCAGCACCATCTCCGGCGTGAGCTGCGCGAGAACAGAGGGTGCGTTCGTCTTGGTCGGGGTGCCGAAGTTCGCGCCGCGCAGTTCGGTTGCGCCGGAGAGGAAGAAGTCCCGCCAGGTACCGTTCTCCGATCCGTACGCGAGTTGTTCGAGGGTGTCTGCGTACAGCGCCCGCGCGGCGTGATGGTGTTCGTCGACGAAGACAGCGTGGTCGAGCAATGTCGCCGCCCACCGGAAATCTCCTGCATCGAACGCTGTCTGGGCGGCGGTGACGACGTTGTCTATGCCGCCGGCGAGGTCGACGTACCGCTGCGCGAGTTCGGCCGGCGGGTGCGGCCACAACCGTGCCGGGTTTCCGTCGAACCAGCCGAGGTAGCGCTGCACGATCGCCTTGACGTTGTGGTTGACGGACCCGTAGTAGCCGCGGGTGTTCCATGCCTGTTCCAGCGCGGGAGGCATGACGAACGCTTCGGCCGCTTCCGCCGCGGTGTATCCGCGGTTCACGAACCGGAGGGTCTGGTCGTGCAGGTACGCGTACATGTCGCGCTGCTGAGAGAGGAATTCGACGATCCGCTCCTGCCCCCAGGTCGGCCAATGGTGAGAGGCGAACACCGCGTCGGTGCGGTCTCCGAAGCGGGCGATCGCTTCGGTGAGGTATTGCGCCCACTCGTGCGGATCGCGGACCACCGCGCCGCGGAGGGTGAGCAGATTGTGCAGGTTGTGGGTGGCATTCTCGGCCATGCACAGCGCCCGGTACTTCGGGAAGTAGAAGTGCATCTCCGATGGCGCCTCCGTACCCGGTGCCATCTGGAATTCGATGTCGATGCCGTCGATGGTGTGCATCTCACCGGTCGTCTTGATCGTGAGGGTGGGGGCGATCAGCCCCACTTCGCCGGTGGAGATCGTCTGCCCCAGCCCGGCACCGACCTGCCCCTGCGGTCCGCGCTCCAGAGCGGCACCGTACATGTAGGCTGCGCGGCGGTTCATCGCCGTGCCGGCGTACACGTTCTCGGACACGGCGTGCTCGACGAACCCGGACGGGGCGATGATCTGCACATCCCCGGCGTCGACCTCTGCTTGCGAGGTGACGCCGAAGATGCCTCCGAAATGGTCGGCGTGACTGTGCGTGTGGATGACTGCATGCACCTTCCGGTCACCACGGTGCTCCCGGTACAGCGCCAGGGCCGCGGCGGCGGTCTCGGCGGACAGCAGTGTGTCGATGACGATGATGCCCGTGTCGCCCTCGACGATCGTCATGTTCGACAGGTCGATACCGCGGAGCTGGTAGATGCCCTCCACGACCTTGAACAGACCAGCGCGGGCCGACAGTTGCGACTGCCGCCACAGGCTGGGGTGGACCGTGGTCGGTGCGTCACCCTGCAGGAACGCGTAACTGTCGTTGTCCCAGACGACCGTGCCGGCCCCGTTGGTCACCACGTTCGGGGTCAGCTCAGCAATGAGGCCCCGTTCCGTGTCGTCGAAGTCGCGGGTGTCGCCGAATGGCAGCGAGTCATACGCAGCGGCGTGCTGGGCTTCGATCGAAGGGGAGGCGGGCTTGTGATTCATGTGGGGTCCGATCAAGCGGCGAGTCCGGTCACGAACCATCCTGCCCAAGGCATCCCGCTGACGCCACCCTCCGATCTGACGGCACGCAATCTGACCCACGTGCTCAAGAGACTGACGGTTCAGCAGACCCACGCCGAGATGCTCGGCCTGCGCAAGGCGGCGTAGGACGCTGCGCGATCGCGTGTCCCGGTCAGCCGTCCGTATGCGCCGTCATCATCACCGACACTCGGATGCCGCCCAGGTCGGGCCCGAGCCGGGCGACCGCGCGAGCAGGGAGGATCTGGCCGAAGACCTCCGCGTACGCTTCGTTCATTCCGGCGAAGTCATCCGGGTGCGCGAGCAGGACGGTGACCAAGGCCACATCGGCCAGCGTTGCGTCGCCGGCATGCAGGATCGCTTCGCAGTTGCGCAACGCCTGCCGAGTCTGATCCTGAATCGACGACCCGGCCAATGCGCCGGTCGCCGGATCGATCCCCACCGTTCCCGATACGTAGATCGTCGAGCCCGCCCGGACACCCTGGCTGTAGAGCGGGGAGCTCGGCGCGTTGTCCGTGCGGATGATCTGCCTGTTCATGGCGGGAGCATATGCCCGCCGACCGCGCCTGCGCGCCCCCGAACGCGCACGGCGTACGGTGGTCGAGGAATCGCGGGGGTACGGGCCGCCGCGGGAAAGTCGCGATGAAGCTGCTCCTCACGTCGGCGGGCATCAGCAACGCCACCATCCGGCGTTCGCTTGAAGACCTCCTCGGCAAGCCGATCGGCGAGGCCGACGCGCTGTGCATCCCGACCGCCCAGTACGGTCACCCCTGGCTCGGACCCGGTACGTCAGCATGGGAATTCATCAGCGGGAGGTCGGAGCACCCGATGGTCGATCTGGGATGGAGATCGGTGGGAGTACTGGAGCTGACCGCACTCCCGAGCATCGACGACGAGCGGTGGAAGCCACTGGTAGGCGAGACCGATGTGCTGCTTGCCGCGGGCGGGGATGCGCTCTACCTCGGTCACTGGATGCGTGAATCGGGGCTCGCCGCCATGCTCCCGGCGCTGGCGGACACGGTGTGGGTGGGGATGAGCGCGGGCAGCATGGTGATGACGCCGCAGATCGGAGCGGAGTTCGTCGGGTGGACGGCGCCTTCGGGCGATGACCGCGCGCTGGGAGTCGTCGACTTCTCGATCTGCCCGCACCTCACGCTCGACGGCGCACCGGGCAACTCCCTCGCCGCAGCTGAGCAATGGGCGGCGGCCTTGGACCACCCGGCGTACGCGATCGATGACCAGACGGCCATCCGGGTGGCCGACGGCGAGGTGCGTGTGGTCACAGAAGGCGTCTGGCGGCACTTCCCCAAGGGGTGATGGCCGCCGCCTTCCGGCACGAGATAATCGACGCATGTCCTCCTCTGTCGAGCGTCGCTCCAATCCGACTGCCTGGGCCGCGTTCTGGTTCGGTCTGGCCGGACTCGTGCTGATGCCCATTCCGCTGTTCATCGGGCTGATCCTGGGCGGCGGCCTGTCGATCGTCGCCGCGATCTTCGCCGTCATCGCACTGCTCAAGGGCCTCGCGCGCAGCGGCAAGGGCATCGCGCCGGTCGTGTTCGCCGCCATCTTCATCGCGCTCACCTGGGGCGGCATCTCCGTCGGCGGCGGCACCATCTGGTAGGTCGGACCGGCCTGCTGCCCGCCGCGATCACGGCTGGACGAGCCACGCGCGGATGACCGCGATGATCGCGTCCCGCGACCTGCCGCGCTGCTCGAGAGGCGGCACCGCCAGGCTGGCGCGGATATCGGAATGCCAGGTCAGCAGTCCCTCGGGATCGGACGCGAACGTCGGCGCGGCGCTCTTGACCTCCGCACGGTCGGTCCCGAAGTGCAGGATGAGTCGCGCCAGGCCCCTGCCGGCTGCGAGGATCGTGAGGCGGTCGACGCCGTCCAGCGTGTAGTCGGGCGAGTTCCACTTGACGATCTCGACCAGCCCCGGTTCGGCCTCGAGCACCAGCGCGCGCAGCCACTCGACGCCGGCGCGACGCTCGGGCGGCTGGGCGTCGAGGAACTGTGCGACGGTGGCGAACTGCGCGGGCATGGGGCGAGCGTAACTTGCGCCGCCGTCCGCCGCGTCGGGCTGCGGACCACCGATGAAGATCGCCCCGGGGCCGGAGCCTCGGGGCGATCATCGGTGCATGTTCGGTTTCTGTTTCCCGATCCCTTTCGGGTTCGTCCTGTCTCCGTTTTCCCTTGCGAGACCAAAGATACTCAGCACCTGATCGTCGTCAAGAGTTCACCGGCACGTCACCTCAGGCTCAGCCTGAACGTGAGGGATGCGGCATCCCGAACCGCTACTCGTGTCCGACGAGCTTGAGCCCGACGACGCATCCGACCAGTCCCAGGATCAGCAGCATCCGCACGATCGAGAACGGCTCGGCGCCGGTGACCATCGCGTACGCCACGGTCAGGGCTGCACCGATCCCGACCCAGACGGCGTACGCCGTACCGGTCGAGATGTCGCGCATGGCCCAGGCGAGCCCGCCCATGCTCAACAGCAGCGCGGCACCGAAGATCACGCTCGGCCAGAGCTTCGTGAACCCCTCGGACTTGCCGAGCGCAGTGGCCCAGACGGCCTCGAGGATTCCGGATGCAACCAGGATGACCCACGACATGGGACTCGCCTCCATGGCCAGTCTTGTCGCTCACCGGGTACTGATCCGTCGTCCGGGGATCCGGTTCGGGATCCGCGTTCCACGATACCGGAGCGGGCTGTGCAGCGCCTGGGCAGCCGGCTCAGACGAGGAAGATGCCGTCCAGGATCCCGGGGTTGTGCGCGTGCACCAGGACCAGGAAGACGACGGCGTCGAAGAGCAGGTGGACGGTCACGACGTAGGTCAGCGAGCGCGTGCGCTTGAAGATGTACGCCTGGACGAGCGCGAACGGGATCGTCAGCAGCGGGCCCCATGCCTGGTAGCCCAGCTCCCACAGGAACGAGACGAACACGATCGTCTGCAGCAGGTTCGCCTGCCAGTCGGGGAAGTGACGGCGCAGCAGGGTGAACACGACGCAGATGAAGAACAGCTCGTCCCAGATCCCCACCGAGCCCACGCCCACGAACAGGCGCGCGATCATGTCCGGGGTGTCCACGACCGGCCAGTTCGTGTAGACGCCCGAGGTGATGAAGTAGAACGGCAGGATCAGCCAGCCCAGCGCCAGCACGGCGATCAGCCAGGTCCACTGGAAGCGGGTCCACCGTCCGCCCCCTCGCCACGGGAAGCGGATCGCGTAATCGCGGTACACGAAGCGCGACAGGACGTACGGCACGGCCACGGCACCGCCCAGTGCGAGTCCGAAGCGCACGAACGCCAGGTTGTCCAGCTCGGCCTTGAGCGGGATCGCGCTCACGATGAGCATTCCGATCGCGATCAGGGACAGGTCGCGGACCAGACTCGGGACGCGTCGTCCTGGGTCGGATGCTGCGGTGTCGAGCGCCCGCGCGCGTGCGGCCGCAGCATCCACACTCCCCCGCACCAGCCACGCCACGACCATTCCCGCCGCGAGCAGCGCCCATCCCAGCCACGGGATCCGCACGACGAAGAACGCCGGTGCGGCCAGGCAGATCAGCGCCGCGGGGATCAGCCCGAGCGACACGGTCGGGCGGGCGCCCAGGACGAGGGCTGGATGGGAGGGCATCCTGTCATCCTGCCGCAGCCGGGTGGCAGTTGCTGCGTGCTCAGCCTCGGGGATGCCGCACGAACTGCCACCCCGCTGGCAAGCCGGCGCCACGAGGTGGCAGCCGACGCGCCCTCGCGGGCGAGGATGCTGCACGAAGTGACACCGCGAGGAGATGCTCAGCCGTCCAGGGGATGGGCGATCTCGTCCTGCGGCATCCGGGCAGCGAAGATCGCGATGATCCCGAACGCGAGGGTGAGCACGCCTGCTGCGGTGAAGATGACCTGCAGCGACAGGATCTCGGCCAGCGGCCCGGCGAGGGCCATCGACAGGGGCATCAGGGCGAGGGAGACGAAGAAGTCCAGGCTCGAGATGCGCCCCAGCATGTGGCGCGGCACTCGTCGCTGCAGCAGGGTGCCCCAGATGACGTTCCCGTAGCTGAAGCCGAAGCCGATCAGGAAGAGCGAGACCAGCAGCGCCCAGTACTGGTCGGTGAAGCCGACGACGATGAACGGCAGGGTGCTGAGGCCCCACACGAGGTTCATGGTCGTCAGATACCGGCGTGGAAGCCTGCGCGAGGATACGAAGATCGAACCGAGCACACCGCCGAGGCCGTAGACGGCCAGCAGGAAGCCGAACAGCCGCGGGTCCTCGCCGATCCGGTCACGGATCAGGAACGGCAGAAGCACCTCTTCCGGTCCGACGGCGACGAGCACCCACAGCGTCGCGTACAGCAGCGTCCACAGGAGCCACGGCGTTCGCACCGTGAATGCGACCGCTTCGCGCAGATCCTTCAGCACGCTCTTGGCACCGTGCTCACCGGCAGGATCCTCGCCCTCCCCGACCTCTTCGGAACTCGGCGCGGCGGGCTCCGGGCCCAGGAACAGCAGCAGGACGAACGCGGCTCCGTAGGCGAGGGCGATCAGGATCGCGGCCTGGGCCGGGAGGATCGCGGCCAGCAGCAGGCCGGCGACCGCGGGGCCGGCCGCCTGCTGGAGCGCGGGACGGATCGCCCCCTCCAGCCCGTTGGCCGCGAGCAGCTGCCCCGGTGGGAGCAGTCGCGGCAGGATCGCGCTGTACGCGGGGAAGAAGAACCCGGCGCTGGATCCGAGCACGAAGGCGACGATCGTCAGCTGCGGAATGCCGACCGTGGTGAACGCGCCGACCACGACGACCGAGGTGACGGCGAGGCAGTCGCTGAGCGCGACGACCCGCACGATCATGCGGCGCGAGACGCGGTCGGCCACGATGCCGCCCGGGATCGCCCAGAGCAGGAGCCCGACGGCGTTCGCAGCCGCGACGACCGAGAGCTGCAGCGGACCGCCGCCGGCGGCGATCACCGCGTAGACCATGACGACGGCCCACATTCCCGCGGCGAAGATCGAGAGCACGACGGCGAGGAACAGCACGCGGAAATCGCGGTGCGCGAGCGGCCGCAGCACCCGCCAGCGGTCGCGGTCGACGGGTGTGGCAGCACTGGGTTCCGGCGCCGCTGGCTCCCCCGCCGGCTCAGGCGAGGGGGACCCGTCGCCGCTCGAACTCATGGGCGTTCTCGGCGACGGTACGACAGGTCGCGGATCTCGCGGCCGGCCCGCGACCCCTTGCGTTCGAAGGCGGTCAGCGTGCGCCCGTCGTAGCGCTCGGCCCACTCCCCAGCGAAGTCGCGCTCGAACTGGCCCGCGCCGTCGAGCACCTCGCGCATCTGGCGTGCGTAGTGCTCCCAGTCGGTCGCGAGCCGCAGCACGCCGCCGTCACGCAGGACGGCCGCAGCGAGCGTCGCGAACTCGTCGGTGACGAGGCGCCGTTTGGTGTGCTTGGACTTGTGCCACGGATCGGGGAAGAAGATCCACAGCTCGTCGACGGATGCCTCGGGCAGCAGATGCTGGAGGACCTCGGGGGCGTTGGCCTCGGCCAGCCGCAGGTTGTCGATCGCGCCCTTCTCGGCGTCGAGCATCGTGCGCGCCAGGCCCGCCCGGAACACCTCGACGGCCAGGAAGTCGATCTCCGGACGGGATGCCGCGGCGTGCACGATCGCGTGCCCCTGGCCGGAGCCGATCTCGACATACAGCGGCGCGGAGCGCCCCCACACCGTCTCGGGGTCGATGGCGGAATCGGGGCGGATGCTGGTGATCGCGGCCCCCCTCGGGACATCGATCACATACCTGGACGCGAGCTGGCTCCAGGCGCGCTCCTGGCCGTCGGTCATCCGGCCGCTGCGGCGGACGAAGGACACGGGACGGTCGCGGTAGGCGGGAGACTCGGTCACCCTCTCAGGGTAACGAGCCTCACGTCACCCAATCGATGAGCTCCTCCACCCGACCGAGGAGCGACGGCTCGAGGTCGCGGTACGAGTGCACGCGGGCGAGGATCCGCTGCCACGCACGCGCGATGTCGGTCTGGCTCTCGGCCGGCCAGCCGAACGCGCGACAGATGCCGACCTTGATGTCGATCCCACGCGGGACGACCGGCCAGCTCGCGATGCCCATGGCGCGCGGCGTGACGCACTGCCAGACATCGACGTACGGATGCCCGACGATCTTCAGGTGCGCGCCGTGCGGGCCGCGCATCACCTGCTCGGCGAGCCGGGACTCCTTGGACCCGGGAACGAGGTGGTCCACGAGCACCCCGTAGCGTCGCTGTGCCGACGGCGGCTCCTCGTCGAGCATCGCCGGCAGCAGATCGACACCCTTGAGGTACTCGACGACCACGCCCTCCGCCCGGAGGTCATCGCCCCAGACCTTCTCCACGAGTTCGGCGTCGTGTCGGCCTTCGACGAGGATGCGGCTGGCCCGCGCGACCCGGGCACGCGAGTCCGGCGCCGCGAAGGATCCCGACGCGGTCCGCTTGGGGGCGGCCGCGACCGCCGCAGCGGGGGCGATGAGGACGACATCGGCTCCGTCCACGAGGAACCCCGGACCCAACGGGAACAGCCGCCGGCGCTCGTGTCGGTCTTCGAGCTCCACCATGCCGGAGGTGACGGCGATGACGGCCCCGCAGAAGCCGTCCGCGGCGACCTCGACCACGAGGTCGCGCTCAGCGGCCACGCGCGGGAGCGCTCGCGAACCGCGCTCGCGCCAGCCCGCCGCCAGCACGTCCGCCGAATACCGATCGTCCATGTTCCTCCGAGTCCGATACGTTACCGGCGCCGTCCGTCGCCGCCGGCAGGACCCGCCCGGCCGGCACGTATGCCGCGGACTACCGCCGCATACCCGCGCGTGAATAGACTCGAGGTTCGCGGCCCGAGTTCGGACCGCGAGGGGGGAACACGATGCGTGCGCGATGGGCAGTGGCGCTCACGGCGACCCTCGCCGTCCTCTTCGGAGGCGTGGCGACCGCGGCATCGGCCACGGATCCGGTGGACCTCGGATCCGGCTACGTCGTCGATGACGCCGGCGTGCTCTCCAGCGGCGACATCTCGGCCGCCGAGCAGCGGCTCACCGACCTGTACGAGTCGACGGGCGTGGATCTGTTCGTGGTCTCCGTCGACGAGTTCACGAATCCGTCCAGCAGCGAGCAGTGGGCCAACACCGTCGCGGAGGACAACGGACTCGGGGTCTCGCAGTACGTGCTGGCCGTAGCCACAGAGTCCCGCCAGTACTACATCTCGGCCGATTCGGCGGGACCGTTGACCGAGCAGCAGGTCGCCGACATCGAAGCGACGCTGGTGCCGCCGCTGCGCGACGGCGACTACGCGGGCGCGGTGACCGCCGCGGCCGATGGGTTCCAGACCGCGCTGGGCGGCGGCACCGTCGGAGGAGACGGCGGCGGTGGCGGGGGCGGGTTCGTTCCGGGGCTCATCGTCTTCCTCGTGATCGCCGCGATCGCCGGCATCGTCATCTGGCTCATCGTCCGCTCCCGACGCAGGAAGCGGGCGAGCGCCGGCGGCGGGTCCGCGCAGGGTCCGGCGGTCGAGCAGCTCAGCACCGAAGAGCTCGCCCGCAGGGCATCCACCGCGCTGATCCAGACCGACGACGCGGTCAAGACCAGCGAGCAGGAACTCGGATTCGCGAACGCGCAATTCGGCGATGCGGTGACCGTCGAATTCGAGACGGCGCTGCAGACGGCGCGCGAGAACCTCAATCAGGCCTTCACCCTCAAGCAGCAGCTCGATGACTCGGTGCCCGACAGCGAGCAGCAGACGCGCTCCTGGAACGCGCAGATCATCCGGCTCTGCGAAGAGGCCAACGCCGGCCTGGACGAGAAGGCCGCCGACTTCGACGAGCTGCGCAAGCTCGAACAGAACGCGCCCGAGTCACTGGCGCGGATCCAGCAGCGGCGCGGCGAGGCCGCGGCATCCATCGATGCGGCCACGGCATCGCTGCAGACGCTCTCGACCAGGTACGCCTCCGAAGCCCTCGCGACCGTGGCCGACAATCCTCAGCAGGCGCGCCAGCGCATCGCGTTCGCCGACGAGCAGCTGAGCGCCGCCTCCGCCGCGATCGCCGCGGGCAACGTCGGCGAGGCGGCCGTCAGCATCCGCGCCGCGGAGGAGGCCGTGGGACAGGCGACCCTCCTCGAGGACGCGATCGACAAGCTCGGTGCCGATCTGGCCGAAGGCGAACGCAGCGCCGCCGCCCTGATCACCGAACTCGAGGGTGACATCGCCGCGGCATCCGCTCTTCCCGACCCGCAGGGCACCGTCGCCGCGGCGATCGCGGGCGCGCGCACCCAGGTCGACGCGGCCAAGGCGAACCTCGCCGGGTCCACGAAGCGCCCGCTGGTCACTCTGCAGGCGCTGGAGGCGGCCAACGCGCAGATCGACGGCGTCGTCGCCGGGGTGCGGGATGCCGCGGCCCAGGCGCAGCGCGCACAGCAGATGCTCGGTCAGCAGATGATGCAGGCCCAGGCGCAGGTTTCCGCCGCCGAGGACTACGTGACCGCGCGCCGCGGCGCGATCGGCGCCGAGGCGCGGACCCGTCTGGCCGAAGCGGGCGCCTCGCTCGTCCAGGCCCAGCAGCTGCAGACCGTCAACCCCGAGCAGGCGCTGCAGTATGCTCAGCGCGCCAACCAGCTGGCCGCACAGGCGATCCAGTACGCCCAGAACGACGTCGGCGCCTTCTCCGGCGGCGGCGGGATGGGTGGCATGTTCGGCGGCGGCAGCAGTGGCGGCGGGAACAACGGCGGCGGGATGCTGGGCGCAGTGCTCGGCGGAATCGTGATCAACTCCATGCTCGGCGGCGGCGGCAGGTCCTCGGGGGGTTCGTCCGGCGGCTTCGGCGGCATGTTCGGCGGCGGCGGCAGCAGGTCCTCAGGCGGCGGGCGGATCAGCCCCGGCAGCTTCGGCGGCGGCGGCACACGCGCGCGTCGAGGGGGTGGTCGATTCTGATCCGGGTCAACCTCCCGTCCACTTCCCAGGCGCATTCTTAGACCACACCGGTACGTTCAATACCCATCGATAGGAAGGAAACACCGATGGCAAAGCAGTCCATCTTCGGTCGTATCTCCACGCTGCTCAAGGCGAACGTCAACGCGATGCTCGACTCGGCAGAGGACCCGGAGAAGATGCTCGACCAGCTCGTGCGCGACTTCTCGAACAACATCGCCGACGCCGAATCGGCGATCGCCGAGACGATCGGCAACCTGCGCCTGCTCGAGCGCGACCACGCCGAGGACGTCCAGGCCGCCAACGAATGGGGCAACAAGGCCCTCGCAGCCAGCCGCAAGGCCGACGAGCTGCGCAAGGCGGGCAACACCCCGGACGCCGACAAGTTCGACAACCTGGCCAAGATCGCGCTGCAGCGTCAGATCAGCGAGGAGAGCCAGGCGAAGGCCACCGCGCCGCAGATCGCCGCCCAGACGCAGGTCGTCGACCAGCTCAAAGACGGCCTCAACGGCATGAAGACCAAGCTCGAGCAGCTGAAGACCAAGCGCGCGGAGCTGCTGGCCCGCGCGAAGACGGCCGAAGCGCAGAACAAGGTCGTCGACGCGGTGAAGTCGATCGACGTGATGGATCCGACCAGCGAGCTCGGTCGTTTCGAGGACAAGATCCGCCGCCAGGAGGCTCTCGCCGCCGGCAAGCAGGAGCTTGCCGCGTCGAGCCTGGATGCGCAGTTCAACAGCCTCGAGGACCTCGGCGAGCTGACCGAGGTCGAGGCGCGCCTGGCTGCGCTGAAGACCGGCTCCACGACACCGCAGGCGGCGATCGACGCCTCGACGGCGCCGTACACG
Organism: Microbacterium pygmaeum; assembly: GCF_900100885.1. Classification (NCBI taxonomy): domain Bacteria; kingdom Bacillati; phylum Actinomycetota; class Actinomycetes; order Micrococcales; family Microbacteriaceae; genus Microbacterium; species Microbacterium pygmaeum. The sequence continues at coordinate 3,139,141 of NZ_LT629692.1, forward strand.
CCGTAGTCGGCACCTCCCCTCGGATCGGGCGCTGCTCCTGCCGGAGCAGCGCCCGATTCCGCGTTCAGCGGACGCGGGGCCCTCCCGCCGTGCGGCGGGTGTCCGGTGCGGCAGGATGGGCGCATGACCCGCTTCGTCGTCGCCCCCCAATGGCAGGGATCATCGTCCTCGCGCGCGATGCAGCTGATCGACGGCGCGCTCGCGATCGCGGGAGACCTGCCGCGGTCGGCCACCACGATCCTCGACGTGCCCGCCGAAGCCGGCGAGAGCCTCGGCTCCGGCATCCGCCGCCTGAGCTCCCTGACGCGGGTGCGCGCCGCCATCGAAGAGGCCATCGGCCTCGGCGATGACCCGGCGATCGTGGTGGGCGGAGACTGCGGTGTCGCCCTGGCAGGCGTGGCCGCCGTCGCGGCCGAGGATCTGGCGGTGGTCTGGTTCGACGCGCACGCCGACCTGAACACGACCGACACCTCGCCGTCCGGCGCGTTCCACGGCATGGTGCTGCGCGCGATCCTGGGCGACGGGGTGGACGGCATGGTCGTTCCGACCGGCCGAGTCAGCGCCGATCGCCTCATCCTGGCCGGAACCCGTGAACTGGACCTCGAAGAGGAGCTGTACATCAGCGCCACCGGCATCCGCGTCCTGCCGCCGGCCGAGCTCGCCGATCCGGAAGTGCTCGCCGAGGCGGTGGCGGCGACCGGTGCTGCGCGGGTCTACATCCACGTCGACCTCGATGTCCTGGACCCGGGCGAGATCGGCGCGCTGACGCATCCGGTGCCCTTCGGTCTCACTCCGGCCGAGCTGGTCGCCGCGATCCGTGCCGTCCGGGGCAGACTGCCGCTGGCAGGAGCCTCGCTCACCGAGTTCTCCCCAGCATCGGCCGAGGCCGCCGTCGACGACCTCGGCGCGATCCTGCGGGTCGTCGGAGCACTCGCGTGAGCCCGATCCCCACCCCTCCGGCGGGATGGCGGGAGCGGGCGGACCGCTCCGTCACCCGCGGGCGGCGCATCGACCGATTCATCCCCGGCATCCTGCTGGATTCGCCGGTCAGCCGCGTCGGCTTCTGGTACGGCCGGACGGTCGGCTGGGTCTGGGGCTCGATCTGGAGCACCGGCGCCGTCGAGCATCGCGAGGGCCTCTGGGTGTTCCGCGGTCTGCCCGGGTGGGCGTTCTCCCGCGGCGGTGTGTGCGTCGGCGACTGCTATCTGACGGGCGACGCGCCCGTGACCGACCGCGTGCTGCGGCACGAGGCCGTACACGCTCGCCAGTGGCGCCGGTACGGCCTGCTCATGCCGCTGCTGTACGCGCTGTCGGGCCGGGACCCGCTGCGTAATCGCTTCGAGATCGAGGCCGGGCTCGAAGACGGCAATTACGTCCCGCGCGGGGCGCGCTGAGTCAGACGGATGCCGCGGGCGGGCGCAGCTCGCCCGATCCGGCCGCTCGCCCGACCCGCATCACCTGGCGCCCGAGGGTGATCACGACCGCGATCGGGAAGCCGATCCAGAACAGATTCGGCAGCACCGCGACCATGAGGAAGCCCAGCAGGTCGCCGCGCTCGAGCGACTGCCGCGTCATCTCCAGACCGCTGGAGATCTCGACGAGGAAGTAGATCACGGTCTTCCAGAATGTCGCGACGGTGACGATCAGGCCGACGACGACGCCGGACCATCGTTTCGCGTGGGCGAGCGCCCACACGATGACCACGACCTCCAGCAGGTTCGCCCAGCTCTGCGCGCTTCCGAACGAGTCGAAGTCCGCGTAGCGGTGGTCGAACGTGCCGTAGAACACGTGTCCCGGCCACATGCCTGACAGCGGCCCGCCCGCGTGCGAGAGCGGACCCAGCAGCACGTAGCAGGCGTCGTAGGTCTGGATGATCGCCGAGATCGTGAGCCATACGATCACCCACGTCGGCATCCGCAGGTCGCGCGGATGGACGAGCGACCGCACGGCGGCCTCCTGTGCACTCGACATGCCGCGAGTGTAGCGACGCCGCGGCGGTCGCCCGCAGCGACGCGCGTGGCGCCGGTGTCAGTTCGCGGTGGCGAGGTTGTACGCGGCTGGCGTGTGGATCTCAGTCGCGGCGACACCGTTGCGCGTCGTCAAGTGGTCGACGATGTCTGCGGTTCCGAGGTAGCCGCCGAGGAGGAAGATGCGCGTGTGGTCCTCCTGCTCGCAGAGCATCTCGTCGGCCCACGCCGAGACGGCGCGGGAGAGTGCTTGGCCGGGGGCGCAGCTTCGACCGCTTCCGGGCTCTCCGCTGCGCGCCGAACGATCGAGCCAGGTGAGCACCATACGAGCCGGCACGGTCACGAGCTCCTGCTCGGGTGCGAACCACGACGCGTCCGGGACCTCGACGAACACCCGGCCGGTGGAGCAGATCGGCAGCGTCGCGAGCAGCGCCTGCAGGTCGGGCAACGACGACTCGTCGGCGGTGATCAGATGCTGCACGCGGGTGTGACGGCTCGCGCGACACGCGGAGTCGTTGTGCTCGACGCGGGGTGCAGCCGGGATCTGGGAGGTGCTCATGACGATCCCACTATACCCCGGCGAAGGGTTGCCTAACCTTGGCAGAACCTGTCAGTGGGCACTCACCAGGCCGCACCGGATGCGGCGTCCTGATCCTCGTTCGCAAGGTCGTCACGCGGCGGCACGCTGTACCGACCGGCGATCGCGACCCGGTTGAAGGCGTTGATCGCCACGAGGATCCAGCTCAGACCCACGTATTCGTCCTCACTGAGGATGCCGCCGACCTCCTCGTAGACCTCCTGCGCGATGCCGCCCTCGTGGATGTACGTGAAGGCCTCGGCCAGTTCGAGGCCGGCGCGCTCGCGTTCGGAGAACACCCCTGATTCGCGCCACACCGGCAGCTGCGCGATCGTGTCCGCGGAGATCCCTGCCTTCGCGGCGCGCTCCACGTGGACGCGCACGCAGTACGCGCAGCCGTTGAGCTGCGACGTGTGGATCTGCACGAGCTCCTTGAGGCGGTCATCGATGCCGTTGGCGACGGCGATCGCGCCGACCGACTTGGAGAACGCGGCGAGGGCCTTATAGGCCTCCGGCGCCGACTTCGACAGGTGCACCCGGCGTTCTTCGCTCATGTCGTCATGCTACCGATCGCACGCCGCCGAAGATCCGGCGGACGGCACAATGGCAGGGTGAGCGACCCCTTCGACGAATTCTCCTTCCTCCCCGCCCAGGCCGCGGACGCCGGCATCGCAGGGCCGCTCCCCCTGGGTGAGCGGTTGACCCTGACGCTGGCGGATGGCCGCTCGCTCAGCGCGCTGCGGTACGACCCCCCGACAGGCCCGGGGCACGGAGGGAGCGGCTCGGGGACCGGAGGGCCGGCGGTGACGTTCCTGCACGGCGCCGGCCTGAACGCGCACACGTGGGACACGACGATCCTCGCGCTCGGACTGCCGGCGCTGGCGATCGACCTTCCCGGGCACGGCGACTCGTCCTGGCGCGACGATCTCGCGTACGTCGCGCGCGTGCTCGCGCCGGACGTCGCGGCGGGGATGGATGCCTGGACCGACCGGCCCCAGCTACTGGTCGGCCAGTCGCTGGGCGGGCTCACCGCGGCGGCGGTGGCCGCCTCGCGTCCGGATCTCGTGCGCGAGCTCGTCGTGATCGACATCACGCCAGGTGTCGACCCGAATGCGGGCCCGACCCAGATCCGCGAGTTCTTCGCCGGGCCCACCGATTGGTCGAGCCGCGACGAACTGGTCGATCGCGCACTCGCGTTCGGCCTGGGCGGCACACGGGCCGCGGCCGAGCGCGGGGTGTACCTGAACTCCCGGGTCCGGCCGGACGGGCGGGTCGAGTGGAAGCACCACTTCGCCCACCTGGCCGCCGCCATGGCGAACGCCACCGCTCCTGTGGCGGCCGTCCCCTCCGACGCGGACCCGGTCTCGGCCGTGCTGTCCGAGACCGGCTGGGACGACCTCGCCGCCGTCCTCGCGCCACTCACGCTGATCCGCGGCGAGTCCGGCTATGTGACCGACGAGAACGCCGCGCAGTTCCAAGAACGCCTGCCAGCGGCATCCGTCCTCGTGGTCCCCTCCGGTCACAACGTGCAGGAGGAATCGCCGGTCGAGCTGGCGGATCTGCTTCGCGAGCGAGCCGGAAACGATTAACGCTTGTGTTTCGTTCCGAGTAGTACCGGCCGTTCCCGGTCGTCGAGTTATCTAGGCTGGTCTCTCGGACCGACCTGAGTCCCGCCCCGTCGCCTGTGGCGTCCGGTCAGCAACGGATGCTTCGCCGAAAGGACCTCCATGTTCCGCCGCACCACCCTGGCCGCCACCGCTCTGCTCGCCGCGGGAGCACTGCTGCTCACCGCCTGCACCGGCGGCTCCGCGCCCGCTCCGACCACCACGGCAGCACCGGACGCGGACGCGTCGGCGGTGATCCGCCTGGTCCTGGAGCCGGGCAACCTCGACATCCGCGAGACGGCAGGCGCCGCCCTCGATCAGATCCTGGTCGACAACATCTACCAGGGACTGGTCTCGCGCACTCCCGAGCAGGACATCGTCCCGGCCCTCGCCGAGGACTGGACGGTATCCGATGACGGCCTCACCTACACGTTCACCCTCCGCGAGGGCGTCACCTTCCACGACGGTCAGGAACTCACCCCGCAGGATGTCGTGTGGTCGCTGCAGACGCGGAAGGACACCCCGGAGTGGGCGGACTCCGCCCGGCTCGCCAACGTCGCCTCGATCACGGCGGACGGGCAGGACATCACCCTCACCCTCACCCAGCCCGACTCCAGCTTCCTGTGGAACCTCACGGGTCGTGCGGGTCTGATCCTCAAGCAGGACGACACGGTCGACTACAAGACCAAGACCAACGGCACCGGACCGTTCACGCTGTCCTCATGGCGCCAGGGCGATTCGATCACGTTCGCCCGCAACGACGCCTACTGGGGAGACGAGGCGAAGGTCGCCGAGGTCGTCTTCGACTACATCCCCGACAACCAGGCCGCCCTCAACGCCGCCCTGGCGGGCGAAGTCGATGCGGTCACCGGCTTCGACGCGAACCTGAAGGAGCAGGTCGAGGCGACCGGCGACTTCGCGCTCGTGCTCGGCCAGTCCACGGACAAGGGCACGCTGGCCTTCAACCAGGCCTCGGGTCCTCTGGCGGACCAGCGCGTGCGGCAGGCGATCCGCCAGTCGATCGACCACGACGCATTCGTCGAGGCCCTCGCCTCGGGCGAGACGCTGTACGGCCCGATCCCGTCACTGGACCCCGGCTACGAGGACCTGTCGGACGTCGCTCCGTACGACCCCGAGGCGGCTCAGGCGCTGCTGGCGCAGGCGGGCGTCGAGGACCTCACCCTGACCCTCACGATCCCGAGCTTCTACGACACCACGATCCCGCAGATCCTGGTCTCCGACCTCAACGAGGTCGGCATCACTCTGCAGGTCAACTCGGTCGACTTCCCGACGTGGCTCAACGACGTCTACGTGAACAAGGACTACGACCTGAGCTTCGTCCTGCACACTGAGGCGCACGATTTCGAGAACTGGGCGAACCCCGACTACTACTTCACCTACGACAACCCGGAGGTGCAGCGCCTGTACGCTGAGTCGCTCGCGGCCACCGACGAGGCCGAGGCCGCGGATCTGCTCGCCCAGGCGGCGCGCATCGTCTCCGAGGACGCCGGCGGTGACTGGCTGTACAACGGCGCCTCCGTCGTGGCGGTCGGCACTAACATCACGGGTATGCCCTCGATCAACGTCAACGAGCGCCTCAACCTCGCCGAGCTGGCCAAGAGCGACGGGTGATCCGCTACACGCTGACCCGGTTCGCCCTGCTTCTGCTGGGGCTGCTCGTAGCCAGCGTGCTGATCTTCCTCACCCTCCGGGTGCTGCCCGGCGACATCGCCCAGCTGATCGCCGGCACCAACAGCACGCCGGAGCAGATCGCGGCGATCCGTGCGCGGCTGGGGCTCGACCAGCCGCTGCCCGTGCAGTATCTCGACTGGATCGGCGGGGTGTTCCGCGGCGACCTCGGCTCCTCGCTCCTGACGGGCTCGACCGTGGCGAGCGAGCTGGCCGAGAAGGCGCAGGTCACGGTGCCACTGGGGATCCTCTCCCTGTCGATCGCGCTGCTGTTCAGCATCCCCTTCGGCGTCCTGTCGGCGATGCGCCGAGGCCGCGCAGGCGGAACGGCGCTCAGCGTCGGATCGCAGACGCTCGCCGCCGTGCCGGTGGTGTGGGCGGGGATGATGCTGGTGGTCGTCTTCGCGATCTGGCTCGGCTGGCTCCCCGCGCAGGGCTTCCCGCGGTCGGGCTGGCAGGACCCCGCCGCGGCGCTGCGGTCGCTCCTGCTGCCCGCACTGACGATCGGGATCGTCGAGGGCGCGATGCTCATGCGCTTCGTCCGCAGCGCCACCATGCAGGCGATCGGGCAGGACTACGTCCGCACCGCCGCCGCGAAGGGCCTCACTCGCAACGCAGCGCTCCTTCGGCACGGTCTGCCCAACGTCGCACTGTCGGTGATCACGGTGCTGGGCCTGCAGATCGCCGGCATCATCGTCGGCGCGGTCGTCATCGAGCAGCTGTTCACCCTGCCGGGGATCGGACGGATGCTGGTGGAGGACGTGCGAGGTCGCGATCTGCCCATGGTGCAGGGCGAGCTGCTGGTCCTGACCGGCTTCGTCCTGGTCGTCGGCTTCCTGGTCGACCTCGTGCACCGGCTTGTGGATCCCCGGCAGCGGGAGGCGGCATGAGCGCGCGCGGATCCTGGCTCAGCCGGCTATGGCGCCTTTCGACCGGGCGGTTCGGCCTGATCGTCGTCGCGGTCGTGCTGCTCACGGCGATCGTCTCGCTGCTGTGGACGCCGTTCGATCCGCAGCAGACCGACATCCCCGGCCGGTGGGCGTCACCGGGCTGGCCGCACGTACTCGGCACCGACGGGTCGGGTCGCGACATCCTGAGTCTGCTCATCGCCGGTTCCCGCACGACCGTGCTGGTCGCGATCGGCGCCGGGGCGATCGCGACCGTGATCGGCGTCGCCCTCGCGGCCCTCGGAGCGCTGACGGCACGGTGGCTGCGCGAATCGGTGGCGGTGCTCGTGGACATCCTCATCGCCTTCCCGGTCCTGATCATCGCGATGATGATCAGCGCGGTCTGGGGCGGGTCGCTGTGGGTGGTGATCTGGGCGGTGGGGATCGGCTTCGGGGTCAACATCGCGCGCGTCACGCGGCCGGAGCTGCGCCGGGTGCTGCAGAGCGACTTCGTGCTCGCCGGCAAGGCAGCAGGTCTGTCCCCCCTGCAGAACCTGTGGCGGCATCTGCTGCCCAACGTCGCGCCGGTGTTCATCGTGCAGTTGTCGTGGGGCATGGCTGTCGCTGTTCTGGCGGAGGCGGGATTGTCCTATCTGGGGCTCGGCGCCCCCGTCACGGAGCCGTCCTGGGGCCTGCTTCTGGCCCAGCTGCAGCAGTACCTCACGGTCTACCCGCTGTCGGTCGTCTGGCCGGGGCTCGCGATCACCTTCACGGTGCTCGGTCTGAACCTGCTGGGCGATGCCCTCCGTGAGGCGACGGACCCGACGCTGTCGCGCGGCCGTGACCCGCTGCATCCGCCGCGAGGCGCGATCCGGCACGTGCCGGAGGTGGTCTCGTGAGCCTCGAGGTGGCGGATCTGACCGTCGACATCGCCGGCCGCCGGGTCGTGGACGGCGTCACGTTCACCGTGCCCGACGGCGCCCGTGTGGGGCTGATCGGAGAATCCGGATCCGGCAAGTCGCTGACGGCGCTCGCGATCCTGGGACTTCTCCCCGAGGAGGCGGATGCCGGAGGCAGCGTGCGCTGGAACGGCCGAGAGCTCATCGGCCTCCCAGATCGGGAGCTCGCCCGACTGCGCGGTGATGAGATCGGCATCGTCTTCCAGGAGCCGCGGACGGCGCTCAACCCGATCCGCACGATCGGGCGGCAGATCGCCGAATCCATCCGGATCCACGAGCCGGTCTCGCGCGAGCAGGCGCGGCAGCGCGCGATCGCCGAGGCGACGCGCGTCGCGTTGCCCGAACCCGAGAAGATCGTGCGCCGCTACCCGCACCAGCTCTCCGGGGGTCAGCGGCAGCGGGCCGCGATCGCCATGGCTCTCGCGTGCCGGCCGCACCTGCTGATCGCCGATGAGCCGACCACCGCCCTGGACGTGACGATCCAGGCCGAGATCCTGGAGCTGATGCGCTCGCTCGTGGAAAGCGACGGGATGTCGCTGGTGTTCATCACCCACGATCTTGCCGTCCTGTCGCAGATCGCCACGCACGCCGTGGTGCTCGAAGACGGGCACGTCGTCGAGAGCGCACCCGTCGCAGAGCTCCTGTCGGCACCGCGGTCGCCGGTCACCCAGGGGCTGCTGCGGGATGCCACAGCCACGCTCTGGCGCCCAGGACCCGCATCGCAGATCGGAGGCATGTCGTGAACCGACAACGGCCGGCCGATGCTCCAGTCCTCCTGCGCGCCCGTGGGCTGACCCGCCGCTACCCCGCGCCCCGGACCGGTCTGTTCCAGCGCCGGCCGTTCACGACGGCCCTGGAGGATGCCGACCTCGACGTGCGGGCAGGCTCGGCCGTCGGCATCATCGGTGAATCGGGGTCCGGCAAGTCGACCCTGGTGCGCCTCCTGCTCGCACTGGACACCCCGACGGCGGGAACCATCGAGTTCGACGGCCGCCCGGTGGATCCACGGGCATCGGCGCGCTCCCTGCACTGGCTGCGCCGCCGGACCGGGATCGTCTTCCAGGACCCATACGCGTCGCTGGACCCGCGGATGAGCGTCGGGCGGGTGATCGGCGAGCCCCTCTGGGCGCTCGGGACAGAGGGTGATCGTCGAGCCCGCGTCCGCGAGGTGCTCCAGGACGTGGGTCTGGAACCCGAGATGGCGAGCCGCTTCCCGCACGAGTTCTCCGGCGGTCAGCGACAGCGCATCGCGATCGCGCGCGCGGTCGTGCATCGCCCACGGCTCCTGGTCGGCGACGAGCCGCTGTCGGCGCTGGATGTGACCGTGCGCGCGCAGATCCTCGAACTGCTGGCCGAACTCCGGCAGAAGGACGAGCTGACCCTCGTCCTGGTTTCGCACGACATCGGCGTGGTGCAGAACCTCTGCGACGAGGTGCTCGTGATGAAGGACGGACGCATCGTCGAGGAGGGGCCGACCGAGAAGGTGCTCCTGCAGCCGCAGGCCGCCTACACCCGGCGGCTGCTCGCCTCGATCCCGGTCATCGAGCATCCGCCGACCAGACCGTGATGGGCGGCGCGACTGTCGTGGGGCGGGGTTAGCCTCGGATCATGACGCACGCGATCGTTCCCCCCTACCTGCTGGCACGGATCGCGGCGGTGCAAGAGCCAACCTGGGCCAAAGCCGCAGACGCCGCCCGCGCGACGCTCGCGGCGCCGCGGGAGCATCAGGAGCCGCGCACGCGCCTGCGCCTGTCGGTCGAAGAGCCGGGAACGCTCGTCGTCGAATCGGCGCCGGCGCCGGATCGCGCGATCTCAGACGCGCAGGGCGGAGAAGAGCTCCCCGGAGTCCTGGTGCGCGCCGAAGACGATCCGGCCACCGGAGACGACGCGGTCGACGAAGCCTTCGACGGGCTGGGCGCCACGTTCGAGTTCTTCTGGGACGCCTTCGGCCGCAGCGGCATCGACGGCGCGGGTGGTCCGCTGCTGGCCACCGTGCACTACGGCCGCGACTACGACAACGCGTTCTGGAACGGCGAGCGCATGGTCTTCGGCGATGGCGACGGCGAGATCTTCGCGGGGTTCACCGGATCGCTGAGCGTCATCGCGCATGAACTCGCGCACGGGGTGACCGAGCACGAGGGGGGCCTGGTGTACCAGGGTCAGTCCGGCGCGCTCAACGAGTCGCTCTCCGATGTGTTCGGTGCCCTCGCCGACCAGCACTCCCGAGGGCAGGGCGCCAGCGAGGCCAGCTGGCTCATCGGCGAAGGCATCTTCACCGCCGAGGTCCAGGGCGAGGCGCTGCGCTCGATGAAAGCGCCGGGAACCGCCTACGACGACGACGTGCTCGGTCGCGATCCGCAGCCCGCGCACATGGACCGCTACGTCCAGACCAGCGACGACAACGGCGGGGTGCACATCAACTCCGGCATCCCGAATCACGCCTTCTACCTGATCGCGACCGAACTGGGCGGCAGCGCGTGGGAGCGCGCGGGACTCATCTGGTACCGCACGCTCACCTCGGGGACGCTCAGCCCCACCTCGGACTTCGCCGCGTTCGCTCGCGCCACCCTCGCGGCGGCGGAGGCGGAGTACGGTGAAGGATCTGAGGAGGTCGACGCCGTCCGGAAGGGCTGGACGAACGTCGGCGTGGACGCGGATGGACGATTCTCGACCTGACCCGACGAACCCCGACGCCGGATCCGAGCAGCAGGATCGGCGACGGGTGGTGCTCGCGGTGGCGATCACGGTGACACGCACCGGGGGCATCGCCGGGCTCAAGCGCACATGGCGCGCGCAGCCGGAGAGCTCCGACGCCCCGCACTGGATCGCCCTCATCGACGAGTGTCCGTGGGACGCCGCCGATCCGACGCGGCCGATCGCTCCGACCGGCGCGGACCGCTACATGTGGCACGTGGACGCGCGCCTGGGCGACGACGAGCGCGAGGCCGCACTGGCCGACCCGGAGGTGCAGGGACCATGGCGCGAGTTGATCGACGCGGTCCGGTCGGTCAACGGCCGAAGAGTCGGGACTTCTTGACCGGCTTGAGGTGCTTCTGCAGGTAGATCGTGCCCAGCCAGCGGCCGAACTTGAATCCGACCCTTCCCATGCGGCCCACCTCGACGAACCCGAGCTTCTCGTGGAGTGCGACCGAGGCCTCTGCGCCCTTGTCGCTCACGACGGCGACGATCTCGCGGATCCCCGCCTGCTCGCACGCCGCGATGAGCGCCTCCAGGAGGGCACGGCCGAGTCCTTTGCCCGCAGCGGCGTGACCCAGATAGATCGAGTTCTCGACACTGAACCGATACGCCGACTTGCTGGACATCGGCTGCACCAGTGCGTAGCCGAGGATCTGCCCCGACGGTGACTGCGCGACCAGGAACGGCAGCTTGCGCTTCTCGAGGAAGGCCGCCTTGTCACGCCATTGCGCGATCGTCCACTTCTTCTCGTCGAAGGTGACCACGGAGTTGGTCACGTAGTAGTTGTAGATCTCTCGGATGTCCGGGATGTCGGCGGCCTGCACGGGCCGGATCTCGTACGAGAACGCGGGCTCCGGTGGGGGTGCCTTGCGCAGGTGCCGCGGCAGACGCCTCCGGTCGCGGTCGTACTCCTCCTCCAGCATGCTCCAACCCTACGGCTCGCGTGCGCTCAGCCGTCGAGGCGCCAGTCGATCGGGGTCGCCCCCTGCTTCGCCAGCAGGTCGTCGGCCCGCGAGAACGGGCGCGACCCGAAGAATCCGCGGCTGGCCGACAGGGGCGAGGGATGCACCGATTCGACGATCGGCGTTCGCCCGAGGAGGGGCTTCAGGCCCGCGGCATCCTTCCCCCAGAGGATCGCGACGAGCGGCTGCTCGCGCGCGACCAGTTCGCGGATGGCGTGCTCGGTGACCTTCTCCCAGCCCCACCCCCGGTGGGAGGCGGGTGCTCCCGGCCGGACGGTGAGCACACGGTTCAGCAGCAGCACGCCCTGATCGCTCCACGCCGACAGGTCGCCGTGCGGCGCCGGTGCGATGCCCAGATCGGCGTCGAGCTCGCGGTATATGTTGGCCAGGCTCCGAGGGAGCGGACGCACGTGCCGTTCGACGGCGAAGGACAGACCGATCGGATGCCCGGGCGTCGGGTACGGGTCCTGGCCGACGATCAGCACCTTGACCTCGCCGATCGGTCGCTGGAATGCACGCAGCACCCGGTCGCCTGCCGGCAGGTAGGAGCGACCTTCGGCGACTTCGGTCCGCAGACGCTCGCCCAGCGCGGCGATATCCGGTGCGACCGGCGCGAGGGCTGCCGCCCAGCCCGGATCGATCAGGCCCGCGGCGGCCATCTCGTCGAGTGTGAGCGCCACCGCTCAGTCACGTCCCGCCGGCCGCTCCGCCGCATCCTCGAGCCCCACCGGGCCCTGCCAGGACCAGGGGAAGTCGATCCACAGCGAGGTCTCGCGCCATGAGTAGTCGGGCAGCGCGATCGAGCCCGGCTTGGTGTAGATCGTGACCGAGCGCACGTCGACCGCGCGCGCCTGGAGCAGTGCGACGGCGAGCGCGAGCGTGCGCCCGCTGTCGGCCACGTCGTCCACCAGCAGGATGCGCCTGCCGCCCAGGTAGTCGATGTCCAGCGCGGGCGGCAGCACCTCCGGCGCGTCCAGCACCGTGCCGACGCCGGTGTAGAACTCGACGTTCAGCGCCCCGCAGCTCTTCACGCCGAGCGCGTACGCGATCGCGCCGGCCGGCAGCAGGCCGCCCCGCGCGATCGCGACGACCACGTCGGGCTCGAACCCGTCGGCCAGCACGGCGCGGGCGAGATCGCGGGAGGCTTCGCCGAACTGCTCCCAAGTCAGGTGTTCGCGCTCGGGATTCCCGGCCGTCTCGGCGTCCGTCTCGGCGCTCACTGCAGGCCTCCCCGGACGCGCAGGGGACCGCGGGCGAGCAGATGCTGTGCCGACTGCGCGACCGGTCGCATCGTGATCAGGTCGAGGTTGACGTGGCCGGGCAGATTGAGCGAATACGCGACGACATCGGCGACATCGCCGGCCGTCAGCGGGTCTTGGACACCCTCGTAGACGCGGTCCGCCGCATCGCGGTCGCCGCCGAGACGGTTGAGGGTGAACTCCTCGGTCTGGACCATCCCCGGCGCGACCTCGATGACCCGGATCGGCTCGCCGTTCAGCTCGAGCCGGAGCACGTGCGCGATCATCGCCTCGCCGGCCTTCGCGGCGTTGTATCCGCCGCCGCCGGGATACGGCGTGTCTGCAGCGGTGGAGGTCACGAACAGCAGATCGGCGTGGCCGTCAGCGGTCGCCGCCTGCCGCAGCTGCGGCAGGAGCGCGGCGACCAGGCGCTGGGCCGAGAGGACGTTGATGTCGAACATCCACTGCCAGTCGGCGGGGTCCCCGTCCTCGATGCGATCGGTGCCACGGGCTCCGCCGGCGACCTGGATGAGCGCGTGCACGTCGCCGGTCTCCGCGAGATACTCGGCGAGCGCGTCGACGTCCTCCTGCCGGGTGAGGTCGGCGGCGAACGCCACGGCGCCGGTCTCCTTCTCGAGCGTCTCCAGCCGATCGGCGCGGCGGGCGACGCCGACCACGTCCCAGCCGGTCGCGCGCAGCGCCCGGACCGACGCCTCACCGATTCCCGAACTTGCTCCCGTCACCACAGCGCGTCGTGTTCCCATGTCTCAACGCTACCCACCTCGCGCAGCTGCGACGGCCCGAGACCGCTCCCCCGCGTATTACGTCACATGTCCCATCCGTTGTCGACGGATCACCCCCTGCCTAGTGTCGGAACCACACGACCCGACTTCCCACCCGCAGGAGTACGCACATGTCCGCACCCGAGAACTGGCGCTTCGAGACCAAGCAGATCCACTCCGGCGCCGCGCCGGACCCGGTGACGAAGGCCCGCGCCACGCCGATCTACCAGACGACCTCATACGTCTTCGACAACACCGACCACGCCGCGAATCTCTTCGCGCTGGCTGAGTTCGGCAACATCTACACCCGCATCCAGAACCCGACCCAGGCCGTCGTCGAAGAGCGCGTCGCCGCGCTCGAAGGGGGCACCGGCGCCCTCCTGGTGGCCAGCGGTCAGGCAGCCGAGACGTTCGCGGTGCTGAACATCGCCGAGGCAGGCGATCACATCGTCTCGTCGAGCTCGATCTACGGCGGAACGTACAACCTCTTCAAGTACACGCTGAAGAAGCTCGGCATCGACGTGACCTTCGTCGAGAACCAGGACGACGCCGAGGAGTGGGCCGCCGCTGTCCGCCCCAACACGAAGCTGTTCTTCGCCGAGACCATCGGCAACCCGAAGATCAACATCCTCGACATCGAGCTGGTCGCAGGCGTGGCCCACGCCAACGGCATCCCGCTGATCGTGGACAACACGATCGCCACGCCCTATCTGATCAAGCCGTTCGAATTCGGCGCCGACATCGTCGTCCACTCGGCCACGAAGTTCCTCGGCGGCCACGGCACCGTGATCGGCGGCGTCATCGTCGACGGCGGCACGTTCGAGTGGTCCAAGAACGTCGACAAGTTCCCGGGCCTGACCGTTCCCGACCCGTCCTACCACGGTGCTTCGTACACGGCAGCGGTCGGCGACCCGCTCGCCTACATCATCAAGGCGCGCGTGCAGCTGCTGCGCGACCTGGGTGCCGCGATCGCGCCGCAGAGCGCCTGGCTGCTCATCCAGGGGATCGAGACCCTGTCGCTGCGCATCGAGCGTCATGTGCAGAACGCGCAGGAGATCGCCGAGTGGCTCGAGAACCAGTCCGACGTCGCGTCGGTCAACTACTCGGGCCTGCCCACGAGTCCCTGGTACGCAACCGCCAACAAGTACGCGCCCAAGGGCGTCGGTGCGGTGCTGTCATTCGAGCTCAAGGGCGGTGTGGAGGCCGGCCGCGAGTTCGTCAACACGCTGAGGCTGTTCAGCCACCTGGCCAACATCGGCGACGTGCGGTCGCTGGTCATCCACCCGGCCTCGACGACGCACTCGCAGCTGACCCCCGAGCAGCAGCTCACCACTGGTGTCACGCCGGGCCTCGTGCGCCTCTCACTGGGCCTGGAGAACATCGACGACCTCAAGGCAGATCTCGAGCAGGCGCTGGCCGCGGCGCGTCGCGTCAGCGAGGCTGCCCGCGCCTGATCCGGTGCAGCGGTCCGGATGCCCCGATCCGACGCACCCTCGGGTGCGCGGGCCGGGGCATCCGCTCTGCACACCCTCCGCGGCGCGCGATCAGATTTGCGCCGCGTCCGCCCAGCGGAGGACCCGGAGGGCCCGGAGGGTGATCCACCTGCTCGGGAACCCCTCGCCTTCGCCCTCGAACTCGAAGTGGGTCGCCCCCTGGTGACTCAGCTCGAGCTTCCACATGCCGAACGGCAGCATCTTGCCGCGCAGCAGCTCCACGGCGTCCGCGCACCGCGCGTCGCCCGCGGGGCGGGCGATGCGGAAGTAGTCCAGCGCCCGCAGCACGTCGTAGTACCAGCGCGTCGGGAACGACGGCATCGCGAACCGCGGATCGACGATCTCCCCGTCGGAGCGGCGCCACAGGAGCCGGCGCTCCAGCAAGTACTCCTCGCCGCGCAGGCGCGCCGCGCGCACCCGCTCGGACGCCTGCCCGGCGCGCTCCCATTCGAGCAGCCCCTCCAGGGCGCTGAGCGTCGAGTGGAACGACGAGCGGCTCGTGCCGTCCTCGTCCCAGCAGTTCCAGCCGCCGTCGCTCAGCTGACCGGCCAGCAGCGTCTCGACGATCGGCGCGGCGTCCTGGCCGAAGAAGGCCGCGACCGCGAGAGCGCCGCCGTTGATGCACGGCTCGACCTCGCCGTCGAAGTACGGCTGTCCGGCGTGGTCCCAGCGGACGTGCTCGCGCACGCGATCGATCGCCCTGACCACCTCGGGGGCCGCCGGATCCGGACCGAGGGCGCGCAGCAGTTCGAGTGACGGGTGGGTCGCCGTCCATGCGTCGTAGAACGGCTTCTCGTCATCCACCCAGCCAGGGCGATACGTGCCCGCGTCCCATCGCCCGTCTTCGGCCTGCTCGGCCAGGAGCCGCGCCCCCCAGCCCTCCGTCGCGACCCGGGCGCGCTCGGCGGCGACGACGTCGGCATCGGCATCCGTCAGATCGCGCATCACCTGCCAGCGGATGGCGGGATCGGAGTCGAGCAGATACGCGGTGACGTCCATGCGCGCGAGTGTACGGCGACCGGCCGACACCGCGTTGCGCAGCGACGTATGGTGAGCCTGTGGAGCAGAGCATCGCGGCGGTGTACGACGACTTCGGCCGCCGGTGGGCGCATGACACCTCGCCGCTGTACGAGGACTGGGCGACGGGGATCGCCGGGGATCCCGAGGTTCTCGAGATCCTGCATCCGCTCCCTCGTGCCAAGCAGCAGCCCAACCTGATCTTCGCCGCCGCCCGGTGGGAGGGTGCTCCACTCGCGCCGTATGAGACGTGGCGCACCTGGCTGCTGCAGCACCGCGAGCGCGTCCTCGCCACGGCGCTGGCACGCACCACGCAGACCAACGAACCGGGCCGCTGCGCCACGCTGCTGCCGGTCCTCTCTCGCGTCGAGGGTCCGGTGGCGCTGCTGGAGGTGGGGACCGCCGCAGGGCTGTGCCTGTATCCCGATCGGTACAGCGTCGACTACTCCGCGCCGGGCGCCGACATCAGGGTGGACCCGGATGCCGGGGCCAGCACCGTCACCCTCGCATGTGCGCTCGACGATGCCGCATCCGCCCCCGTCCGCATGCCAGAGGTCCTCTGGCGCCGCGGGATCGACCTGAACCCCATCGACGCGTCCGACCCGGATCAGATCGGCTGGCTGGAGACACTCATCTGGCCGGGGAGCGCACACGACGCGAGGGTTTCACGTCTACGGGCGGCCGCCGCGATCGTCGCCGAGGACCCGCCCGAGATCGTGCGCGGCGACCTGCTGGAGCGGCTTGCGGACGTCGCAGCCGACGCGCCCCGAGACGCGACCCTCGTGATCTTCCACAGTGCGGTGCTCCTGTACCTCGACGACGGACAGCGCCGGCGGTTCGCCGATCTCATCGCGGCGCTCCCACGGGAGATCGGTCGGACCGTGGTGTGGCTCTCGAACGAGACGAAGGGCACGCTCCCGGAGATCGACGCCCAGGTGCCATCCGGGGCCGACAGCTCGCACCGCTTCGTGCAGACGGTCGACGGCCGCGCCGTCGCCTTCGCCGGTCAGCACGGCGCGCTCTACGAGGTGACGCCCTTCCGGCGCTGACCGGCGTGCCGAACTCAGGAACATCGCCGTCTTCCGGGCTCTCAGCGGGCCGAACCGCCGGTTTCTCCTGCGTTGTGCACGCGCCGGTCCCGTAACACGCCGTTCCGGCCCGCATCGGCACGGGAGAATGAGACGCATGGACTGGCAGACCTCCGAAGACACGGTGCCCAGCGCGCCGATCACGGAGGCCGACGCGCGCCTGCTGCTCGGACGCCCGCCCGCCACCGGCGCCTGGCGCGACGGCGATCCGCTGGGCGAGCGCCACTTCGCAGCCTTCGGCGCGTTCCGCACCGAGGGGGGCAGGGAACTTCCGGCCTACCGCCTCGCCTACGAGACGTGGGGCGAGCTGTCGCCCGCGCGGGACAACGCGATCCTGGTCCTGCACGCCCTGACCGGCGACAGCCACGTGCGAGGCACCGCCGGCCCGGGGCACGCCACCGAGGGCTGGTGGGGTGACATCGTCGGGCCCGGTGCCGCCATCGACACCGACGAGTGGTTCGTGGTCGCCCCCAACATGCTGGGCGGATGCCAGGGCTCGACCGGCCCCGCGAGCATCGGCCCCGACGGGTACGAGTGGGCATCGCGGTTCCCGTATCTGACGATCCGCGACCAGGTCGCCGCGCAGGTGCGCCTGGCCGACGCGCTCGGCATCGACGTCTGGGCGGCCGTGGTCGGCGGGTCGATGGGGGGCATGCACGCCCTGGAGTGGGCGGTCGGCCACCCGGAGCGCCTCGAGCGGGTGGCCGTCCTGTCGGCGCCCCCCGCGAACACCGCCGACCAGATCGCGCTGAACTCGGTCCAGCTCGAGGCGATCCAGATCGACCCCCGCTTCCACGGCGGCGACTACTACGACGCGGGCGACGGCGACGGTCCGCACCGCGGCCTCGCGCTGGCACGGCGCATGGCGCTGCTGAACTACCGATCCCCCACCGAGTTGAACCAGCGGTTCCAGCGTTCCTGGCAGTCGGGGGTGAGCCCACTCGGGCACGGCGGGCGGTTCGCGGTCGAGTCCTACATCGACTTCCACGGCAACCGGTTCACCCGCCGTTTCGACGCCAACAGCTATCTGACCCTCGTCGAGGCGATGAACTCCCACGACGTCGGTCGCGACCGCGGCGGCATCGAGGACGCGCTGGGCCTGGTCACCGCCCGGGCCCTCGTGCTCGGCATCGACAGCGACCGCCTGTTCCCGGTGGACGGGCAGCACCGGATCGCCCGCGGCATCCGCACCACGATCGACGACGGGGCCGTGGTCCTCTCCAGCGACTTCGGCCACGACGGGTTCCTCATCGAGACCCCGGCGGTCGGAAAGCACCTTCGCCGCCTGCTGGCATCCTGACCGCTCAGCTGCTGCGGATGTAGACCCAGGGCAGCGCGCCGATCTCGAGGCGGTGCCGAGCGGATGCGTCGCCGTCGGCGCCCTCCGCCCATTCGGCGTCCCCCTCCCAGAGGAAGACCGGGCCGTTCGGGGCGGTTCGCAGGACGGACTCGAAGCTCTGCGTTCCGCGCAGGCGCACCGCTGCCAGCAGCGACTCGACGTCGCGATGACCGGCCAGCTCGGCCAGAGTGACCCACGTCGGCGGATACAGCGCCAGCGCTCCATCGCCGTGCCGGGAGAGCGCATCCGCCGGTCGCGTCCACATCGCGTCGACCGCCTCGTCGGGCTGCAGGGCCAGCGCCCCGGCCGGCGCGGACGCGAGGAAGAACCACGTTCGGATCCGCAGCGCGATGCCGGGCGGCGGATCCCATCGAGAGAGGCTCTGCAGGCCGGCGACCGTCAGTTCCAGTCCGGTCTCCTCGGACGTCTCGCGCACCGCGGCATACCGCGCCCGATCCTCCTCGGTCGCATCGGCGCCGAGATCCGCGCCGTCGGATGCCTCGAGCTTGCCTCCGGGGAAGACCCACGCGCCGGCGAACGATCCTCGGTCGGGGCGCTCGAGCAGCAGCACCTCGGGTCCGTCGGCACCGTCCCGCACCAGCACCACGGTCGCTGCCACGGGAACCGCGGGATCGGTCGCGTCGGCCGGGGTGCGCGGCCGATACCGCGCGGCGGCGCTCACGAATTGCCGTTGGGTGCGGGCAGCGATCGTCTCGGGCTCCAGTGGGCGAGCGTCGTCGGTCACCCGCTCACTCTAGGCCCGGGTCAGGACGCGGTGACCAGCTCACGGGCCGGCGTCGAGCGACGCTCGATCCGGAAGCTGATCAGGGCGATCGCGAGCCCGCCCAGCGCCAGTGCCACGCCGGCCCAGGCTGGTGCCACGAACCCCCAGCCGAGCGCGATGACCGCACCGCCCAGGAACGCACCGAGGCTGTTGCCGAGGTTCAGGGACGAGTGGTTCAGCGCGGCGGCGATCGACTGGTTGTCGCCGGCGACGTCCATGAGCCGCGTCTGGATCGCCGGACTCAGCGCCGATGAGACGAGGCCCGTGGCGAAGACGAAGAACCCGAGCACGAGCAGCCATTGCACCGTCAACGCCAGGGCACCCAGCACCACGGCGAGCGCGATCAGCCCGTAGACCATCGTCCGCTTCAGGTCGAGATCGGCGAGGTAGCCGCCGACGATGTTGCCGACGGTCATGCCGAGCCCCATCAGGATGAGGATGATCGGCACCACCCACTCCGGCGAGCCGGTGATCTCGGTGATCATCGGCGCGACGTAGCTGTAGACCGCGAAGAATCCGCCGAAGCCGATCGCGCCGACGCCGAGGGTCAGCCACACCTGCCCGATCCGGAAGACCGCGAGTTCGGCCCGGAGGGTGCGGACCGGATCGCCCGGGTGCTGCGGCACGAAGAAGCCGATGCAGATCGTCGCGGCGGCGAAGATCGCGGCCACGACGACGAAGGCGGCGCGCCACCCGAGCTGCTGTCCGAGGAGGGTTCCCAACGGGACGCCGACGACGTTCGCGATCGTCAGGCCGGTCAGCACGAATGCGACGCCCTTGGCGCGCTTGCCTGGTCCGAGGACGTCGGCGGCCACCAGCGCGCCGATGCCGAAGTACGCTCCGTGCGGGAGGCCGGCCAGGAACCGGGAGGCGGCGACCAGCTCGAAGGTCGGCGCGACGAAGGTGAGGGCGTTAAACAGGGTCAGCGCGAGGGCGAGCACGATCATGACCCGGTGGCGTGGGAACCGGGCGACGGATGCTGCGATCGTCGGCGCGCCCACGACGACGCCCAGCGCGTAGAGGCTGATGAGCGTCCCCGCCTGCGCGATCGCGCCCTCGGGGTTGGTCGCCCACTGGGCCGGCATCAGATCCTGCGCGATGTTCGGGAGCAGGCCCATGACGACGAACTCGGTCATGCCGATGCCGAAGCTGCCGATGGCGAGAGAAAGGAGCGCCCCCATCGCCGCACCCCTCGTCAGAGTCGAGGAGGTCACGCCGTCATGGTAGCGCGCGCGACAGCATCCTGTCGAATCGATTCGAAGCGGAATCGGGACGCCCGCGTGGCGGACGTGCCCCCACCTCAGAAGACGTCGATCGGGTCGTCCGGCGTCTCGCCCAGAGCCTGCTCCAGGCGCTCGATCTTGCCGTCCAACTCGCCGGTGCGGCCGGGCCGGATGTCGGCCTTCAGTACGAGTGAGACTCGCGACCCGAACGGCAGGACGGCCTCGGTCGCACGCTTGACGACGTCGAAGACCTCATCCCACTCCCCCTCGATCTCGGTGAACATCGAGGTGGTGCGATGCGGAAGGCCGGACTCGCGGACGACGCGTACGGCTGCCGCGACCGCATCGTGGACCGAACCGTCCGCCGCAGCATCGATGCCGGACTGCGGTGTGCCGCTCGGAGCGACGGAGAAGGCGACGAGCATGCGGACCTCGGTTCTGGATGTGCGCTCAGGCGGGCGCGGCGACGCGCTCGGCCGGGACGGCGGTGCGCGCGTGCGCGGGCACCCGCGCCAGGCGGATGACGACCCACACGAGCAGGACGACGAAGAGGATGTTGCGCAGGGTCAGCAGCGCAGAGGGCACCGGCCACGCTGCGAGCATCAGGTAGTAGGTGATCGGATACACGAGCTGCGTGAGCAGCGCGATGCCCAGCGCCAGCGAGGCGGGCCCCCACCATCGGTGCCGGTCGATCACCAGCCCGACCACGAGCGGGGCGATGATCCAGCTGACGTATTGGGGCGAGCCCACCTTGTTGAAGACGATCAGGGCGAGCACCAGCGCGAGCGCGAGCGGCGGGAAGAGTGTCACGAACCGGGCTCCGCGCCAGGCGCGGTACGCGCCGAGTCCGGCGATCGCGGCCACCGCGATCACGAGGACGGGCGTCATGACGTCGATCACGGTCTGCACGTGCGGGCCCACCACCTCGAAGGTGAGGAGGTCCTCGTTGTAGACGATCCGTGAGCCGGGGATGCCCAGCACCGCGCCCCACAGGTAGAAGGTGCTCACCGGCGCTTCGACCTGGAGCCCGCGGTCGGCCTGGTCGGTGATGAAGCCGAACGCGTGGCGGGCGCCTCCGGCGGCGAAGACGACCGCGAGCGTCGCCGCCGAGACGATCAGCGCGCCCCCGAGCACGGTGAGCCGGCGCCGCAGGGCGATGACCGCCGCCCCGATCATGGCCGCGGGCCAGACCTTGATCCACGTCGCGACGGCCAGCAGGATCGAGCCGAGCAGGGGGCGTCCGACCAGCCACAGGCAGCCCGCGATCGCGATCGCCGCGGTGAGTCCGTCGAGCCGGTACATGCCGACGGGTCCGAGCAGCGCCGTGAAGGCCAGCCAGAACCACGCCGCAGTCCATCGTCCGGTCGAGCGGGCGCGGCCGACCAGCATCGCGAAGACCAGTGCGTCGCAGATCGTGATGAAGATGGCCCAGGCCACCTCGTAGCCGGCGATGAAGGTGAACGTCTGGGCTAGGACCATCGGCACGAGCGC
Organism: Microbacterium pygmaeum; assembly: GCF_900100885.1. Taxonomy (NCBI): domain Bacteria; kingdom Bacillati; phylum Actinomycetota; class Actinomycetes; order Micrococcales; family Microbacteriaceae; genus Microbacterium; species Microbacterium pygmaeum. The sequence goes on from NZ_LT629692.1 coordinate 3,160,938, forward strand.
GAGCTGCGGATACACCCAGGTCTCGGTGATGCCGACGATCCCGTGCCCGGCCAGCGCGGCCCTGGACCAGGGGTCGTAGACGTTGGTGACATCGCCCATCGGACCGTTGGGGAGGACGAATCCCAGGATCGCCACGAGGACGTGCACGACGACGAACGCGATCCACAGCAAGCCCCGTCTCGACACCCGTCGAGTCTACGGCGCGCCGGTGGGCGTCCCGTTCCGTGCGCAGCGGTCTGCTGCGCAGCCGGCCGGCCGGTTTGCCAGGCGGCTCAGCGCCCAGCGCGCACGCCTCAGCGCAGCGCGAGCAGAGCGCCGAGCACGACCGGCAGCGCGTGCGCGACCTCCAGCGCGACGATCGGCCGACCGGGACCGTCGAGCTTCGCACCCGATGCGGTCTCGCCAGGGCTCGACTGCCCGGTGGCGACCCGCGCTGCGGCGCCATGGAGCCATGCCGCGGTCGCGGCCAGCTCGGCGAGCGCGTCGAGGGTGACGGCGCCGTCGGCGGCGCGTGCGGCCACGAGAGCGCCCAGCGCGCCCGCGAGCACGTCGCCGGTGCCGGCAGCGGCCAGCCAGGGAGTCCCCTCCGACACGGCGCGGACCTGCCCCGTCGGGGTCGCGACGAGCGTGCGGGCGCCCTTGAGCAGCACCACGCCGCCGAGGCCCGCCGACGTCTCGGCGACGGCGGCAGCGGCATCCGTGCTCGTGTCCTTCAGGTCGATCGGAGCAAGTCCGAGTTGCTCCCGCAGGCGGGCGAACTCCCCGGCGTGCGGCGTCACGACCAGCGGCGCCCGCGCGCCGGCAGCCAGATCGAGGGCGCCGGCGTCGACGACGACCGGCACGTCCCCCGCGAGCAGTGCCCGCAGCGCCGTCGTCTCATCGGCGGACCGATCCGCAGCGGATGTCCCCGAGCCGATCACCCAGGTCTGCACCCGTCCGTCCGCTGTCACCGTTTCGGGTCGCCGCTGCAGCACCAGATCGCGAGGCCGCTCCGGCCCCAGATAGCGGACCATCCCCGCTCCTGCTCGCCAGGCGGCCTCGACGCCGAGGACCGCGGCACCCGGGAACGCTTCCGATCCGGTTCGCAGCCCGACGACCCCACGGGAATACTTGTCGTCGGCGTCCGTTGGGATCCGGAGTGCGCGAGCCGCGTCCTGCGCCGTCCACGTTTCGACCTCGTCGTCTCCCCGCTCGCCCGCCATGGCGACACCCTACCCGCGTTGGAGTTCCTCCTTGTCCCTCCTCTTCTCTCCCCTCGCCCTTGGCCGACTGACCGCGCGGAACCGGCTGTGGGTCGCCCCGATGTGCCAGTACAGCGCCGTCGACGGGGTCCCCCAGGAGTGGCATCACACCCACCTCGCGCAGTTCGCCTCCGGCGGTGCGGGCATCGTGATCGCGGAGGCGACGGCGGTCTCGTCCGAGGGGCGCATCTCGCCCGAGGACACCGGGCTCTACAACGACGCGCAGCGCGACGCGTGGGCGCCGATCACGGCGGCGATCCGGGCCCGCGGAGCGCTCGCGGGCGTGCAGCTGGCCCACGCGGGGCGAAAGGCCTCGACGTGGTCGCCGTTCTCCGGGCGCCGGGGGTCGGTCCCGTCGGACGAGGGCGGATGGCAGCCCGTCGCACCATCGGCGATCGCGTTCGACGGGTTCGCCGAGCCCGTCGCCATGGACGCGTCGGCCATCGACCGCCTCGTCGCGGATTTCGCCGCAGCCGCCGGGCGTGCGATCGAGGCCGGCTTCGAGGTCCTCGAGATCCATGCCGCGCACGGCTACCTCCTGCACCAGTTCCTCTCGCCGCTGTCGAACTCCCGCGACGACGAGTACGGCGGATCCCTGGAGAACCGCGCCCGACTGCTGCTGCGCGTCGTCGACGCGGTGAGGGATGCCGCACCCGATGCGCCGCTCCTGGTGCGCTTCTCGGCATCGGACTGGGCGCCGGGCGGCTGGGACCTCGAGGAGACGACCATGATCGCCCGCGAGGTCGCCGCGCGGGGGGCCGATCTTGTGGACATCTCCAGCGGTGGTCTCGTGGCCTCGCAGCAGATCGTCGTCGGCCCGGGGTACCAGGTCGACTTCGCCGCGCAGGTGCGCCGCGGCGCCGGCGTGCCGGTCAGCGCCGTCGGACTGATCACGGATGCGGCGCAGGCCGAGGCGATCCTCGCCTCCGGCGACGCGGACGCGATCATGGCGGGCAGGGAGTGGCTCCGTGACCCGCACTTCGCGCTCCGCGCCTCCGGCGAGCTGGGCGCCGACATCGACTACTGGCCGAAGCAGTACGTCCGCGCGCGTCCGGCCTGACCCTCCTCGGGCCGGACGCGGCGCGGATCAGCCGCGGCGGCGCGTCGCGTCCTGCACTTCGCCGATCAGCTCTTCGATGATGTCCTCGAGGAAGAGCACCGCAGTCGTCTCCCCAGCCTCGTTGCGCACGCGCGCGAGGTGGCGGCCCGCCCGGCGCATCAGCGCCAGCGCGTCCTCGAGGTCGGTGCTCTCCAGCACCGGGACCATCTGGTGGATGCGCTTGGCCGGAATCGGCTGGACCACGTCGGCCGCAGCATCCGGACCCTCCGCCGCCCGCAGGATGTCCTTGAGATGCACGTAGCCCAGCGGCACGCCCGCGTCGTCCACGATCACGTATCGGGAGAAGCCGTGCTTGGCGACGGAGCGCTCGATCTTGTGCGGGGTCACCGACTCCGGAAGGGTCACCAGCTGCGAGAGCGGCACAGCGATGTCCTTGGCCTTCTTGTCGGTGAATTCCAGCGCGGCGGACACCGTGCCGGCCGCGTCGTCCAGGACGCCCTCGATGCGCGACTGGTTGACGATCGTCGTGACCTCTTCGAGGGTGAAGGTCGAGGCCGCCTCATCCTTCGGCTCGACGCCGAACAGCCGGACCGCGTGGTTGGCGATCCAGTTCAGGGTGACGATCACCGGGTGGAAGAGCTTCGAGACCCACACCAGCGGCGTGGCGAGCATCAGCACCGCGCGGTCGGGAACCGAGAACGCGAGGTTCTTGGGGACCATCTCGCCGAACACGACGTGCAGGTACGAGACCAGCAGCAGCGCCACCACGAACGCGATGATGTCCACCGTGCCCTCTTCGAGCCCGGTCAGGCCGAGCGGCCCGGCGAGCAGGTGGTGGATCGCCGGCTCGGAGACGTTCAGGATCAGCAACGAGCAGATCGTGATGCCGAGCTGACTCGTGGCGAGCATGAGCGTCGCGTGCTCCATCGCATAGAGGGCCGTCTTCGCTGAGCGCGACCCGCGCTCGGCGAGCGGCTCGATCTGCGATCGGCGCGCGGAGATGACGGCGAACTCGGCGCCGACGAAGAAGGCATTGAAGGCCAGCAGCACGACCAGCCATGCGATTCCTGCCCAGTCGCTCATCGCCGCTCACCTCCCGCGGTCGCGTCCTGCGCTTCGTCGGGCATCGGGGTGTGCACGAACCGGACGCGGTCGACGCGTCGTCCGTCCATGCGCAGCACCTCGAGGGTGCCGTCCTCGATGTCGAGGGTGTCGCCGGATGCCGGGATGCGCTCGAGCACGCTCATGATGTAGCCGCCGATGGTGTCGTACACGTCGCCTTCCGGAATGCGGATGCCGGTGCGATCGCGCAGCTCGTCGGGGCGCAGTTCGCCGGGGAAGACGATCGCCTCATCGGAGCGCACGATGCCGGCGCGGCGCCGGTCGTGCTCGTCGAGCACCTCGCCCACGATCTCCTCGACGAGGTCTTCGAGGGTGACGACGCCGGCTGTTCCGCCGTACTCGTCGACGACCACGGCCATCTGGTAGCCGCGTGCCCGCAGCTCGGACATGAGGGTGTCCAGGTGCACGGCCTCGGGGACGCGCAGCGGCTCGGTCGCGAGTGCGGCGGCGGGGACGTCCTCACGACGGTCGCGGGGCACGCCGACGGCGGCCTTGAGGTGCACGATGCCGATGATGTCGTCCATCGAGTCCTCGTAGACCGGGAAGCGGCTGTGGCCGGTGCGACGGGCGAGCTGGATGACCTCTTCGGCCGAGTCGTCTGCGGCGAGGGCGTGGATGCTGGGACGCGGCGTCATCACATCGGCCGCGCTCAGGCGGGCGAAGGTGAGGCTGCGATCCAGCAGCGACGCGGTGTCCTCTTCGAGTACGCCCGCGATCGCCGAGCGGCGCACGAGACTGGAGAGCTCCTCCGCGGTGCGGGCGCCGGAGAGCTCCTCCTTCGGCTCGATGCCGATCAGGCGAAGCACGCCGTTCGCGCTGCCGTTGAGCACGATGATCGCCGGCTTGAAGACCGTCGTGAACGCGGTCTGGAACGGGATCACGAGCTTGGCGGTCTGCCGAGGTACGGCGAGCGCGAAGTTCTTCGGGATCAGCTCGCCGAGGATCATCGACAGGATCGTCGCCAGCGTCACCGCGATGATGGTGGCCAGCGGCGTCACGACGCCATCGGGCCACCCCCACGCCGTGAAGACGGGACGCAGCAGGTTCGAGATCGCCGGTTCCATCGCGTACCCGGTGAGCAGCGTAGTCAGCGTGATGCCGAGTTGCGCGCTCGAGAGGTGCGTCGAGGTGATCCGCAGTGCGCTGATCGTCATCGACAGGCGGCTTTCGCCCGCGTCGCGGCGCGCTTCGAGGTCGGCGCGGTCGAGGTTGACGAGCGCGAACTCGCTCGCGACGAACAGGCCGGTCCCGACTGTGAGCAGGAGCCCCACGCCCAGCAAGATGTAGTCCATCAGGCATCACCCCCAGCCTGTGCATCGAGTGCGGCGGCGGGTGCGGGTCGGTGGGGCCTGGGTCTACTGGGGGGGTCGTCCATCGTGCCGGCAAGTCTACGGCAGGCCGGCTGGGCCGCGGCTCCGGGGCCTCGGCCTCACCGCGCGCGGCGCGCCGCAGCATCCGCTCCCTGTCCCTACCACTCCCCCTGGTCCTCCCCACCACGCTCGCTCGCGCGGTTGTTTCCTGCTTACGCGCCGCGAATCGCTGCAGCGCGGGCAGGAAACAGCAGCGCCGCCTCCTCAGACGCGGAACTGCCCCAGCCGCGCCGCCTCCTCAGACGCGGAACTGCCCCAGCCGCGGCCTCGGGCGGCTGCTCGGCAGTCCGGCGGCCGACAGGATGTCGTACAGCAGGCGCGGGTCGTGCAGTGCGGGTGTGCGCCACCGGGACAGACGGCTGACGATCCGCAGGAGTTCATCAGCGCGATCCTTCTCCTCGAGGAGCGCTTCCTGAGGCGTCCGGCCCCGCAGGATCCGCGGGTCCAGATACTTGCCGACGCCGTCGTACTCGGCCGCGTGATCGTGCTCGGCGAAGAAGAAATCCGGGTACGCGATTCGTCCGCTGGGCAGATCGAAGCGCTGCTGCAGCACCGGCGTCGGAAACCCGAGCCGATCGATCAGGACTCGACTGTGGCTCTCGCGCACCGAATCGGAGAGCGCTGTCGCGAACGCCGTCGCCCGGGCGACCTTCGCCCCACCGCGCGTGATCGACGTGCTCGACGTCAGCGTCCTGATCGCATCGAGCCGAGTCAGTGGACCTCCCACTCGCTTCGCCCAGAGCGCCTGGTCGAAGACGACGACGCCCTCTGTGAAGGGCAGGTCGGCCGCCAGGTCGATGGCCGTCTGTGCCGGGCTGGTGATCCAGTGCGACCGCCACGGCACGAGTTCGACGTCCTTCGTGCCGAGCGCTCGGCGACGAAACGCTCCGGAGGACCTGCCGCCGCGCGCGCGGTCGGTTCGGACTTCCACCAGTGTCGGCCAGGGTCCCAGGGTGTCGATCCCCCACACTGCGGCTGCCGCGTGGTGGCTGACGATCAGCTGACCGCGGGCGCGAGCGGTCGCTTCGAGGACGCGCAGGTAGTGCCGGTCCCGGGGCTTCAGCGCCTCCCAATCCTGCCGGTGGACGTACGAGCCCGCGACGATGCGCACGACGCTTCCCTCATCGACGAGCCGGCGGAGGCGACGGTCGTTGACCGGCTCGCCCTCCCTCTCGCGTCGACGATGGACGATCACGGGGTGCTCGGTGCGCGGAACCATCCGCCCAGATTGAGCGCTGGTGACGCACGGCGCCGCTGATCCGCGGGTTCGGTGGACAGCGGGCGTCCCACCGCCCCCTGTGCAGAGGACGCCGCCTGGCCGTGAGAACTACGTCGACGCTGCTGTTTCCTGTTTCAGCGGCGCAGATCTGTGGCGCGGCAACAGGAAAGTGCCGCGCAGACGGGGTTGAGGGGGGCGGATGCCGCGCAGACGGGGTTGAGGGGGGCGGATGCCGCGCCGCGGCGCGCACGGCGCCCCCGCGCTCACCAGCTGACCGGGAGCGCCTTGCCCTCCTCATACCCCGCCGCCGACTGCAGTCCCACGCGCGCGCGATCCTGGAACTCCGCGACCGAGGTCGCCCCCGCGTAGGTGAACGAGGACCGCACGCCGGACGTGATCATGTCGATCAGATCCTCGAGCCCGGGGCGCAGCGGGTCGAGGTAGATCTTCGACGACGAGATGCCCTCGGCGAACAGCTCCTTGCGGGCCAGCTCGTAGGGCTCCAGCCGGCCGAAGCGGTCGTGGACGGCCTTGGTCGAGGCCATCCCCCACGACTCCTTGTACAGCCGGCCGGATGCATCGACCTCGAGTTCGCCGGGTGCCTCGATCGTCCCGGCGAACCAGGAGCCGATCATGACGGATGCCGCGCCCGCCGCCAGGGCGAGGGCGACGTCCCGGGGGTAGCGCACGCCACCGTCCGCCCAGACGTGCGCGCCCATGAGGCGGGCCGCCTCGGCCGTCTCGAGGACGGCGGAGAACTGCGGGCGGCCGACCGCGGTCATCATTCGTGTGGTGCACATCGCGCCGGGTCCGACCCCGACCTTGAGGATCGTCGCGCCGGCGGTGACCAGGTCGTGGACGCCGTCGGCGGTGACGATGTTGCCCGCGGCGATCGGAATCCCGAGCCCGAGCTCGGACACGGTGCGCAGTGCCCGCAGCATCCCCCCCTGGTGGCCGTGGGCTGTGTCCACGACGAGCACATCGACGCCCGCGGCGGCCAGCGCACGCGCCTTCGCGGCGACATCGCCGTTGATGCCCACGGCCGCAGCAACGCTCAGCCGTCCGGACGCATCGACCGCCGGACGGTACAGGGTGCTGCGCAGCGCGCTCCGTCGGGACAGGGTGCCCACGACGAATCCGTGGTGCAGGACGCACACCGTTTCGGCGTCGGCACCCACGATCAGGTCGAAGGCATGCCGGGCGCTGTCCACGTCGTCCGCATCGATCGATGCCGTGCGGCCTCGGGCGAGGTCGCCGAGACGGGCATCCGGCAGCGCCGTGCCCAATCGCGTGGCGGGCACCACTCCGAGCACGTCGTCGATCGCGAGCGCCGAGGGCGCGGCATCCGACACCACGATCCCGTGGCCCTCGGTCGCCGGCAGCAGGCGGGCGGCCTCGGCCACCGTCGCCGACGGCGGCAGGACGATGGGCGTGTCCCATCGCACGGGCTGGTCCTTGACCCAGCGGATCGCGGCATCCAGCTCCTGCAGCGGCATGTCCTGCGGCAGTACGCCGAGCCCGCCGCGGCGCGCCAGCGTGGCGGCCAGTCGCGCGCCGGTGACGGAGTTCATGTTCGCCGAGACGAGCGGGATCGTCGCCGTCGTGCCGTCACCGGGAGACAGGTCGACGTCCAGCCGGCTGGTGATCTCGGAGCGCCGCGGCACGAGGAAGACATCCGAATAGGTCAGGTCGACGTCGGGCTGATCTCCGTAGAACTCCATATCCGAAAGGGTAGTGACTGTTCCTGAGCGCGAATCGATGCGCAAACGAGTCGTCCTCGCCTTTGGTTCTCAGAGATCGGGCGGGCAGACTGGGGTTAGGCTTAACAGTCGTGCGTGTGGGCCAGGATGCCCCGCACGTTTCCGCAGTCTTGATGAAAGCAGGCGATCGAGCGTGTCGAGCCAGGTCACGGGCGTCGGGGTTTCGAGCGAAGGGGAGTTCGGAGCCAACGAATGGCTCGTCGATGAACTCTTCGAGCAATTCAAAGCAGACCGCAACTCGGTCGACAAGGCGTGGTGGCCGATTCTCGAGGCCTACCACCCCGTCAACACCGAAGAGGGCGTGAGTCCCGACGCAGCGCCGGCCGATTCCACACCGCCTGCGGCAGCCACGCCGGCTCCCGCGGACGCAGCTTCGGCAGCAGCACCAGCTCCGGCAGCAGCACCAGCTCCGGCAGCAGCCGCCCCCACAGCTCCCCCGGCCGCAGCCCCGCCGGCAGCGCAGACCTCGGAAGCCGCCGCGCCGAAGGTCGCGGCATCCGAGCCTCCGACGCTGACCGCGCCGATCCCGGTGATCGGCGCGCAGCCGGTCGCCCGCACGACCACCAAGCCGGCCGCGCCGCAGCCGATCCCGGCACAGGCGCCGAAGGCTGCGCCCTCGGCCGGCGCTCCCAACCCCGAGGCCGATAAGGTCACCGTCCTCAAGGGCATGACCAAGTCGCTCGCCGCGAACATGGATGCCTCTCTGACGGTGCCCACTGCGACGAGCGTGCGCACGATCCCGGCGAAGCTGATGATCGACAACCGCATCGTCATCAACAACCACATGTCGCGCACCCGCGGCGGCAAGATCAGCTTCACGCACCTGATCGGGTGGGCGCTGATCCAGGCGCTGAAGGAGTTCCCGAGCCAGAACGTCTTCTACGCCGAGATCGACGGCAAGCCGTCGGTCGTCGCCCCCGCCCACATCAACCTGGGCATCGCGATCGACCTGCCCAAGCCCGACGGCACCCGCGCGCTGATGGTGCCCAGCATCAAGCGCGCCGACACCCTGACCTTCAGCGAGTACCTCGTCTCCTACGAGGACCTCGTCGTGCGCGCTCGTGCCAACAAGCTGACCGCCGACGACTTCCAGGGCACCACGATCTCGCTCACCAACCCGGGCGGCATCGGCACCGTGCACTCGGTGCCCCGTCTGATGAAGGGGCAGGGCTGCATCGTCGGCGCCGGCGCCCTCGAGTACCCGGCCGAGTTCCAGGGCTCCAGCGAGAAGACCCTCAACGAGTTGGCGATCGGCAAGACGATCACCCTCACCAGCACCTATGACCACCGCGTCATCCAGGGCGCAGGCTCGGGCGAGTTCCTCAAGAAGGTGCACGAGCTGCTCATCGGACAGCGCGGGTTCTACGACGACATCTTCGCGGGCCTGCGCATCCCGTACGCGCCCATCCACTGGGCCGCCGACATCAACGTCGACCTCGCCGAGCGCGTGGACAAGCAGGCGCGCGTCCAGGAGCTCATCAACTCGTTCCGCGTCCGCGGTCACCTGATGGCCGACATCGACCCCCTCGAGTACGTGCAGCGCACGCACCCCGACCTGGAGATCGAGAACCACGGGCTGACCTTCTGGGACCTCGACCGCGAGTTCGTCACCGGCGGGTTCGGGGGCAAGCGCACCATGAAGCTGCGCGACATCCTCGGCGTGCTCCGCGACTCGTACTGCCGCACGATCGGCATCGAGTACATGCACATCCAGGATCCCGAGCAGCGCAAGTGGTTCCAGGAGCACGTCGAGCTGAAGTACCAGAAGCCCGGCCACGACGAGCAGCTGCGCATCCTCAGCAAGCTGAACGAGGCGGAGGCGTTCGAGACATTCCTGCAGACCAAGTACGTCGGGCAGAAGCGCTTCAGCCTGGAGGGCGGCGAGTCGCTCATCCCGCTGCTGGATGAGATCCTGCAGGGCGCGGCCGAGGCCAATCTCGACGGCGCCGCGATCGGCATGGCCCACCGCGGCCGGCTGAACGTGCTCACCAACATCGGCGGCAAGACCTACGGCCAGGTGTTCCGCGAGTTCGAGGGCTCGATCGCCATCGGCAGCAAGAGCGGCTCGGGTGACGTCAAGTACCACCTCGGGACCGAGGGCACCTTCGTCGACGACCGCGGCGAGGAGCTGCCGGTCTACCTCGCGGCCAACCCCTCGCACCTGGAGACCGTCGACGGTGTCCTCGAGGGCATCGTGCGCGCCAAGCAGGACCGCAAGCCGATCGGGACGTACTCGTGGCTGCCGATCCTGATCCACGGCGACGCGGCGTTCGCCGGACAGGGCGTGGTCGTCGAGACGCTCCAGATGTCGCAGCTGCGGGGCTACCGCACCGGCGGCACGATCCACGTGGTCGTCAACAACCAGGTCGGCTTCACGACCGTTCCGGGTGATGCGCGCACGTCGGTCTACGCGACCGATGTCGCCAAGACCATCCAGGCGCCGGTCTTCCACGTGAACGGCGATGACCCCGAGGCCGTCGTCCGCGTCTCGCAGCTCGCGTTCGCGTACCGCGAGCGCTGGCACCGCGACGTCGTCATCGACCTCGTCTGCTACCGCCGGCGCGGGCACAACGAGGGCGATGACCCCTCGATGACCCAGCCCCTCATGACCAACCTCATCGAGGCGAAGCGCTCCGTGCGACGCCTGTACGTCGAAGCCCTCGTCGGCCGTGGCGACATCACCGAGGAGGAGTACGAGCAGGCCAAGCGCGACTTCCAGGATGGTCTCGAGGTCGCGTTCGCGGAGACGCACGCGGCCGAGACGGGCACGACGCCGGTGGTGACGGATGCCGAGGTCGAACCGGCCGTCGGATCCCCCGAGACCACGGGCGTCTCCCGCGAGGTCGTCCACCTGATCGGCGACGCGTTCGTGAACAAGCCCGAGGGCTTCACGGTGCACACGAAGCTGCAGCAGCTGCTCGAGAAGCGCCTCGACATGAGCCGCAACGGCAGCATCGACTGGGCCTTCGCCGAGCTGCTCGCCTTCGGCTCACTGCTGGTCGAAGGCACGCCCGTGCGCCTGGCCGGTCAGGACTCCCGGCGCGGCACGTTCGTGCAGCGCCACTCCGTGCTGCACGACCGCGCGAACGGCCAGGAGTGGATCCCGCTGGCGAACCTGGGGCAGAACCAGGGACGCTTCTGGGTGTACGACTCGCTCTTGAGCGAATACGCCGCGATGGCGTTCGAGTACGGCTACTCGTTCGAGCGGCCGGACGCCCTCGTCCTGTGGGAGGCCCAGTTCGGCGACTTCGCCAACGGCGCCCAGTCGGTCATCGACGAGTTCATCTCCTCGGCCGAGCAGAAGTGGGCGCAGCAGTCCAGCGTCGTGCTTCTGCTCCCCCACGGCTACGAAGGCCAGGGGCCGGACCACTCGTCGGCACGCATGGAGCGCTACCTGCAGATGTGCGCGCAGGACAACATGATCGTGGCGCGTCCCTCCACGCCCGCGTCGTACTTCCACCTGCTGCGCCGTCAGGCATACGCGCGCCCGCGCCGCCCGATGATCGTGTTCACGCCCAAGGCCATGCTGCGCCTGCGTGGTGCGACCTCTCCGGTCGACGATTTCCTCACGGGCACCTTCGAGCCCGTGCTCGATGACGGCCGCAGCCTCGACAAGAGCGCCGTCAAGCGGGTCCTCCTGCACGCCGGCAAGATCCACTGGGACCTGAAGGCCGAGATGGAGAAGAACCCCACCGACCAGATCGCCCTGGTCCGGCTGGAGCAGTTCTACCCTGCGCCCATCGAGCAGCTCAACGCGGTGCTGGACAGCTACCCTGATGCCGAGCTGTGCTTCGTGCAGGACGAGCCGGAGAACCAGGGCGCCTGGCCCTTCATCGCCCTCGAGGTCGTCAAGCACCTGCACGGCCGGACCATCCGCCGCATCTCGCGCTCCGCGGCCGCCTCGACGGCGACCGGTTCGCCGAAGGTGCACGCCAAGGAGCAGGCCGAGATACTCAAGAAGGCGCTCACCCTCTAGATCGCGCGCGCCGCATCCGCCAACGCCGCCATCCGGTCACCCCGACCGCGATGGCGGCGAGGATCAGGCTCGGCAGCAGGTTGCTTCCTGCCAGGATCAGCAGACCCGCCGAGAGCACGGCGGCCACGATCGCCATCCACCAGCCAGTCGTCCGTCGTGGCAGGATCATCACCGCCGCGAGCATGCCCGCGGCGTAGATCGCGACCATGTTGCTGGTATGGATGAGGATGAACGGTTGCAGGTCGAAGTCCGTCCACACCATGAAGGCGAAGTAGACCAGGATCACCGCGAGCGTGAGCAGCAGCGCGCGTCGCGGCACCGTCCCCGGGTCCGCGCCCCGCTGGAACCACCGCGGCAGATCGCCGTTGCGGCCCAGAGACGCACCGAGCTTCCCGAACGCCGCGAGGTAGGCGTTCAGGACGCCGAGCGACACGATGCCGGCGACGATCGCCACGGCGACCGGGCCGATCCCCGGCGCGACCGCCGAGGCGAGGGTCAGCAGCGGCACCGCGTCGTCTCCGGCGGTCGCGCCGACGACCCCGACGGTCGCGATCTGGAGCAGCTGGTAGGACGCGCCGGTGAGCACGAGCGCGATCGCCGTCGCGATCGGGATGACGCGGCGCGGTTCGCGAAACTCCCCCGAGATGTGCGTCCCCACCTCCCACCCCGCGAAGGCCCAGACGAACAGCAGCACCGCGGTGCCGACACCGCCCCAGCCGGAGGGCAGGAACGGCGTGAAGTTCTCGGTTCGCACCGCGGGCAGGGCGAACGCCACGACCCCGACGACGACGGCCAGCAGCAGCCCGGTCAGCACGAACTGCACCCACCCGGCGATGCGGACGCCGAACAGATTGGCGGTCAGCCCGAGCGCGAGGATGGTCAGGGCGAGGATCGGGATGCCGGCCCGGGCGATCCCGGCCACGGCGGCGATGTACTCGGCGCCCAGGACGGCCACCACCGGGCCGCCGGCGCAGACGCCGAAGAAGAACCAGTACCCGGTCATGCGCGACGCGGTCGGCCCGAGCGCACGCCGCACGTAACTGGCCACGCCGCCGGGGTCGGGGTATCGGGCCGCGAGCGCACCGAACGTGCCCGCGAGCGGAATCGAGAGCACCAGGACGATCAGGACCGAGACGATCGAGGCGGGTCCGGCGGCCTCGGCGGCGATCCCCGGGAGCACCAGGAGTCCGGTCCCCAGGACCGCGGCGATGTACAGGGCGGTGCCCTGCACGACCCCGATCGTTCCACGGTGTCCGTCGGTCTCCGCGGCGACCGCCTCGGCGTTGATGCTCACGGTGGCAGTCTGCCCACCGGCGATGACATCCGCGCCCGCTGCGACGGCCAGATGCCGTCGGGCAACTGCCAGCGCCGACAGCGCCGACAGCGACGACAGCGTCAGTACCAGAGGCTGAGGAACGGGGTGTCGGCCGACGCGAAGCTCCGCTCGAGCACGCGCAGCGCCGAAGCGGATGCCTGCACGCGGCCGGCGGCGGCGAGCGTCGACACCCGCACGCCCCCCAGCACGATCGCGCTGAGATCCTGCACGCTGAGCGTGACCTCGGGCGCGGCGTCCGCCACCGGCGCCACCTCTGCGGCGCCGTCGGATCCGACCTCGAGCCGCCAGCTCCCGTCGGCGAACCCCAGCGGGTCGGTGACCCGCAGGACGAGGGACGCGGGCGCGGAGTACTCGCGCGCCGCGAGCACCGCCGGCACATCGAGGATCCGCAGCCAGCCGTGTTCGCGGGTGGTCACCGTCGCGCCGCGCTGATCGGCGATCATCCACCGCAGCGGCTCGTCGGTCGACCGCAGCGGCGCGTGCACCGTCGCGATCAGGTCGTGCTCGAGCGCGAAGCGCCAGAGCGCACGATAGGCGTCGGGCCCGTCGGCGACGAGCAGCGAGACGGTGAGCTCGCCTCGCGTGAAGTCGTGCTCGCCCTCCTTGATCGAGTACGCCATCACGCCGCGCACCGTCCCGTCGTCATCGGAGTGGATCACACCGCGGATCTTGCGCTGCTCTCCGCCGGGCGCGAGGCCCGCGATCCGCCGCCACAGGCCGGTCCAGCCGGCGACGTCGCCGGGGTTGGCCGACCGCACCCGCTCGTGCACGGCCGCGAGCTCGGCCAGGAGGCGCTCTCGATCCACCGCGTCCAGCCGGCCCGACCCGGACGGACCGATCCAGCGCGCACGGCGGGTGTCGATCGACCAGTCGGTGGAGTACACCGCCGGAGCGAAGCCGAACCGCCCGTAGATCGTCGCCTCGGTGACGGTCAGGCCGGCGATGGCGTAGCCGGCGGCGGACGCTGTGCGCAGCTCGCCCTCGAGCATCGCCGTGGCGATGCCCCGGCGGCGCCGGGTCGGCGACACCGTGACGCCGCTGATCGCCCACATCGGGATCGTGCGGCGCCCCGGGAGGCTCAGCGGCGTCTCCCACGAGTCGATGGTCGCGACCGGCACTGCAGGGTCGGCCGCTCGCGGGTCGTAGACGCCGGTCAGGCGCCGATCGATGACGCGCTCGCGCGACCCTTCCACCTGCTCGTCGGTCGGATCCTCATCGAGGAAGCCTCGAGCGATGGCCCGGATGAACGGGACGAACTCCGCGCTCCCGACCTCCACGCCGCGGTACTCGAGCCCGCTGGCGGCGAGGCTCTCCCGCGAGGTCGCATCGAGCGGGAGGGTGATCCAGGAATGCGTCGACATCACTCCAGGCTAGCGACCGGTCCGGACTCGCCGAAGGCGGATGCTGCGGCCTCCACCGACTCGGCACGGTCGGCGTCCACGAGGCCCAGACGGGTGCGCCGGTCCAGCAGATCGCCGACGGTGAGCGCGCCCTCCACGAGCACTCCCCACCGCAGCTCCTGCGCTGTGACGCCCCTCGCGGCCCTCATCCCTCCCGGAAGGGCTGCGACGAACGGCGCCTCGGCGCCGTACCGCCGCACGTATCGAGGCGAGGCGGGGATCTCCGCGATCCGATGCCGGGGCCATGCACCCACCAGCGGCAGCGTACGGGTGGAGCTCGGAGGGATGCCGGGACCGAGGCGTCGACGCACGGCTTCATCCACTCCGTCCTGGGCCATCCGCCGGTAGGTCGTCAGCTTGCCGCCGACCACCGTCAGCACGCCGGTGGCTGACTCGAGGATCGCATGCCGGCGGGACACGTCGCTCGTGGCATCCTGCGCGCCTCCCGCGTCCGTCAGCAGCGGCCGCAGGCCCGCGAACGTCGCGAGGACGTCGGCCTGCCGGAGAGGTTCGGCGAGGACCGTGTTCATCGTCGCCAGGAGCATGTCGATCTCGGCATCCGTGGCGTAAGGAACGTCGGGGATGGCTCCGTCCGCCGGCACGTCGGTCAGGCCGATGTAGGTGCGCCCGTGCATCGACGGGACGGTGAAGACGAAGCGACTCGTGGAGCCTTCCACCGGCACCGTGAGCGACACATCGGAGCCGCCGAGCCGGTCGGTGTCGACCACGAGGTGCGTGCCGCGGCTCGGGCGCAGGTGGACGTCCGCAGCGAGATCGCTCGCCCAGACGCCGGTGGCGTTGAGGACGACCCTCGAGCGGACGGCGAGGGTCTCGCCGGTCAGCGTGTCGCGCAGCGTGGCCGCGTCGCCGGCGAGGTCGAGGGCCTCCACCCGGGTCAGGATCGACGCGCCGTATCCCGCCGCCGTGCGGGCGATCGCGATGACCAGGCGCGCATCGTCGATCAGCTGCCCGTCCCAGCCGCGCAGACCCCCGCGCAGCGATTCGGTGCGGACGGCCGGGACGAACTGTCTCGTCGTGGCGGAGCCGATCGCACTCGGTGCGGACAGGACGGCGTCGGGCGTCCCGACGAATCTGCGCAAGCCATCGCCGAGCCCGTATCCCAGCCCGACATATGCCCCTCGTGCCATGTGTCCTGGAGCGTACAGCGGCATGACCTGCGCGAGGGGGCGGGTGAGGTGCGGAGCGATTCTCGTGAGCAGCAGATGGCGCTCGGCGGCGCTCTCGTGGGCGATGGCGAACTGGCCGGATGCGAGGTAGCGCAGGCCGCCGTGAGCCAGCTTCGAGCTCCACCTGCTCGTGCCGAATGCGAGGTCGTGACGCTCCACCAGGACGGTGCGGAGTCCCCGGGCCGCGGCATCCAGCGCGATGCCCGCGCCGGTCACTCCGCCGCCGACCACGAGCAGGTCGATGTCGGGTCGGTCGCCGAGTGCGGCGAGATCCCGGCTGCGGCGGGCGGCCGACAGCGCGGATGAGCAGGGCGTCCGCCCGACGATCGTCACGGTCATGAAGGATCCGGACGCAGGTAGCCGGACAGCGCCGAGCCGAGCTCGTCCGCCCAGTCGGAATCGTCCAGCCACTCGTCCACGAGCGGTGCGGACACCACGGCGGACTGCGTGATCAGCAGCAGCATCGCCGCGAGGCGCGTGGGCTCGCCGGGCCGGACGAAGCCCGCGCTCTGCCCTCCGGCGACCAGCCGGGCGAGCTCGGCGTGCACGACGTACTGGCTCGTGCCGAGCCGGTCCAGGAGATATCGCGACAGCAGTTCGGGATCGGTGTCGCGCAGCCGCACGATCAGCGGCATACGACGGATGCGGTCGGCGGTGCCGACCAGTGTTGCGGCCAGCTCCGTCAGCGACCGGGGCGCGGCGGTCTCGGCGGGCAGGGCGGCGACCAGTTCGCGGGTCACGAGCGCGGCGAAGACGGCCTGCGCATCCGGCCAGTAGCGGTACAGGGTCTGACGGGCGATGCCACACCGCCGCGCGATGTCGGAGATGCTCGTGCGGCGGATGCCGTGCGCCAGCACTTCCGCGAACGCTGCGTCGAGGATGGCATGCGCGGTGTCGGTCAGCGGAGGCGCCGGAACAGACGCGGAACGAGCGGATTCCGTCATGTGACAACCATACAGAATGTGTCATACTGTCGCCATGCCTGCGCCGGAGCCCCTCGCCCGCCCGACCGTGCGCCCGAGGATGGAGTGGGATGCCTGGGGCGACGGCACCCGGGATGCCCGGCTGCCCGCGGGCGCCAGGACGCTCGTGACCACGCTCCTGCAGGGCAAAACTCATCCGGTGCCGCGCCGGCCGGTGTCATCGGCTTCCCTCACGCCGTCTCGGCTGTCCGACGATGACACGGAGGCGCTGGCCGGAGTCGTCGGCGCCGGACACGTGACGCGCGAAGACGCCGAGCGAGCCCTGCACCTCGGCGGAAAGAGCACCCCGGACCTGCTCGAGCGGCGACTGGAGGACATCCAGGCCGCTCCCGACGCCATCGTCACCCCCGCAACGCACGACGAGATCGTCGCGGTCCTGTCGCTGTGCAGCGCCCGTGGCATCGCCGTCGTGCCGTTCGGCGGCGGCACCAGCGTCGTCGGCGGCGTGGAGCCGGATGCCGGCACCCACCGCGCCGTGATCTCGCTCGATCTCGTCCGCACGGCCGCGCTGTGGAGCCTGGACGAGACCTCGCTGCTGGCGAGGTTCGGCGCGGGGACGACCGGCCCGCAGGCCGAAGAGCTGCTCGGGGCACGCGGATTCACCCTGGGCCACTTCCCGCAGAGCTTCGAATTCGCCTCGCTCGGCGGCTACGCCGCGACGCGGTCCAGCGGCCAGGCCTCCCGCGGGTACGGACGATTCGACGAGCTCGTCCATGCCCTGCGCGTCGCGACTCCGGTCGGCGAGCTCGACCTGGGTCGTGCGCCGGCGAGCGCCGCGGGACCCGACCTGCGCGAGCTGTTCCTCGGCTCGGAGGGCGCGTTCGGCGTCCTCACCGAGGTCACGGTGCGCATCCGGCCCCTCCCCGCCTCGACCGCGTACGGCGCGTGGAGCTTCCCAGACTTCGCCGCCGGCGCGGCGGCGCTGCGAGCACTGACGCAACGCGGCATCCGTCCCACCGTCCTCCGGCTGAGCGACGAATCCGAGACCCGAGTGAACGCGGCCATGGGCGGTCACCTGACCCGGATGCGCGGCGCGCTGGCCGTGGGCACGTTCGAGGGGGCGGATGCCGGCGAAGCCGACCACACCCGGAGCCGTACCGATGAGATCTTCCGCGCGCACGGCGCGAAATCGCGAGGCGAGGATCCAGCGCAGTCGTGGGAGCGCGGCCGGTTCGCCTCCCCCGCTCTGCGCGACACGCTGCTGGACGCCGGCGTCCTCGCCGAGACGCTGGAGACCGCCGCCACGTGGGCGGCGCTGCCCGAGGTCAAGGCGGCCGTCACCTCGGCGCTGGTCGACACCCTCAGCGCGGGCGGGACGAAGCCCATCGTCATGTGCCACATCTCGCACGTCTACCCCGCCGGCGCATCGCTGTACTTCACCGTCATCGCGGCGCTCACCGACGACCCTGCCGGACAGTGGGCGGGGGCCAAGGCCGCCGCCTCGCGCGCGATGCTGGACGCGGGCGCGACGATCACCCACCACCATGCCGTCGGGCGCGACCACCAGCCGTACCTGGAGACCGAGATCGGCCCGCTCGGCATCGCGGTCCTGCGCGCCGTCAAGATCACGCTGGATCCACAGGGCATCATGAACCCGGGCGCGCTCATCCGCGCCCGGGAGGATTCGTGAACGTCACAGTTCTGACGAACCCGGCAGCGCGCGCCGGAGCGCACACCCGCGCGGCACCGGAAGCGGCCGAGCGGCTGCGGTCACGAGGCATCCGCACCACGATCCTCAGCGGCGGCAGCGCGGCCGAATCGACCGACCTGCTGCGCACGGCGATCGACCTCGGTACGGACGCGGTTGTGGTCGCCGGCGGCGACGGCACGGTCCACCTCGCGATCCAGGAGCTCGCCGGGACCGGCATCCCCCTCGGCATCATCCCGGCCGGGACAGGCAACGATCTGGCCGCCGCGGTCGGGCTGAAGGAGCTCGATGTGGCCGCGGCCGCCGATGCGATCGCCGACGGCGGCACCCGCGCGATCGACCTGGCGCGCGTCACGCGGACCGACGGGACGACGGAGTACTTCGGCAGCGTGCTGGCCAGCGGCTTCGACTCACGCGTCAACGACCGCGCCAATGCCATGCGCTGGCCTCGGGGCGGCTCGCGCTACAACATCGCCATCCTGATCGAGTTCCTGCGGCTGCGGGGCATCCCGTACGAGATCGACCTCGTGCGGGAGGACGGCTCGCCGGAGCGCATCGCCGGCGACCTCGTGATGGCGACGGTCGGCAACGGCGGCACGTACGGCGGCGGCATCCCCATCTGCCCTGATGCCGATCCCGGCGACGGCGTCCTGGATGTCACGCTCGTCCGGCCGGCCGGGCGGATCCGGCTGCTGCGACTGCTCCCCCGTGTGTACCGGGGCACGCACACGAGCATCGACGAGGTGTCGACCTACCGCGTGCGCCGCATCCGCCTCGCGGCGCCCGATGTCACCGCCTATGCCGACGGCGACCCGATCGGCGCCCTCCCCCTGGAGATCGACGTCGCCCGGGGAGCGCTGACGCTGTTCGCGCCACCGGCCCGCTGATCGAGGCGGGACGCGGTCAGTGCGTGGCCTGGACCGCCCGCAGGCGCTCGAGCACCTGGTCGCGCAGCTCCTCGGGAGCCGACTCCTTGCACGCCCGCGCGACCACCTCGGTCAGGGTACGGGCGACGTGCGCCTCGTCCTGACAGGTCGCGCAGGTCGCGAGGTGCTCGGCGATGTCGGTCTGCGACGTCTTGCACACCTCGTTCCGCAGGTACTCTTCGAGGTCGCGTTGCGCCTTCTCACAGCCGCAGTCGGTCATGTGTTGCTCCTTGTGGCGGCAGCGCTGATCCCGCGCTCGGCCGCATAGTCCGCCAGCAGTTCACGAAGCATCCGTCTGCCGCGATGCAGACGGCTCATGACCGTGCCGATGGGTGTCTTCATGATGTCTGCGATCTCCTGGTAGGCGAATCCCTCGACGTCTGCGAGGTAGACGGCCAACCGGAAATCCTCCGGTATCGCCTGCAACGCGTCTTTGACGACGGATGCCGGCATGTGATCGATGGCCTCGGCTTCGGCCGAACGACTGCTCGTCGCCGTGGTCGATTCCGCGCCGCCGAGCTGCCAGTCCTCCAGCTCGTCGATCGTGCCCTGGTAGGGCTCGCGCTGCTTCTTGCGATAGATGTTGATGTAGGTGTTCGTCAGGATGCGATACAGCCAGGCCTTGAGGTTCGTGCCCTGCGTGAAGCTCGCCCACGATGCGAACGCCTTGACGAACGTCTCCTGCACGAGGTCGGCGGCATCCGCCGGATTGCGCGTCATCCGCATGGCCGCCGCGTACAGCTGGTCCATGAAGGGCAGCGCCTGCGTCTCGAATTGGTCGCGAGCGTCGGCCCCGGCATCCGCCTGATCGTTCATCACGCGCCAGTCTACTTCGGCGGGGTCCCACGCCACGGCCTCGCGGCGCTCGTGCGCAACGACCCGGCCGTCGGCGAGAACGCCCACCTGCGGTCGATCCAAGGTGGCGATCATCCGGCTCCGTTCTGCTGCGTGTTCTGAGGGGTTCAGTAGGGTAGAACCCGATGACTGCCGATCGGTATTCCCGCGATTCTGCGCCGACCACGCGCGGCCGTTGGCGTGCGCCCGTCGCCGAGGGCGCGCTGCGGGCCACCGTCACCGTCCCGGGGTCGAAATCGCTGACGAACCGCGAGCTGATCCTGGCGGCGATCGCCGACGGACCCGGCCGGCTGACCGCGCCGCTGCACTCCGAGGACTCCGCCCGGATGATCGAGGCCCTGCAGGCGCTCGGGGTGGGCATCGAGACGGAGCCGG
The DNA here is from genome assembly GCF_900100885.1 of Microbacterium pygmaeum. Classification (NCBI taxonomy): domain Bacteria; kingdom Bacillati; phylum Actinomycetota; class Actinomycetes; order Micrococcales; family Microbacteriaceae; genus Microbacterium; species Microbacterium pygmaeum. Next base: position 3,181,396 of record NZ_LT629692.1, read on the forward strand.
GCTCGGGCGCCTACGGCGACGACCTCCTGATCACGCCGGTGTGGCCGCTGCAGGGCGGGACCAGGGTCGACTGCGGACAAGCGGGCACCGTCATGCGGTTCGTGGCCGGCATCGCCGGATTCGTGCGTGGCGATGTCACCCTCACCGCCCACGAGAGCGCCCTGCATCGGCCGATGGGCGCGATGATCAAGGCGCTCCGCGACGTCGGCGTCGACATCGACGACGGCGGCACGTGGGCGCTTCCCTTCATCGTCCGCGGACACGGCCACGTGCGCGGTGGCGAAGTGGTCGTCGATGCCAGCGCGTCGAGCCAGTTCGTCTCGGGCCTGCTGCTGGCAGCCCCCCGCTTCGATGTGGGGCTGCACCTCATCCACGCGGGCGAACGGCTGCCGAGCATGCCGCACATCGACATGACGATCGAGTCGCTCGCCCACCGCGGGGTGCACGTCGAGCGACCCGCACCGGGCGAGTGGGTGGTGCCCGCCGGCGGTGTGCGGGCCAAGGACGTGGCGATCGAGCCGGACCTCTCCAACGCCGCACCGTTCCTCGGGGCGGCGATGATCGCGGGCGGATCGGTCTCGGTGACCGGCTGGCCGGCGCACTCGACCCAGCCGGGCGCGATGCTCACCGACATCCTGTCCTTGATGGGCGCCCGCGTCGTGCGCCGCGGCGGCGCGCTCACCGTCACCGCCGGCGCGTCCATCGCCGGCGTCGACCTCGACCTGTCTGCGGCGGGAGAACTGACCCCGACGATCTTCGCGCTGGCGGCGTTCGCCGACGCCCCCACGACCCTGTACGGCATCGGGCACATCCGCGGCCACGAGACCGATCGCATCGCCGCGCTGATCGGCGAACTGCGGGGGCTCGGCGGCGAGGCTCATGAACTGGCCGACGGCATCCGGATCGTTCCGCGCGACCTGCACGGCGGCACCTGGCACGCACACCACGACCACCGGATGGCCACCACGGGCGCGCTCATCGGTCTGCGCGTCCCCGACGTCGAGATCGACGACATCGGCACGACCGCCAAGACGATGCCGCAGTTCCCCGAACTGTGGCACGCGATGCTCGGTGGCGACGGCCCCGGCGATGACGGTGCGCACTCGCAGCCGCTGCACGACGTGGCATCCTGAATCCGACCGGTGACCCCACGGTGAGCTGGCTCGACGCAGACGACGATGACGACGACGACTTCGATGACATCGAGGTCCGGTCGCGCCCCAACCCGAAGGCCAACCGCCCGCGGACCAAGCGACGCCCCGCGCACGCTGACGCGGAGATCGCCCGCGTCCTGGGCGTCGACCGCGGCCGTTACACGGCCCTCGTCGACGAAGACCTCCCCGACGAGCATCGGGTGCTCGCGACGCGTGCGCGCGAACTGCGGAAGGTGCCGATCGTCACCGGCGACCGGGCGCGGATCGTGGGCGACACCTCCGGCGACGAGGGGACGCTCGCCCGCATCGTCGGCATCGAGGAGCGCACCTCGCTCCTGCGCCGCAGCGCGGATGACACCGACCAGGTCGAACGGGTCATCGTCGCCAACGCCGATCAGATGCTGGTCGTCGTCGCCGCTGCCGATCCGGAGCCCCGCGCCAGGCTCGTCGACCGCTACCTGGTGGCGGCGCTGGATGCCGGCATCCGTCCGCTTCTGGTCGTGACCAAGACCGACCTCGCCGATCCGTCCGAGTTCCTCCGTCATTTCGAGGGTCTCGATCTGGAGGTGTTCACCTCCGCGCAGGCCGAGATGCCCGTGGAGCGCATCGGTGCAGCACTGATCGGGCACTCGACGGTGTTCGTCGGACACTCCGGGGTGGGCAAGTCCACGCTGGTGAACGCCCTGGTGCCGAGCGCGATGCGCGCCACCGGGCACGTGAACGTCGTCACCGGACGCGGACGCCACACGTCGTCCTCGACGATCTCGTACCGCTACACCGGCGAGGGCGGCAGCGGCTGGGTCATCGACACCCCGGGCGTGCGCTCCTTCGGGCTCGGCCACGTGGATCCGGCCAACATCCTCGGCGCCTTCACCGAACTCGCCCTGATCGCCGAAGACTGTCCGCGCGGCTGCACCCACCTGGCGGATGCACCGGACTGCGCGATCATCGAGGCCGCCGCCGAAGGACGCCTCGGCGAGCGGGGTGCCGAACGGCTCGACTCGCTCCAGCGGCTGCTGCAGACCTTCGCGGACAAGAGCGCGCATCAGTTCGACTGATCGCGAGCCGTACGCTGGAGCAATGACTGACGCGCGACTCGAGCCCGGCTCCCCCGCACCCGATTTCACCCTCGTCGACCAGGACGACCGCGAGGTCACCCTCTCCGACCTGCGCGGCGGTGGTGTCGTCCTGTTCTTCTATCCCGAGGCGATGACTCCCGGATGCACGACCGAGGCGTGCGACTTCCGCGACAGCCTCGCGCCGCTGCAGGCGGCCGGATACACGATCCTCGGCATCTCGCGGGACGCGCCCGAGAAGCTCCGCCGCTTCCGCGAGCGCGACGGGCTGACCTACGACCTCCTGAGCGATCCGGACCACGCCGTCCATGACGCGTACGGCGCCTGGGGCGAGAAGATGAACTACGGCAAGGCCGTCGAGGGCGTGCTGCGATCGACGTTCGTGATCGACGCCGACGGCGTCATCGAGCAGGCGCTGTACAACGTGAAGGCCACCGGTCACGTGGCGCGCGTGCGCCAGCTGATCGGCGTCTGAGACCGGGCGAGCTCACTCCGGCGGAGCCTCGCTGCCGGTCCGTGCCGCCCCGCCGGCCGACCGGATCGCGAGGATCAGTAGCACGAGGGCGACGAGCGCGGGTACGGCCAGGGCCACCCCGGTCGCCGGGTGGGCGTACGCACCGGTGACCGCACCGATCGCGACCGCCAGGATCAGCAGCTGCGTCACCACACCACCGGACCGGCCCCACGACTGGCCGCGCCAGATCGCGACCGCGAACGCGAGCACGGCCGTGGCGCCCAGACCGCTCAGCACCAACAGCGCCAGTGCGCTCGTCAGCGACTCGGTGTCGCCGGCCAGAAGCGCGCCGATCTGCCAGATCGTCAGAGCGACGATGCCGAGACCCTCGAGACCGACCAGGATCGCGGCGACGATGGCCATAGCAGAAGGACGCCCAGCGTCGGATGCATCGATCGGTACTGTCTGCATTGCTCAGAATTCCTTACGCTGCACGGTTTTCATTGTGCGAATCCTCCAGCCCACACGGGGAATGCCCAGCAATGGCGCACACAACCCGCGGCTGAACCCTTGATGTTCACCCTGCGCTATGGGACCATTAACAAAGCCGTGTGCTCCCACAGCGAGGTGGGGCGAGCAATCTCGCATCTCCCACAGGGTATCGGACCCGTATCCCGGCCCCGCATCCCCGAACCGCATCAAGGAGCACCACCATGGACTGGCGCGACAAGTCAGCATGCCTGACAGTCGATCCCGAACTGTTCTTCCCCGTGGGGAACACCGGACCCGCTGTCGAGCAGATCGAGAAGGCCAAGTCGGTCTGCGCTCGCTGCACCGTGACCGAAGTCTGCCTGCAGTATGCCCTCGAGACCGGCCAGGACTCGGGCGTGTGGGGCGGATTGTCCGAGGACGAGCGTCGTGCGCTGAAGCGCCGCGCCGCCCGCGCCCGACGAGCCTCGTAGCGGCGACGAGCGAGGCCGCCTCACACAGGACGCGGAAAGTCGGAGGACGACCTCAGTTCGGCGCGCGCTCGATGTAGCGCATCGGGATGTCGATCGTGACTTCGGTGCCGCTGCCCATGATCGTGTGCCAGTCGATGGTGCCGCCCAATTCGCCCTGGATCAGGGTGCGGACGATCTGCGTGCCCAGTCCGCGACCGACCTGACCCTCCGGCAGACCGGTTCCGGTGTCGCGCACGCGCACCTCGAGCCGGTCTTCGCTGCGCTCGGCGATGATCTCGACGTCGCCCTCCTGCCCCGCCAGCCCGTGCTCCACCGCGTTGGTGACCAGTTCGGTCAGCGCGAGCGCCAACGGCGTGGCGTACTCGCTCGGCAGGGTGCCGAAGGTTCCTGTGGAGTGGGTACGGGCGCGGGTGTTCGGCGCGGCCGCCACCTCGGCGACGAGCTTGAGCACCCTGTCGAACACGTTGTCGAAGTCGACGTTCTGCGCGAGTCCTTCGGACAGGGTGTCGTGGACCACGGCGATCGCGGCCACCCGTCGCATCGCCTGGGTGAGCGCATCGCGCGCCTCGTCGGAGTGCGATCGGCGCGCCTGGATGCGCAACAGGGACGCCACGGTCTGCAGGTTGTTCTTCACCCGATGGTGGATCTCGCGGATCGTCGCGTCCTTGGTGATGAGCTCCTGCTCCTGGTGGCGGATCTCGGTCACGTCGCGGCACAGCACGATCGCACCGATGCGGGTGCCGTGATCGCGGAGCGGGATCGTCCGAAGCGACACGGAGACCCCGCGCGCCTCGATGTCGGCGCGCCACGGCGCCCGACCGCTCACCACGAGCGGCAGCGACTCGTCGAACTGCCGCTTCTCGGGAAGAATGCGCGTGGTCACCTCGACGAGGGACTCGCCCTCCAACTCGTCATCGAAGCCCATCCGGTTGAAGGCGGACAGCGCGTTCGGGCTGGCGAAGGTCGTGACGCCGTTGACGTCGAGACGGATCAGGCCGTCAGAGGCGCGGGGCGCGCCACGACGCGGTGCAGTGGGAGCGTCCAGATTGGGGAACTCCCCTGACGCCACCATCCCGAACAGATCGTCGGCGCAGTCGTTGAAGGTGATCTGCTGACGCGAGGGGGTGCGCGTCTCTCCGAGATTGGTGTGGCGGGTCAGCACGCCGATCGTCATCGCCGGATCCTGGCCGTGCGTCCGGACGATCGGGACGGCCCGGACCCGAGTCGGGGTCTCCTCGAACCAGTCCGGCGAGGCGGAGTCGACGATCCGGCCGGACTGGAACGCCTCGCGAACCTGCGTCCGCCACTGCGGACGCACGCGGTCGCCGACGATGTCGCGGTAGAAGAGGGTCGCCGCGCCGCCGGGCCGGGTGTGGGCGACCGCGATGAACGTGTCATCGTCGGTGGGCACCCAGATCACGATGTCGGCGAACGCCAGGTCTGCCAGCAGCTGGCCGTCGCCGGCGAGACGGTGCAGCCATTCCACCTCGGCTTCGCTGGAGCGGCCCTGGGCGTACACGAGATCGGAGAGCGTCGACACCCTCCAAGCGTAGGGTCGACGACGCCCTCCTCGTGCACGTCGTCCTCTCGCACGCCGGCCCCGCACGCCGGCTCCGGCGCGTCCGCGCGACGTCGTCAGGCGGCGGTGCGCCCGACACGAAGGGCACGCCGCGAGCGGGTGCGCAGTTCGACGGTCGGCGCGACGGACTCTCCGACGAAGCGCCGCACCCCCAGGGCGATCGGGGACCGCGGCGAGACCTCGGCGATCGGGCGGGCGGCCAGCAGTGCGGCATCCGCACTCCGCGGATCGGACGGCACGAACGACACGGCATCGATTCCGCCGAAGCGGTCCAGGGTGCGCCGCACCTGACCGCGGGCGTCGATGCCCAGCGCCCCGGGCCGGAGCCGGTTGGCCAGCACCGCCACCGGCGTCGCACCGATCGTCGCCCGCAGTTCCGGGTATGCGCGCAGAAAACGCGACACACCGAGCGGATCCGCGCCCGCCACCGCGACGACGAGATCGGCCGTCTGCAGGGCGGCCAGCGTGGCGGCGTTGCGGCGCGGTCCGTCCAGGTCGCTGACGATCTCCTCGTCGCGCTCCAGCGGGGCCGCCACGTCGACCACGGTGTAGTCGGCCCAGTCCCGGCAGGACGTGAGCGCCGCGGCCACGCGTGCCGCGGTGAGTTCCGGCCATCGTGAGGGCCGGTTGATCCCGGTGAGGACGTCGACGCCGGTTCGGGAGAGCGGCGCGCTGATGCGCGTCAGCTCACGCGCGTCGAGGCCGCCGAGCTCCGCCTGCCGGCATGCCGCGGCGAAGCCAGGAGCCTCGTCGGCCATGCCCAGCAGCAGCGCGATCGAGGGCGCGTGCGAGTCCGCATCGACCAGACCGACGTGGCGCCCGCCCCGCGCGAGTTCCACGGCGAGCTCGATGGCGATCGTGGAGCGGCCAGGCGCACCGCCGGGCCCCCACACTGCGATCACCTTCGGCGATGACGCGACGGCGGCAGCCGGCGTCGGGGGCGCACCGGCATCCGCTCGGCTCGACGGCACGCCGTCTCTGCCCGGCGAGGCGATCACCTCGGCGAGCCGCCACGGCTGGACATCGAGCGCGAGCGCCGGGTCCACGCCGAAGGCGGCTGCGATCCGCTCGTCCTCGCTGCGTTCGCACAGCGCGATGATCCGCACTGCGGAGCGGTCGCACAGCGCGACGACCGACGCAGTGAGGGTGCGTCTGGTGGTGCCGAGGACGACGGTGTCGGCTGAGGTGAGCGCGGCGGCGATGCGCTCCGCCTCCTCGCCGAGGGCGCCGTCGTCGGCCAGGAGGAGCAGAGCGGATGCCTCGACGACGCCGACCACCGCGATGCCCTCGCGCCGCAGCCCCGCCGCGAGATCGTCACCGACGGGTGCATCGACGGCGACGAGCACGTTCACCTGGTCGCTCCCGTAGTGGGAACGACCGAAAGTGCCGCCTCGTCCGCCATCGCGGCGAGCATCGCGGCCACCTCCGATCGCGCGATCACCAGCTCGAGGGCGGCCGAGCCGGCGCCGATCATCGAATCGTCCCGGGTGACCGAGACCACCGTGGCATCGGCGACCAGGATCCGCGGCTCGTCGTATCCGCCCTCGATCTGGGGTGCCGCCCAGACCTCGACCACGGTGCCGGCCTCGACCGAGCCCGGCACGTCGACCGCGCTGCGCAGCACAACGCTGGTGGTATGGGCGGCCGCGGCGTCGCCGACCGCGCTCTGCGGCACGAGCTCCCCCGATTCGATCGTGCGCACCGCGACCAGACCGTCGGTCAGCGCGTCGGCATCGAGGTAGGCACCGCCGACCTGGCCGAGTGCGACATCGACGACGCGCACGTCGTCCCCGGAGACGGCCTCGCCGGGAACGATGGTGCGTGCGGCGGCGAAGACCGGGACGGTCTGGCGGGATGCCGAGACCACGAACCAGACGCCCGCCACCGATGCCGCCACCAGGACGATTCCGAGGAAGAACCGCATGTCCGCCCAGAACGCGCGCGGTCGTGCGCGGACCGGCTCAAGAGCTGTCATGAGACCATCGTGACGCAGCGCACGAAAATGCCTCGGAGGTTATCCACAGCGCCCACGCGGATGCAGGCGGTCCGATGGTCCGTGGCGATAATGGGGCCATGCCCGACTCCCCGACGTCCGACGTGCGCCTGCTGGCTCCCGCCCAGGTCGCCGAGATCCTCGGCGTCACCGTGGACGAGGTGATGAGCCTGGTCGAGCATCGCCGGCTGCGGGGCCTGCGCGTCGGTTCGCCGGCGCGGTGGAGGGTCGAGGAGGCGAGCATCGCCGAGTACCTCGACGAGCAGGCCGAAGAAGCCCGGCGCATCGCCCTGTGGCGGCAGTCGAACGAGGCGAGCTTCCCCGAACTGTGGGGCACCGGCGTCCTCCCCCAGGCGGACTGAGAGCTCCGCTCGGGACGAGTCGGCCTCAGCCGATCGCGACGCCGGCTTCGAGGCGGATCCAGGAGATGGAGCCGAACGGCACCACGCGGTGCCCGGTGACCAGATCCGCCCGTCGTGGCGTGCCGGGATCGTGCAGGGCGATGTCGAGGTGGTCCGCCCCGGCGCGGTCGATCGTGCCGGAGAGCACCCGACCGGTTCTCAGCGCGATCGCGACCGCGACGCGGCGCCGGACGAGGTCGCGCACCAGGAAGCCGAGCGTCATCCGATCGACGAGGCTCGAGGGCGCAGGTCCGGGGCGTGCGGTGCGCAGCACGTCGGCGTGCGGCATCCCGATCTCCACGATCGCGCCGAGCGGTACCAGAAGCGCACCGCCGCGGGCGGCCGGGGTCTCCACGGCCACCCAGTCGGCGCCCACCCCGGTGACCTCTGCGGCGAGCCTCGTGCCGTCGGAGAATTCGAACGACGGGGTCGGCGCATCGCGGTCCCGCGCGATGAGGGCGTGCAGCCGATCGCGCAGCGCGACTCGCGAAAGTCGCAGGCGCTCGGCCTCCGTGTCCAGCGCGGCGCGCTCGGCCTCCCACTCCGAAGCGAGCTGATCCTCGAGGTCGTCGAAGAACCTGTCCCAGCGCATCCGGCGAGGTTAGGCCGAACATGATGAATCGATGAGAAGTTATCCACAGCCGCCTGCGCGACCTTTCCTGTGAGTTCGCCGTGTGCTGTACTTCTCGCCAAGATTCAGCACCACGACGATCGGCGAACATGTCTCCCCACGACGCCAGCGAACTCTCGGAGTTCTTCGCTCCGCAGCGCACTCCTTCGGCCGACCTGCCCGATCCCGATGTGTTCGTACGCAACATCACCCGTGGTGTCCTGGAGATCTTCGCCGGCGTCCGCGAACCGGAGCAGGTCGCGCGCTGGCTCACCGAAGACGCGTACCGAGGTCTGCTGGCCCGGGCGAATCTCGCCACGCGCGCCCGCAGCGCACGCGGCGTCCCCGCTCGTCGCCCCGTCCACGTGATCCGATCGGTGCGCTGCTCGTTCCCTGCCGACGGCGTCGTGGAAGCGGTGTCCATCGTCGAGACGCCATCGCGCACCCGCGCCGTCACGATGCGCCTGGAGGGCCTCGACGGACGGTGGCGCACCACCTTCCTCGCCCTGCTCTGAGCCTTCGCCGACCACGGCCGCAGAGGCACTGGCGAGGCGTCACTCGCCGTCGATCAGCTCCAGCAGCTTCTTCAGTGCGTCGCGGATCTCGATGTGGTCGAACTGACCCGCCCTGCTCTCACCCGCGATGACGCCCGCGCGATGCACCCTGCGGAAGTCGCCGAACGGGAACGAGTAGCGTCCCTTCGTCTCCGCGTTCTCGGACTTGTCGATGCCCATATGCCAGTGCGAGTAGGCGGTCCACCCTTCGCGTTCGATGAACGCGTTCTCCTCGTCGGCGGTCGGAGCGGCCTCCGACCAGTCGTCGCGGTCGTCGGTGACGACCTTGCCTTCGCGCACCAGCGCCCGCGCATGCGTGAGCGCGGGCTGATTCAGTTCGATAGCCATGCGCTCACCGTACGATCGGCGCCCGCCGGTGCTGAAGGGGCTTGACGAGCCGCTACTGGCGGTAGGACGAGAGGAAATTGCCCAGGCGTTCCACAGCTTCGGTGAGCACGCGAGCCTCGGGCAGGGTGACGATCCTCAGATGGTCGGGCGTCGGCCAGTTGAAGCCGGTGCCCTGCACCAGGAGCACATGCTCGGCGACCAGGAAGTCGTAGACGAGCTTCGCGTCGTCGTGGATCTCGTAGACGTCGGGATCCAGGCGCGGGAACGCATAGAGCGCACCCTCGGGCTTGACGCAGCTGACGCCGGGGATCGCCTCGAGGCTCTGCCACGCGGCATCCCGCTGCTCGAGCAGCCTGCCGGCCGGACCGATCAGCGCGTCGATCGACTGCACGCCCGACAGCGCGGCCTGGACGGCGTGCTGGGCGGGGACGTTCGGGCACAGGCGGGTGGAGGCGAGCAGCTGGATTCCCTCCAGGAAGCCGCGGGCATGATCCTTCGGACCGGTGATGACCATCCACCCCGATCGGTAGCCCGCGACCCGATAGGTCTTGGACAGCCCGTTGAAGGTGAGGCACAGCAGGTCCGGTGCGACCGAAGCCATCGGCACGTGGACGGCGTCGTCGAAGAGGATACGGTCGTAGATCTCGTCGGCGAGGATCAGCAGCGAGTGCTCGCGGGCGATCTGGGCGATCCCCTCGAGCACCTCACGGGGGTAGACGGCGCCCGTGGGGTTGTTCGGGTTGATCACGACGATCGCCTTCGTGCGCGGAGTGATCTGCGCGCGGATGTCCTCGAGGTCGGGCTGCCAGCCGTTCAACTCGTCGCAGCGATAGTGCAGCGGTGTTCCGCCGCCGAGGCTGGTCATGGCAGTCCACAGCGGATAGTCCGGAGCGGGGATCAGGACTTCGTCGCCTTCGTCCAGCAGCGCCTGCATCGTCATCGTGATCAGCTCGGAGACCCCGTTGCCGAGGTACACGTCGTCGGGGCCGAACGGCGGGAAGGTGGGGTCCTGCTCGTAGCGGTAGACGACGGCCCGGCGGGCCGAGATGATGCCGCGGCTGTCGCTGTAGCCATGCGCGTGCGGAATCGCCTCGATCATGTCGCGCACGATCTGGAAGGGGGCCTCGAAGCCGAAGACTGCGGGGTTGCCCGTGTTGAGCTTGAGGATCGTGTGACCCTCGTTCTCGAGGCGGTCCGCCTCCACGAGCGCCTGGCCGCGGATCTCGTAGAGGACGTCTCGGAGCTTGCTCGACTGGTCGAGGTGACGGAGGGGACTCATCGGTTCAGGATATCCCCGGCCGAAGCGAGCCAATCGACCTCCGCTGGCCCTGTGGCCGGGCGGCCGGGGGTCGGGCTACTTGCGCTTGTCGGCGGCGCGGCGCTCGGCGCGGTTCTGCGGAGCCGGTGCCGCGGCGTCGGTCCGCTGTCCGAACGCTCCGCGCGGAGCTTCGGCCACGGGAGCGGCCGGTGCAGACGCGGCGGATGCTGCCGCCGCAGCCTGCCGCACGCGACTGGTCGCCGCCTGCTGCACCTGCCCGCGGTCGTTGCGCACCTCGACCTCGCCGGCGTCGTTGGCCGCCGAATACTGGAGACGCTGACCCTCGACCGGTGCCGCGCCCAGACCCTTCGCCTCGACCTCGGCGACGACTTCGCCCTCGCCTTCGGCAGGGCGACGGACCTCCACCTCGAGGTTGTAGAGGTAGCCGACCGACTCCTCCTTGATCTGCCCCATCATCGACTGGAACATCTGGAAGCCCTCGCGCTGGTATTCGATCAGCGGGTCGCGCTGGGCCATCGCGCGCAGGCCGATGCCGTCCTTGAGGTAGTCCATCTCGTACAGGTGGTCGCGCCAGCGGCGGTCGAGCACCTGCAGGACGACGCGGCGCTCGAGCTCGCGCGTGGCCGCGGCCCCGAGCGTCTCCTCGCGCGCGCCGTAGGCGATCATCGCGTCCGACCGGATCTCGCGCTTGAGACCGTCCGGAGTGATGCGGCCCCTGGTACCCGCCTCGGCGACGACCTCGTCGATCGTGACCGACACCGGGTAGAGCGTCTTCAGCTCGGTCCAGAGGGCGTCGAAGTCCCAGCTCTCGGTGTGACCGGTCGAGGTGTGGTCGTCGATGACGGCGTTGATGGCGTCTTCGATGAAGTGCTGCACGCGGTCCGCGATGTCATCGCCCTGCAGGATGTGGCGGCGATCGGAGTAGATCGCCTCGCGCTGACGGTTCAGGACATCGTCGTACTTGAGGACGTTCTTGCGGATCTCGGCGTTGCGCGCCTCGACCTGCGACTGCGCGCTCTTGATCGCGCGGCTGACCATCGTCGATTCGATCGCGACGTCGTCGGGGAAGTTCGTGCGGGCCAGGATCGCCTCGGCTGCGCCGGACTGGAACAGGCGCATGAGGTCATCGGTCAGCGAGAGGTAGAAGCGGCTCTCGCCCGGGTCGCCCTGCCTGCCGGAGCGTCCGCGCAGCTGGTTGTCGATGCGACGAGACTCGTGCCGCTCGGTGCCGAGGACGTAGAGCCCCCCGGCGGCGACGACCTTGCCCGCCTCTTCGGCGACCGTGTCGCGGGTGCCTTCGTACACGGCATCCCACTCGGCCTCGTACTCGTCCGGCGTCTCCACCGGGTCGAGGCCCTTGGCCTTCATCTCCGAGACGGCGAGGAACTCCGCGTTGCCGCCGAGCATGATGTCGGTGCCGCGGCCGGCCATGTTCGTCGCGACGGTGACCGAGCCGAGCCGGCCGGCACGGGCGACGATCTCGGCCTCGCGCGCGTGGTTCTTCGCGTTGAGGACCTCGTGCTTGATGCCCTTCTTGGCCAGGAGCCGGGAGAGGTACTCGCTCTTCTCGACGCTGACGGTGCCGACCAGCACGGGCTGCCCGGTCGCGTGCCGCTTGGCGATGTCTTCCACGACCTGATCGAACTTGGCCTGCTCGTTCTTGTAGACGAGGTCGGACTGGTCCTTGCGGATCATCGGCTTGTTCGTCGGGATCGGAACGACACCCAGCTGATAGGTGGACATGAACTCGGCCGCCTCGGTCTCGGCGGTACCGGTCATGCCGGCGAGCTTCTCGTAGAGGCGGAAGTAGTTCTGCAGCGTGACGGTGGCCAGCGTCTGGTTCTCGGCCTTGACCGGCACGGCCTCCTTCGCCTCGATGGCCTGGTGGATGCCCTCGTTGTAGCGGCGGCCGACCAGGATGCGCCCGGTGTGCTCGTCGACGATCATGACCTCGTCGTTCATGACGACGTAGTCGGTGTCGCGCTTGAACAGCGCCAGCGCCTTGATCGAATTGTTCAGGAACGAGATGAGCGGTGTGTTCGCCGACTCGTACAGGTTGTCGATGCCGAGGTAGTCCTCGACCTTTTCTATGCCGGGCTCGAGCACGCCGATGGTGCGCTTCTTCTCGTCGACCTCGTAGTCCACGCCCGCGTCGAGGGTCTTTGCGATCTTGGCGAATTCGACGAACCAGCGGTTCGCCTCGCCCGAGGACGGTCCGGAGATGATCAGCGGCGTGCGCGCCTCGTCGATGAGGATCGAGTCGACCTCGTCGACGATCGCGAAGAAGTGACCGCGCTGGACGAGATCCTCCTTGCGCCAGGCCATGTTGTCGCGCAGGTAGTCGAACCCGAACTCGTTGTTCGTACCGTAGGTGAGGTCGGCCTCGTACTGCTGGCGGCGGATCTCGGGGGTCTGCCCGGCGACGATCGTGCCCGTCGTCATGCCCAGCGCGCGGAAGATGCGGCCCATCAGCTCGGACTGGTACGAGGCCAGGTAGTCGTTCACGGTGATCACGTGCACGCCCTTGCCGGCGATCGCGTTCAGGTAGACCGGGAATGCACCGGTCAGGGTCTTGCCCTCACCGGTCTTCATCTCGGCGATGTTGCCCAGGTGCAGGGCCGCGCCGCCCATGATCTGGACGTCGTAGGCGCGCTGACCGAGGGTGCGCTTGGCGGCCTCGCGGACGGCGGCGAACGCCTCGGGCATCAGCTGGTCGAGCGTGGCGCCGGCCTCGAAGCGGGCGCGCAGCTCGGCGGTCTCGTTGCGCAGTTCCTCATCGGTGAGGTGCGAGTAGTCCTCTTCGAGGGCATTGACCGCCTTCACGACCTGCTGCAGCCGGCGGAGGATGCGTCCCTCTCCGGCGCGAAGCAGTTTCTCGAGAGCGTTGGCCACGGAAGATCTCCATCTGTCGGGTGCGGCGCCGCCGGCGCCGGTGCCGCCCGGCACAACGGCGCACAGGCATACCCGCTCATGTTACCGGTCTGTGACCTTGGAGTGGGCTGGATGCATGGATGCCATACTCGGTAATCAATACCCGGTATGGATGCGAGGAGCTCACGATGTCGGTGCGACAGAGCCTGCTGGCGATCCTCAGCCGGGGCGCCTGCTACGGCTATCAGCTGCGAACGGAGTTCGACCGGCGCACCGGCGGGACGTGGCCGCTGAATGTCGGCCAGATCTACAGCACCCTGGACCGGCTCGAGCGCGACGGGCTCGTCGCGAAGGGCGAAAGCGATGCGCAGGGGCACGTCTATTACGAGATCACGGATGCCGGTCGCGCCGACCTCGCCGGCTGGCTGGAGCACCCGGTCCTGCGTTCCGCTCCGCCACGGGACGAACTCGCGATCAAGATCGCGGTGGCGGCGACCCTTCCAGGGGTGGACGGCCGGGCGCTGGTGCGCGCGCAACGCGACGCCTCGGCCGCTCGCCTCGCGCAGGCGCGACGCGCCCGCGACGAGGCGGGCGCGCCCGGGAGCGCGGAGGCCGTGGCATCCGTCCTCGTGGCCGACTCGCTCGTCTTCGCGGCCGAGGCCGAGGTGAGGTGGCTCGAACATGCCGAGAGCGTGCTGGCGCAGCATCCGGATCATGCATTGGAACTGGAGCCGACCGCCGAGCGGCCCAAGCGCGGCCGGCCACCGCGCCCCGTCGGCACCGCCTCCGCCCGTCACGAGATCCGGTGACGAGGACTACCCTGAACTGTGTCCACTGACGATGTCTCCGTCGAGGTCGAGGCTCCCGCCGAGCCCGCCCCGATGACGTTCTCCGACCTGGGGCTGGGCGACGCAGTGCTCAAGGCACTCAGCGATGTCGGCTACGAGACCCCCTCCGCCATCCAGGCGGCGACGATTCCGACGCTGTTGGCCGGCCGCGACGTCGTGGGTCTCGCCCAGACCGGCACCGGGAAGACGGCGGCCTTCGCGCTGCCGATCCTGGACCGTCTGGACGTCTCGCAGAAGACCCCGCAGGCGCTCGTGCTGGCACCGACCCGCGAGCTCGCGCTGCAGGTGTGCGAAGCGTTCGAGAAGTACGCGTCGCACGTCAAGGGCGTCCATGTGCTGCCCGTCTACGGCGGTCAGGGCTACGGCGTGCAGCTGTCGGCGCTCCGTCGCGGCGTGCACGTCATCGTCGGGACTCCCGGTCGCATCATGGACCACCTCGACAAGGGCACGCTGGACCTGTCGGAGCTCAAATACCTCGTCCTGGATGAAGCCGACGAGATGCTGAAGATGGGCTTCGCCGAAGACGTCGAGACGATCCTCAAGGACACGCCCTCCACGAAGCAGGTCGCGCTGTTCTCGGCGACGATGCCCGCGGCGATCCGGCGCATCTCGCAGCAGTACCTGCACGACCCGGAAGAGATCACGGTCAAGACCAAGACCACGACCTCGGCGACGATCTCGCAGCGCTACCTGATCGTGTCGTACCAGCAGAAGATCGACGCCCTGACCCGGATCCTCGAGGTGGAGAACTTCGAGGGGATGATCGTCTTCGCCCGCACCAAGAGCGCCACTGAGGAGATCGCGGAGAAGCTGCGGGCCCGGGGCTACTCGGCTGCGGCGATCAACGGCGACATCGCACAGGTGCAACGCGAGCGCACCGTCCACCAGCTCAAGTCCGGCAAACTCGACATCCTCGTCGCCACCGACGTCGCAGCCCGCGGCCTGGACGTCGAGCGCATCTCGCACGTGGTCAATTTCGACATCCCGACCGACACCGAGTCGTACGTGCACCGCATCGGCCGCACCGGGCGCGCGGGACGCTCCGGCGACGCGATCAGCTTCGTCACCCCGCGCGAGCGCGGTCTCGTCAACGCGATCGAGCGCGCCACGCGTCAGCCGCTCACCCTCATGCAGCTGCCGACCGCCGACGATGTGAATGTCACGCGCCTCGCGCGATTCGATGACCGCATCACCGCCGCGCTCGGGCAGACCGAGCGCATCGACGGGTTCCGCGACGTCATCGCCCACTACGTGCGCAACCACGACGTGCCCGAGGTCGACGTCGCCGCCGCCCTGGCCGTCGTCGCCCAGGGCGAGTCGCCGCTGCTTCTGGAGCCGGAGCCGGTCCGCCCCAAGCGCGAGTTCGAAGACCGCCCCGATCGCGGCGATCGTCCGGGCCGGTTCGATCGCGACGAACGCGGCGAGCGCCCGGCGCGCCGTCAGCGCCCGAACAACGGACGCCTGACGACCTACCGGATCGCCGTCGGCAAGCGCCACCGCGTCGAGCCCCGTCAGATCGTCGGCGCCCTCGCCAACGAGGGCGGCCTCAGCCGGGGCGACTTCGGGGCGATCCAGATCCGTCCCGATTTCTCGCTCGTCGAGCTCCCGGCGGATCTGCCCGCAGGCACCCTGGAGCGCTTGGCCGATACCCGCATCTCGGGCAAGCTCATCGAGCTGCGGCCCGACTCAGGCGGCCCCGCCCGGCGTTCCTCCGACGACCGTCCGCCCCGAAAGCCCCGGCACAAGGGCTCGTACGACAGCTGACCAGCGGCATCCGCTCTCCTCCCCCGGCCGGCCCGCTCCCCTGTCGCCAACCGGCCGACCAGGAGCTCGCGACGGACGATTCGCGACGGCGGAGCGGCCCAACCCGCTCCGCTGGCCGCGAACCCGAGCGAACGGTCAGCCGCGCGAACCTAGGATCGAAGCATGGCTGGACTGTGGGGCAGACGGAAGCGCGAAGAGCAGGCGGCACAGGATGCGCAGGACGCCGACCTCGCACGGGAGGCGCAGCGCGCACTCGTGTCGGTGGACGAGCGGGTGCGCACCACCACCGACGAGCTGGAGTTCGCGATCGCCGAACTCGGCGAGGGACCGACGACCGAGCTGCGCACGGCACTGGCCGCCGTCCGCCATCACCTCGGCGAGGCGTTCCAGCTGCACCAGCTGAACCACGACGAGATCCCGGACACCCCCGAAGAGCTGCGCACCCGCAACACCCGCATCCTCCAGCTGTGCGAGTGGGCCGATGACCTGCTGGATGATCGCACCGCGACGCTCGAGAAGGACATCGAGCGTGTCCGGCGCGCGCCGGAGATCCTCGAGCAGGTGCGGGCAGACACGGTGACCCTCGGCGAACGGCTCCCCCATGCCCGCAGCACGCTGGAGCGGCTCTCGCAGCGCTACAGCGAGGAGGCCGTGCGCCAGGTCGCCTCCGGTGCCGATGAGGCGGAGCAGCTGCTCGTCTTCGCCACGCACAGCGCCGACGTCTCGACGCGCAGGCGCGAGGCCAAACGCGCCGAAGAGGCCAACCTCGCGCTCGAGACGGCGACCGAGGCCGTGCGCCGCGCCGGGGCGATCATCGACGGCATCGAGGACTTCGAGATCGAGGCGCTTCGCGCCGAATCCACGCTGGCCGATGTGATCGCCGACTCGCGCGGCGACCTCGTCGCGGCCCGCCAGGCACCCGCCGTGCCTGCCGTCGCCTCCGCGGTGACCGTTCTGGAGGCTGCGCTTCGCGCGCTCTCGCCCGCCGGCGCGAAGGCGGATCCGTTCGCGGAGCTCTCGCAGCTGCGCGAGGCCAATAGCGGGCTGGATGCCGCGATCGCGGTCGCCCGCGAACGCGAGGCGCGCCCCATCCCCTCGATCCCGCACGTACGGCACTCCCTTGACGATGCCGACCGCCAGATCGCCGTCGCCCGCAACGTGATCGCCGGACACCGCGGCTGGATCGGCGCCGATGCACGTACCCGCCTGGCCGAAGCCGAGCGGACCCGGACCGATGCCGAGCCCATGGTCGCCGACGAGGACACCCGCGAAGAGGCGATGGGCCTCGCCCGCCGCGCCGGTGCGCTCGCCAGCGAGGCGCTGCAGCTGGCGCAGCGCGACATCGACTCGTCACGCCCGCAGGATCCGGGCTGGGGCGGTCCGCAGGGCGGCGGCCGGCGCGGTGGCGGGATGGGCGACGCGATGGGCGGCATCCTCGGCGGCCTGGTCATCGGCGGCCTGCTCGGCGACATGTTCGACTAGCTGACGCACGAACGCCGAAGGCGCGGTCCCCCTCGGGGAGCCGCGCCTTCGACGTTGCAGGTCAGGCCACCACGACGGGCGCGTTCTGCGTGGTCAGCGAGATGACACCGTAGTCCCAGCCCTTGCGCCGGTACACGACGCTCGGGTGGTCGGTGCGCGCGTCGATGAAGAGGAAGAAGTCGTGTCCGACGAGCTCCATCCGATCCACGGCCTCCTCGACGGACATCCACTCCGGGTCGAACTCCTTCGTCCGGATGACGACCGGCGTGTAGTCCGCTTCGTCCTCGTTGCCGGTGATGATCGGGATCTCGCCGGTGGCGACGGCCCGCATCACCTCTTCGGATGCCGGCTGCACATCGATCCCGGAGATCTCCCCGCTCTCCTTCTCGAACTTCGCACCGCGGGGGTGGTTGCGCGCGTCGACGCGCTTGTCCTTCGCGCGCCGGAGCTGTTCGCACAGCTTGTCGACGGCCATGTCGAGCGCAGCGAACTTGTCGCCGTCGGTCGCCTCGGCCCGCACGAGCGGTCCTTTGCCGGTGAGCGTGAGCTCGACGGTCTCGTCTTCGACGCGGCCGTTGTGATAGGCACGATGGGTCACCTTGACATCCACGCGTTGCGCGCGTGGGGCGAGGTTATCGATGCGAGCAGCCTTGTCTTCGACCACTGAGCGGAACCGATCTGTGATTCCCACTCCGACGCCGACGATGCTGGTTTCCATCCCTGCCTCCTTGTTCCGGTCCACCCGGTCAAGGGCGGACCATGAGTCGCCTTGTCGTCCCCACGCTATCCCGCGACACCGACCCTGTCACCTGTGAGTTTCGAATGGTTCACCTCTCGTTGAGATAGCGGGGCGTGGCCGCGACGGTCGCCGCCCCGACCACCTCGGCGCCCGCCGCCCGCAGGGCGCGCGCGGCCTCGGCGAGGGTCGCCCCGGTCGTCACGACGTCGTCGATGACGAGGATCCGCAGCCCCGTGGCGTCCCTGGACCGCAGGGCGGAAGCGACATTGTCCCGCCGCTGCGCGATGCCCAGACCCCGCTGATCGGCGGTCCCTCGGGCCGGCACGAGAAGGCGTCGGCACTCGAGCCCGGCACGGGCGGCGATGAGCTCGACGACCCGGTACCCGCGGCGTCGGTAGGCGGCGCGCGAGGTCGGCAGGGGAACGATCGTGATGCGGTCGGAAGGGCGAGCGGATGCCGCGGAGCCGGCCGCCTCGACGGCGGCGCGCAGCGCCGGCGCCAGATTCCGCGCGAGCGCTGTGCGCCCCTCCTCCTTCACCGCGCGGATCACCCGTGCCGTGACGCCGTCGAAGCGCAGGCCGCTCCAGACCGGCACGCCCTCGATCGTCGGCATGCGCCGTGTGGGCACCGGTCGCAGCGCCGCGACGCAGGTCTCGCAGAGCACGACATCCGGTTCGTCGCACCCCGCGCACCAGACGGGGAACACCAGCGCCAGCGCCTCGTAGAGCGCACCGCGGATCGTCGAGCGAAGCCACGCGCCGTCATCCATACCGCCCACCGTGGCGCGCTCGCGCACAGCGGCGGCGCCGAGTCCCGGCATCCGTTTATCGACGCGGCAGCCGGCGGGCTGGGGAGGGAACTGCGCCCGATCACCCCGGCGAGCCCTGCTGCGTGGACAGGACCAGGATGCCGATGGCCGTCCGCGCCCAGTTGGATCCGCGCTTGACGTACAGCGACCCGTCGTCGGCGCGCAACCGCACCGTCGAGACCGAGGTGGCGCCCGCGATCGCGACCGCCCCTGGCGCGTCCGTCGACGTGGACGGCCCGCCGACGAGCTGCTCGGTCACCATCGAGTTCTCCGGAGTGACCGAGAGCACCGCGACGGTGGTGTCATCGACCCACGCGATGCCCGTTCCGGTCTCCGCGACGGCGCCGAGCACGATCGGCGCGCCCAGTCGCAGGGGCTGGTTCTCCGCGTCGCGGACGATCCCCGCGATCCAGACGGAGGGGGTTCCCCCCGACTGCACGAGCGCGGCCACACGGGTGCCGTCGCGGGAGACCGCCATCGCCGTGATCTGCGTCGCGCCGGGCCACGCCGCCGCGACAAGGAGGCGGTCCGTTCCGGAGAACACCTCGACGTCGGTCGGCCGGTCGCGCGGAACGCTCCAGACGAATCCCTGTGCGTCGACGCTGGGATCCACCAGACCAGGGCGGGCGTCGACGATCGTGACATCGCCGTCCGCCGTGACCCGTGCCACCGATCCGTCGGCGAGGCGCACCGCGGCGAGGTCGCGCTGCGCCGACACCTGAATCGAGACGGGACGCGGCGCGAGGCTGGTCATCGTGTCGCTGAGACCGGCGATCGGGGTGAGCTCGTCACCGGAGAGGAACCCGAAGCCGTCGGTCGTCTCCACCAGCGGCGGCCCCGTGACGCGCGTCGAGCGCGTCGAGACCGGTTCGGCGGTCAGCGGCGCGGAGGCCACCGACATCTGCGCGCCGGCGACGGAGGCGGTGGCCAGGCTCGCCGTCAGCTGCGTCTGCATGCGGTTCAGCGTGGCCTGATCGAGGTTCAGGGCGTTGGCGCTGAGCTGGACCTGGGCGATCCCGGATTCGATCGGCACTGAGGGCTGGGCCTCGACGCTCTCCGGGAAGGCGTTGAGCACGGATTCAGCCAGCCAGCTGCTGGGCGAGCCGTCCACCAGCGCGGCGGTGATGCGGGCTGCGGAGTTCGTCGCGGCGAACCAGCGCACGTCGGGCACGAGGTACTGCCAGGTCGGATCGAAGTACATCAGCGAGTAGCGGTGGAAGACCCTCGCGAAGTTGTCGCGATCCAGCACGATGCCATCCGGCGCCTCGGTGATGCGCCATTCGCCGTCGTCCTGCTGGGCCAGCTCGAACCCGAGCGTGGTCTCGACGGCGTCGGAGGGCTCGTAGGATCCGGCGGCATCGATCGTGGCGACGCTGACGAGCGACAGCGAGACCGCGCCCGTGGTCGGCGCGGCATACTGCCGGTCGCCCAGCAGGTCGACCGTGACGCTCGCCTCGGGCAGCCAGGTCTCGCGGATGGAGGGTGCGAGGAACAGCCGTGCGGTCTCCCAGTCGGCGCCGGGGCCGGGGCCGGAACCGGCCCGTATGAAGCCCTCGACGATCTGCTCCGGTGACGAGCCGGGCTGAGGGCGGTCGGGCACGAACGAGAAGTCGGGTGTGCCGGCATCCGTCCCCGCTTCGCGTCCCTCGTTGACCGGACCGCCCGTCGGCAGCCCGGCACAGGCGCTGAGGACGAGGGCGGCCACGACGAGGATTGAGGAGAGGATGCCGCGGCGAGCGCTCACGAGCCGCCTCCCGCTCGCTCGGCATCGCGGCTCGCGGCACGCGCGGCGGCGACGTCGATCACCTCGATGGGCTGGGTGAGACCGAGCGCATCGATTGCTGCGACCGCGTCATCGCCGGGGTCGGCGGGAATCGGCGACGGCGCGGTCAGCCGCGTCCCGGTCCGCTCGGACGCGAGATCGCGCGGCAGGGTGAGCACGAAATGCGATCCGCGGCCGACCTCGGACCAGAGCGCGAGCTCACCGCCGTGCAGTCGTGCGTCGCCGAGGGCGATCGACAGCCCCAGCCCGGTGCCGCCGATCGTGCGGGTCCGCGAGGGGTCCGCGCGCCAGAACCGGTCGAAGACCCGCTCCAGGTCGTCCGGCTTGATCCCCAGGCCGTAGTCGCGCACGCCGAGGGCGACAGCCTGCTGGTCGCTGTCGACGGTCACGACGATCGGGCGGCCTTCGCCGTGCTCGATGGCGTTGCCGAGCAGGTTGCGGACGATGCGCCGGATGCGTCGCGGGTCCATCTCGACGGGCGAGTAGCCGCCGGGAGCCACCAGCCGCACGTCGGTGCCGTGCTGCTCGGCCAGCTGCTGCATCGAGCCGATGACGTCGGCGGCGAGGTGAGCGAGACTGGTCGGCTCGAGTTCGAGCTGCACCGAACCGGCGTCGTACCGGCTGATCTCGAGCAGGTCGGTCAGCAGCGTCTCGAACCGCTGCACCTGGGCGTTCAGCAACTCTGCTGCGCGGGCGGTCGACGGGTCGAAGTCGGCGCGCTGATCGTTGATCATGTCGGCGGCCAGCCGGATCGTCGTCAGCGGCGTGCGCAGCTCGTGCGAGACGTCCGAGACGAATCGCTGCTGCACGAGCGAGAGGTCGGCGAGCTCCTTGATCTGCGATTCGATGCTGTCGGCCATCGCATTGAACGAGCGGCCGAGCGTCGCCAGTTCATCCTCTCCGCGCACCGGCAGTCGGACGCCGAGCTCGCCCGCGGCGAGCTTCGCGCTGGTGTCGGCCGCCTCGCCGATCGGGGTGGTGACCGAGCGCAGCACGAACCACGAGATCGCTCCGATCAGCAGTACGAGCCCGATGCCCACGACCCACAGGGTCGTGTGGACGAAGCCGAGGGTCTGCGACGCGCTGTCCAGGTCGTAGGCGAGGTACAGCTCGTAGCCGCCGACGTCGGGGACGTTCAGCTGCTGGCCCACCACGATCCCTGGTACATCGCCGTCCTCAGTGGGCAGCGACACCGACTGCCACCACTGGCGCGTGTCGTCGGCGCGCACCGTGTCGCGCAGCTCGTCGGAGATGATGTCCTCGCCCAGACCTGTGGTGATGTCCTGCGGAGCGATCTGCGACGTGGACCGGTCGATACGGAACGTGCGGATGAGGTCGCTCGTGGACTGCTGGGTCAGCTCCGTGCCGACCAGGTTCATGAGGCTCTGCAGACGGGCGCTGTCGCCCTGCGGGGCTGCGGCGTCCAGGATGCCCTGGGCTGCTTCGGTTGCACGCTGCGAGTCGGCGAGCACCTGGTCCTTGCGCGCCTGGAAGAGGTCGTTCTGGATCGCCAGCGCCATCCAGATGCAGGCGACGACGATCGCGAGGGCGGTGAGGGCCAGCGTGATCAGGATGGTGCGGAATCGCAGCGAACGGCGCCAGAGGCTCGCCAGACTGTCCGGCCACGAGCGCCAGTCTCGCAGCGTGTGCAGTGCGACGCGGGTTGCCGCGGTCGGCGCGCTGGCCGGCGCCATGGGTCGACCTAGACGACCGCGCCGGCGCGGTAGCCGACGCCGCGCACCGTGGTGACGATCTTGGGGTTGTCGGGATCGAGCTCGACCTTGGCGCGCAGGCGCTGCACGTGCACGTTCACGAGACGCGTGTCGGCCTTGTAGTGGTAGCCCCACACCTGCTCGAGCAGCATCTCGCGCGAGAACACCTGCTGCGGTTTGGAGGCCAGTGCCACGAGCAACTCGAACTCCAGCGGCGTCAGGGCGATGGGCTCCTCGTCGCGGCGCACCTCGTGCGCGGCCACGTCGACGGTGAGGTCGCCGATGCGCAGCACGTCACCGGCCGGCTGCGAGGCCGGGCGGAGGCGGGTGCGGATGCGGGCGACGAGCTCCTTCGGGTTGAAGGGTTTGACGATGTAGTCGTCGGCACCTGATTCCAGACCCTTGACCACGTCCGCGGTGTCGGTGCGCGCGGTCAGCATGATGATGGGGACGCCCGATTCGGCGCGCACCTGGTTGCAGATCTCGATGCCGTCCATGCCGGGGAGCATCAGGTCGAGCAGGATCAGGTCGGGCCGCTCCGCGCGCCAGACATCGACAGCCTTCACTCCGTCCGCACAGAACACCGTCTCGAATCCCTCGGTGCGCAGCACGATGCCGATCATCTCGGCCAGAGCGGTGTCGTCGTCGACCACCAGGATGCGTGATGTCATCTCGCGCGTTTCGTCCTCCGTGTTCGTGCCGGGGCATGGCCGTTCGCGCGCCGACCCCAGTGCTCCCCACAGAGTAGTCGACGGCGGCTGTGCGCAGGCCTAACGTCCCCAGTGCGGCGGCTGTCCGTGCCGCCGGCGCGCATGAGGGGTATGACACGATGGGAACAGCCCGACCTGCCCGACGACCGCACGAGGAGGGGCATCCGTGACCGCCTATCCGGCCTGGACGCCGGCATCCCGGCCCGGGATCATCCCCCTGCACCCGTTGACGTTCGGCACGATCCTCGGCCGCTCGTTCTCGGCTCTTCGTCACAACCCGCGGGTGCTCCTCGGCTTCGCGCTCGGCGTGCAGACGGCCGCGTACGTGCTCGTGCTCCTGGCCGTCGGCGGCGCGGCCATCGCCTCTTTCACGCGTCTGGACACCCTGCGACCGGGAACCGACGAGTTCGAAGCCGTGATGGCGGGATCGATCGCGATCACGGCGATCACCGGTCTCGTGCTGGGTCTTGCCGCCGGCGCCCTCGGAGTGATCGTGCAGGCCGTCGTGGTCACTGAGGTGGCCCATGCCGCGGTCGCCGAGAAGCTGACACTGCGCGCGTTGTGGCAGCAGGTCAAGCCGGTCGCCTGGCGATTGATCGGGTACGCGTTCCTGCTGTCGTTCGCGGCGCTGCTGGCGATCGCCATCGTGGCCGCAGTCCTGTTCGTGATCGGCGTCGCCGCACTCCCGCTGGCGATCGGCCTGACCGTCTTCGTGATCCTGGCGGCGATTCCGCTGTGGCTGTGGCTGTCGACCAAGCTGCTGCTGGTCGGCTCCACGATCATCCTGGAGCACGCCACCATCCGCGGCGCGATCGTCCGGTCGTGGACGCTCATCCGCGGGCGCTTCTGGGCGGCGCTCGGGGTCATCGTGCTGATCTCGCTGGTGTTCGGCGGGATCAGCCAGGTCATCAGCATCCCGTTCTCGTTCCTCACCTCGGGGCTGACCACGATCATCAGCCCGACCGGCGATCCGGAGCCGGCCGCCATCATCGGAATCCTCATCGCGGTCGTGCTCACCCAGATCGTGACCCTGCTCATCCAGTCGGTCGCGGTGGTGGTGCAGGCCACGGCCACCGCGCTGATCTACATCGACTGCCGCATGCGGCGCGAGGGGCTGGATCTCGACCTGCTCGGCTACGTCGAGCGCCGCGACGACGGTGCCGTCGGGCTCCCTGACCCGTACCGCCAGAACATCGGTCGCACGATCGCCCCGCGGGCTCCCGCGCCCGCGTATGGCTACCCCCCACCCGGATACCCGCCGTACGCGCCCGGTCCCTCCGGCCCGCCGCCGCAACACCCAGCGACGGCGCCGTACCCGGCGCAGCAGTATCCCGCGCCGCGGTACCCCGCGCCGCAGGACGCCCCTCCTTCGGGATACCGCGACGCGCCGCCCTTCGCCGCGCCGCAGCCGCCGGCCCCGACACGGCCCGTGACGGCACCCGCCGCCGCGACGCCGCCGGCGGACGAGCAACCCTCGTCCGAGCACTGGACCGCCCCGGGGACGCCCGCCGAACCCGTCGATCCCGACTCGCCGTGGTCCTAGCCGCACGCGGCGCGTGGGTCGCGCTCCTCGCCGACGCCGTCCCGCCCCTGACGCCGGACGGCGATGAGGCGCGCGAGTGGGCCGAGCGCGAATTGAGCAAGCCCGCCTACGCGGAAGCGCAGCCCACGCCGATCGACCGCATCGCGCAGGCGATCGGCGACTTCCTCGGTCGGCTGTTCGGCACCGAGCTCTCCGGCGGATGGGGGCCGTGGGTCGCGGTCATCGCCGCCGTCGTGATCGTTCTGGTCATCGTCGCGGCGTTCCTGATCTGGGGCCGGCCCCAGGTGACCCGCCGGGCGCGAGAGAGCGCCATCGTCTTCGGCGCTGCCGAACAGCGCACTGCCGCCGAACTGCGCTGTGATGCGGCATCCCGTGCAGCATCGGGCGAGTGGGATGCCGCGATCATCCTGCGCTTCCGGGCGCTGGCGCGAGGGCTCGACGAGCGCGGGATCGTCGAGACTCCCCCCGGCGCCACCGTCCACGCCTTCGCGCGGGCGGCCGCCGCCGCGATGCCCGCGATCGCGGATCGGCTCGAGTCGGCCGCAGCCGCCTTCGACGATGTGCGCTACCTGCGACGGCCCGGGACGGCCGCGCTCTACGCGACGGTCGCCGGCGTCGACGACGCAGCGGTCGCCGCCCGTCCGCGCGCGTCAGCCCCAGCGGAGGCGACGTCGTGAGCACCACCTCCGAGGCGGTCGGCGTGCACTCCGGCGACACGTCGACACCGCGGCCGGATCGCCGCCGCCGGATCGCCGCATGGATCGCGATCGCCCTCGTGCTGATCGGCGTCGGCACGGCCGGCTCGTTGCTCGCGGGGATCGGGCAGTGGACCCAGCGCGATGTGCTCGATCCCGAGTCGGCGGGCGCGAACGGTTCCAGGGCGCTCGTGCAGATCCTCGGCGAGCACGGCATCGATGTCGTCGTCGTGCGTGACCGCGCAGCCGCCGAGAACGCCCTCGCCGGTGGTCCGGCGACACTGGCCCTCACCGACGCCCCGGCACTGTCGGACGAGGCGCTGGAGACGGTGACGGACGCTGCCGCAGACGTGGTTGTGCTCGATCCGCGATCACGGACCCTCCGCGTCGTCCTGGGTGGCGGCATCGCCCAGGGATTCAATACCGGGGGCGCGGCGAGGCCGGACTGCGACGTGCGCGCCGCCGTGCGTGCCGGGAGTGTCGCGCCGGGTGCGCTGTTCTCCCCTGAGGAGGGCATGCAGGCGTGCTACCCGGTCGACGACGGCTGGGGGCTGCTGTCGGCCCCACACGGTTCGGGAACGGCGGTGGCCGTCGATGCGCGCGAGCTGTTCACGAATGGGAACCTCGCGCGCAACGGCAACGCCGCCCTCGCGGTGAATCTCCTCGGCGGCAGCCCGACCCTCGTCTGGTACATGCCGGGGCTGGCTGACAGCGATCTGGCCGCCGGGGATCGGACGCTGGGCGAGCTGACCCCGCCGTGGGTCAGCCCCGTGATCGTCCTGCTGCTGGTCGCGGCCCTGGCTGCGGCGATCTGGCGCGGCCGCCGGTTCGGTCCGCTGGTCAGCGAGCGGCTGCCCGTGACGGTCCGCGGCTCCGAGACGGCCGAGGGCCGGGCGCGCCTTTACGCCGAGGCCCGAGACCCGCTGCATGCCGCCGACCAGTTGCGCATCGGCGCGCTCGGCCGGCTGGCCCGCCTGCTCGGCCTCGGCGCGGCCGCGTCTGCGGACGAGATCGCGGATGCTGCGGCATCCCGATCAGGCGCCGACCGCGGCACCGTGCACGGCGTGCTGATCACCGAGCTGCCCAGCACCGACGCCGACCTGCTCTCTCTCAGCTCCCGCCTGCGCGCACTCGAGAACGCGGTCCGCGCCGCGGTACGACCCGAAAGGACTCCCGAATGACCGATCCGAGCATGCCCGACCCCGGCCGCTCCCCCGGCCCCGGCCCCGAAGGCTCGACCGACGCCGCGCTGCGCGAGGCCATGAACCGCGTCCGCATCGAGGTCGGCAAAGCCGTCGTCGGTCAGGACGGCACCGTCACCGGCCTGCTGATCGCGCTCCTGGCCGGCGGCCACGTGCTGCTGGAGGGCGTGCCGGGCGTCGCCAAGACGCTCCTGGTCCGCACCTTCAGCACCGCTCTGGGCCTGGACACCAAGCGCATCCAGTTCACGCCCGACCTCATGCCCGGCGACGTCTCCGGCTCGCTCGTGTACGACGCGCGCACCGGCGAGTTCGAGTTCCGGGAGGGACCGGTCTTCACCAACGTCGTCCTCGCCGACGAGATCAATCGCACGCCGCCCAAGACGCAATCGGCACTGCTGGAGGCGATGGAGGAGCGGCAGGTCTCCACCGACGGCGTCACGCGCCCGTTGCCCGATCCGTTCCTCGTGGCCGCGACGCAGAATCCGATCGAGCACGAGGGCACGTACACGCTCCCGGAGGCACAGCTGGACCGCTTCCTCCTCAAGCTGATCGTGGACATTCCGCCCCGTGATGCGGAACTGGCGGTCCTGCGCCGTCACGCGAACGGCTTCGACCCCCGTGACCTCGCCGCCGCCGGCGTGCAGCGAGCGGCCAGCGCGGAAGAGATCCGCGCGGCGCAACGCGCCGCGGCATCCGTCACCGTCGCCGACGATGTGCTGGGCTACGTCGTGGATCTCGCGCAGGCGACCCGGCGGAGTCCCTCGGTGCAGCTGGGTGTGAGTCCGCGCGCGAGCACCGCCCTCCTGGCCGCAGCCAAGGCGTGGGCGTGGCTCGGCGGATCGCCGGCGATCACCCCGGACCACGTGCAGACGATGCTCATCCCGACATGGCGCCACCGCATCCGGCTGCGGCCCGACGCGGAGCTGGAGGGCGTCTCGGTGGATGCGGTCCTCGGTTCGGTGCTGCAGCAGACCCGCGTACCCATCTAGTCGTGTACGTCACCGGCCGGCTCCCGCTGCTCGTCGCCGTCGGCGCGCTGCCCGTGGTCCTGCTCGCCATCGCGGGCATCGACGCGTGGCTGATCGCCGGGGGCTGGATCGTGCTGTGCCTGATCGCCGCGCTCGCCGATGCCGCGCTCGCGCCGGACCCGCGGGGCATCGCCGTCCGCCGGCTGCTGCCGGCGCGCAGCCGGCTGGGCGAGCCGGTGCAGGGGTCGCTGACGCTGCGAAACGCATCCGACCGGCGGATCCGCGGCTTCGTGCGCGACGCATGGCAGCCGACCGCCGGTGCACCGGCGGCGCGCCCGGCGATCGACATCCCCGCGGGCGAAGCTCGCACGCTCGTGACCTCGCTCCTTCCCCGTCGCCGCGGCGAGCTGCGCTCCGAGTTCGTCGTCGTTCGCTCGGCCGGCCCGATCGGTCTCGCGGGCCGGCAGCGTCGCGTCGAGGCATCCGGCGCGGTCCGCGTGCTGCCTCCGTTCGCCGCCCGCCGTCACCTGCCCTCGCGCCTGGCGCGACTGCGCGAATTGGACGGCAACACCAGCGTGCAGATGCGCGGACAGGGCACCGAGTTCGACAGCCTCAGGGAGTACGTGCGGGGCGACGACGTGCGATCGATCGACTGGCGGGCGACCGCCCGGGCGAATACGACGATGCTGCGCACCTGGCGACCGGAACGCGACCGGCACGTCGTGATCGTCATCGACACCGGACGCACCGCCGCGGCGCGCGTCGGCGACGGCGTTCGGCTGGACGCGGCGATGGAGGCGGCGCTGCTGCTGGCCGCGCTGGCCACGCGTGCCGGCGACCACACGCACCTGCTGATGTTCGACCGGGTGACCCGTGCGCGGGTGACCCGGATCGACGGGCCCGCGCTGCTTCCCGCGCTCGTGGACGCGATGGCTCCGGTGCAGCCGCAGCTCATCGACACCGACTGGGACGCCGCGTTCGCCGAGGTCCGCCGACTCACATCGCGCCCGTCGCTGGTGGTGCTGCTGACCGCGCAGGATGCGACCGAGGCGGCGCGCGGCTTCCTCGGCTCGCTGCCGGCGCTCACCCACCGGGCTCACGTGCTGGTGGGCACCGTCACCGACGCCGAGACTGCCGACCCTGCCGACCGCATCGGAAACGGGCAACGCCCGACGGCCGCCGAGGTGTACCGCGAAGCCGCTCTGGAGCGGGATGCCCTCGATGCCGCCCAGGTCGCCGCCGCCATCAGTCGTGCCGGCGCGGAGGCGCTCGCGGACTCCGCCGAACAGCTGCCGCCCCGCATCGCGGATCGCTACCTCGCGCTGAAGGCCGCCGGGCGCCTCTGAGTTCTGCGTCGCAGAACGGCGGATTACCCGGCGTGTCGGCGGGCCGCATCCCTTACCTGGGAACTGTCTGTACATGCCCTATGCTCGGCGACGACGGCCATCCCGCCGCCCCCAACCGCGAAGGAGACTCGGTCATGAGCGACCCGCGTCCTGACAAGCCCGTCGAGCCGACCGACCTCGACCACACCCCGCCGCAGGAGCCGGACGGTCCGTCGACCGCGGCCACCCTCGTCGCCGAGGCCTTCGGCACGCTGCTGCTGGTCCTCGGCGTCATCAGCACCGCCCTGTTCGCCGCCAACTTCGGCACGAGCGACAACGGAACCTCGCTCGGCGTGGGCTTCGTCGGCGTCTCGCTGGCCGTCGGCATCACCGTCATCGCCGGCGCGTACGCGTTCGGTCCGATCTCGGGCGGCCACTTCAACCCGGCCGTGACCCTGGGCCTGGCCGCAGCCGGACGCTTCCCCTGGAAGGGCGTGCTGCCGTACATCATCGCCCAGATCGTCGGCGGCCTGATCGCCACGACCCTCATCGTGCTGATCGGCCTGTTCGGTCCGGACGGGTGGCTCGGCGACGCGCAGGACGGCGGCTTCGCCAGCAACGGCTTCGGCGAGGCTTCGCCCGGCGGCTTCGGTCTCGGCGCGGCGATCATCGTCGAGGTACTGTTCACGGCGCTGTTCGTGCTCGTGATCCTGGGCGTCACCCACGCGACCCGAGGCTCGAACTTCGCCGGACTGGCGATCGGTCTGACGCTGGTGCTGATCCACCTCGCGATCATCCCGATCGACAACGCCTCGGTGAACCCGGCGCGCTCGATCGCCACGGCGGTCTACGGCGGCGGACTCGCCCTCAGCCAGCTGTGGGTGTTCCTGGTGTTCCCGATCGTCGGTGGATTGATCGCCGGCTTCTCGTACCGTGCGCTGTTCGACGGAACGGCCAAGAAGCGGTAGCGCACGCGTTGCGGGAGGGGTCGGTCGCCGCGGCGGCCGGCCCCTTCCTTGTGTCCCGGCCTCGCTGAGGCGCCGATGCGCGGCTCGCGGATTCACCGGACCACCGGACCTCGTCGAGACCGCGGAGGCCCGCCGAGACCGCGGAGTCCCGCCGAGACCGCGGAGTCCCGCCGAGACCGCGGAGTCCCGCCGAGACCGCGGAGTCCCGCCGAGACCGCGGAGTCTCGCCGAGATCGGGGAGGCTCGCCGAGATCGGGGAGGCTCGCCGAGACCGGGGAGTCCCGTCGAGACCGGGGTTCGCGAACCCCGGTCTCGACGAGATGCCCCGGCTTGACGCCGAGCGCGGGGACGGGAACGCGGAGCGGGGACAGCGACCGGATGCCGCGACTCAGCCGGCCACGAGGGTGGGCGTCCCGGCCTCGTACTCGGTGAGGTCGCCGGTCTCGCCGCGACGGTACGCGCGCCCGCCGACCACGATCATGTAGACGAGGAAGGCCGCGAGCGCGGCGGCACCGATGCCGATCTTGACCGGCCACGGCCAGGGTTGCGCGGTCACGAAGCCCTCGATCACGCCGGAGAGCGCGAGCGCGAGGATGAGGCCGACAGCGACCGTGGCGAGACTGCGGCCCGCCGAGGCGAGCGCCTCGCCGCGCGACCGCGCTCCCGGAGCCACCCACGCCCAGAAGATGTGCAGCCCGGCAGCCCCCGCCACGAAGATGCTCGTCATCTCCAGGAGGCCGTGCGGAAGGATGTAGAGCACGAAGACGTCACCGCGCCCGAAGGCCAGCATGACCGCAGCAGCGGTGCCCAGGCCCACGGCGTTCTGGACGAGCACCATCACCGGCCAGATGCCGGTGATGCCGAACAGCACGCATTGCGCGGCGATCCACGCATTGTTGGTCCACACCGTTCCGGCGAAGACGGCGGCCGGGTTCTCGCTGTAGTAGTCGGTGAACTCGTCCTGCGCGTACGACTCCAGCTGCGCCTGATCACCGAGCGAGGCGACCAGCGCCGGGTCGCCGGACACCCAGAACCCCACCACCGCCACGATCGCGATGAAGACGACGGCGATCACGAGGGTGGTCCACCGGACGCGGTACAAGGCGGCGGGCAGCTGCAAGGCGAAGAAGCGCGGGATGAGCCGGGCGACGTTCTCCGGAGCACCGGTGAGCTTGAGCCGCGCGCGAGCGAGGATCGTCGACACGTGATCGCCCTGCGTGGTGCGCCCGGCCGACGTCTTGATCTCGGCGAGGTCCGCGGATGCCGCGCGGTAGCGCGTCACCAGTTCGTCGACCTGTTCGCCGTTCGGGCGCCGCGTGCGGCTCAGCTCGTCCAGCCGCGCCCACTCCTGGCGCCGAGCGGCGGCCAGGGCATCGAGGTCCATTTGATTAACTGTACCCATGGTCCTTTCCGGCAACCCCGCCGCCGGCCCCGGTGCACAGCCGCGGCTGGTCGAGATCCATCAGGACGAGGTGCTGACCGGCGAGGCGGTCGCGCTCGACGTGCAGCCGATCGGCTTCTTCCTGCGCGCCCTCGGCGTGTTCATCGACGTGCTCGTGGGCATCGCCGTGTTCTTCCTGTTCGCGCTGGTCGCCTCGTGGCTGATCGGTCAGAGCCTCCTCGATGTCCTGACCCTGCCGATCCTGACGATCGTCGTCCTGGTGACGGTGATGGTGGTCCTGCCCACCGCTGTGGAGACCCTCACGCACGGCCGCAGTCTCGGCAAGCTGGCGGTCGGGGGCCGGATCGTGCGCGCCGACGGCGGGGCATCCGGATTCCGCCAGGCCTTCATCCGCGCGCTCGTCGGCGTCTTCGAGATCTGGTTCACCGTCGGCGCCGTCGCCGCTCTGGTCGGGGCCTTCACTCCGCGATCGCAGCGGCTGGGCGACCTGATGGCCGGCACCTACTCGGAACGCACCCGCACACCTGCCCTGCCACCGCTGAGTCCGGGCGTTCCCCCTCCGCTGGCAGAATGGGCCGCCGTCGCCGACGTCGCGCGGCTGCCCGACCGGCTGTCGCGCCGGCTGGCGCAGTTCACGCAGACCGCGGCGGGCATGCAGCCGGCCGCGAGGGCGCGGGTCGCGGCATCCCTCGCCGGCGAAGCCTCAGCTCACGTCTTCCCGGTCCCCCGGGTCGATCCGGAACTGTTCCTGCTCGGTGTCGTCGCAGTGCGCCGGGACCGCGAGCTGCGCGCGCTGCAACAGGAGGATCAGCGCGTCCGCGCACTCACGGACACCACCGCCGGCCGGCACGGTCTCCCGACCCGCTGAGCGGGTCGGCGGACCGACGGCCGATCAGTAGCGGTAGTGGTCGAGCTTGTACGGACCCTCGACCGGCACGCCGAGGTAGGCGGCCTGCTCGTCGGAGAGCACGGTCAGCTTCACGCCGAGCGCGTCCAGGTGCAGGCGGGCGACCTTCTCGTCGAGCGCCTTGGGCAGCACGTACACGCCGGTCGGGTATTGGTCGCGCTTCGTGAACAGCTCGATCTGCGCGAGCACCTGGTTGGTGAAGGAGGCGCTCATCACGAACGACGGGTGTCCGGTCGCGTTGCCGAGGTTCATCAAGCGGCCTTCACTGAGGACCAGGATGCTGCGGCCGTTCGGCAGGCGCCATTCGTGCACCTGCGGCTTGATCTCCACGCGCTCGGCGCCCGGCAGCGACTCGAGCGCGGCCATGTCGATCTCGTCGTCGAAGTGGCCGACGTTGCCCACGATCGCCAGGTGCTTCAGGCCCATCAGGTGATCGAGGGTCACGACCCGGGTGTTGCCGGTGCCGGTGATCAGGATGTCGACCTGGTCGAGCACGGACTCCAGGGTGGTCACCTGGAAGCCGTCCATGGCCGCCTGGAGCGCGTTGATCGGATCGATCTCGCTCACGATGACACGCGCGCCCTGGCCCCGCAGCGCCTCGGCCGACCCCTTGCCGACATCGCCGTAGCCGACGACGAAGGCGACCTTGCCGCCGATCAGCACGTCGGTGGCGCGGTTCAGGCCGTCGGGGAGCGAGTGACGGATGCCGTAGGTGTTGTCGAACTTCGACTTGGTGACCGAGTCGTTGACGTTGATGCCGGGGAAGAGCAGCTTGCCGGCGGCTGCGAGTTCGTACAGGCGGTGGACGCCCGTCGTGGTCTCCTCGGTCACGCCGATCAGCTCCGCGGCCATGCGCGTGAACCGCTGCGGGTCGCGGGCGAGGCTTCCGCGGAGGAGGTCGAGGATGACGCGGTACTCCGCGGAGTCGCTCTCCGAGGCGTCGGGCACGGCGCCCGCGAGCTCGAATTCGACGCCCTTGTGCACCAGCAGTGTCGCATCGCCGCCGTCGTCCAGGATCAG
This sequence comes from Microbacterium pygmaeum, assembly GCF_900100885.1. NCBI lineage: Bacteria > Bacillati > Actinomycetota > Actinomycetes > Micrococcales > Microbacteriaceae > Microbacterium > Microbacterium pygmaeum. The sequence continues at coordinate 3,214,553 of NZ_LT629692.1, forward strand.
GTTCGGACCGTCGAAGCCTTCGGCCGACCAGTCGAAGATGCGATCGGCGCACGCCCAGTACTCCTCGAGCGTCTCGCCCTTCCAGGCGAACACGGGCACGCCCGAAGGGTTCTCGACGGTGCCGGTCGGGCCGACGGCGATCGCGGCGGCCGCCTCGTCCTGGGTGGAGAAGATGTTGCAGCTGGCCCAGCGCACCTGTGCGCCGAGGGCGACCAGCGTCTCGATGAGGACGGCGGTCTGCACGGTCATGTGCAGCGAGCCGGCGATGCGGGCGCCGCGCAGCGGCTGGGTGGGGCCGAACTCCTCGCGCAGCGACATCAGGCCGGGCATCTCGTTCTCGGCGAGGCGGATCTGGTGTCGACCGGCTTCTGCGAGGGACAGGTCGGCGACGGAATACTCGAGGCGGGCGGGTGCGCTGACGTCAGAGCTCATTAGGCGATTCTCTCACCGATCGGCACCGATCGCGTGCTCAGCGCGGCGAGATCGTCTCGTGACGGACGACGACCCACCCGCGCGGAACCGACAGGCGGTCGGTGTGGATCGCGCACAGATCGTGCGCATGACGATCACCGGCGGCACCGAGCGGGCCGATCGCCGCCATCTGGTCGCCGTAGTCGTACGTCAGGGTCGACACCGCTTCACGCGCGCATGCCACTTTGGAGCAGAGTCTGTCTTGCATCGATGCCACGCTATCCACCGCAGCGGACACCGAGCGGATGCCGCGCCGCGAGCACCCGCGACCAGACCCTCGCGCGCCTAGGATGAGCGCATGGCGTGGCGCAAGAGCAGGCAGACCTCGACCCCCACGCGCCGCCCTGCCCGGCACGGCCGCCATGGTCGGGAAGGCCGAAGCCCGGTGGTGCGCCCGCCGCTGCCGCCGCTGGAGACCCGCGCCGAGCGGTTCGATCTCGCGGTGGGCACCGCCGCCGAGTTCCTTCGCTCGGCGTGGCCGGAGCTTCGCGATGTGAGCTTCGAGGTCGGCGACATGCCCGCAGCCAGCGACGAGGACGGCATCCCCCGCTGGACGACGCTGGCCGCTGAGAAGCGCATCATCCTGTACCGCCTGCCCATCGAACGGCTGAGTCACCTGCACCGCAACGATGAACTGCATCGGCGCATGATGATCGAGAGCTGCGTCTTCCGAGCGGCCGCCGAGTACCTGGGGCGCGATCCCTGGGACCTCGGTCCCGAACGCTTCCGGTTCTGAAGTCGCCTCAGGGATAGACGGTGATCTCGGCCGCGACCGCGTCGGCCGACCACACCGGGAAGCCGGCGAGCGCGCCGTCTCCGGTGAGCGAGAGGGATGCGCGGATGCCCGGGCCGGCCGGCTCGAGCGAGTACACCGCACCGGCTGACAGCCGGACCGCGGTGCTGGTACCCGCGGGGACGGTCACCGCTTCGGAGGTCGCCCCATCGGTGGAGGTCACCGTGACGGCGAGCGCTTCTCCGGTCGGATTGGCCAGGGTGAGCACCGGGGCGGGGCCGGTCGGCGCGGCGAACAGGCTCGGCACGTCCACCGACGGGGCCGAGGTGTACCAGGCGAAGTCCGCGCCTTCGGCGAACCCGGTCGTCTGCCACACGGCTGCGACGATCGCGGCCTCCGCGGTCACCGCGACGGTGTAGCTGCCGGTCGGCAGGCCGGTCAGTTCGACCTCGGTCGGGGCGCCCGCGGCCAGCGGCACCGACGTCGTGGTGATCGGAGCGCTCGCACCGACCGGGGTGACTGTGACCGTCGCCGTGCCGGGCGACGCGGGTGCGAGCATCCGCAGCACGGTCGTGGTCTGCGTGGTCCCCGCCGTGGCCGGGATCTCGGTGACCGCGACCCCGGGGATGATCTGCTCGAAGCCGGGCATCGCGATGGCACCGACCTGGTCAACGCCGCCGGGCACCAGGGTGCGCGTGATGCTCGTCTGCAACGACGCCTGCACCGGTGCGCCGGTGGCCGTGACACGCACCACGGGGCTCTCCTCGCCGAGGATGAGCCCGGCCAGGGGCACGATGATCTGCCCTCGTGCGGGGACGACCAGATCGGTGCCGCCGGCCGGAACCTGCGGTTCCCCCGATCCGTAGACCGTGAGCTGCACGGTCGCCGGCACGTCACCCGGGTTGGCCAGCACCACGAGGTCGGCCGCCCCTGTCGCCGCCGACCCGCCGACCAGCCATGACTCCATCAGAGGCGGACGGCAGGCCGATGCCGCGAAGCCGCCGAGGTCGTCGGCGACGACCGTCGTGGAGCCCGATGCGGCGACATCCGTCCTCGTTCGATCCTGCGGCTGCGCGATCAGCGCCTGCGGGGCCGACAGCCCATCGACGATGACGGTGCCGAGCGTCTCCGAGATCGGCTCCGCGCGGCCGGCCGGCACGCCGCCGGTGACGGTCTGGGCGGCCGCCGTCACCAGTCGACCGGTGGAATCGAGTTCGCGACCGACTGCGAGCAGTCCGCCGTCGCACACGACGACGCTGTCGGAGGGCGCCGGCGTCGCGGCGATCGCAACCGGCGCGTGGACCACGCCCGGCCACGGAACCGAGACCGCGGTCACGACGCCGACCACGAACAGGATCAGCACGAGGGTGCCGGCCAGCAGCCGCGCGCTGGTCGTGGCCCATCGGAAGAGTCGGCGATCGCTCATCGGCCCTCCTGCCAGTACGGACCGACCACGCGCGAGGTGCGCCGGGCCTGACGCCGCGAGGCTGCGGTCGGAACCGCCAGCAGCAGCGCGATCCCGACGGCAACGAGCTGGGCAAGCGCGAGCCCGCGGCCCAGGTCGTGCGCGGCCTTCGGCTCGGCCGGCCGAGCCTGGACCTCCTGGGTGACGCGCCACAGCTCGCCCTTGGCGGTCTCCCCCACCGCATCCAGCCCGGAGCGCTGATCCAGCGCGGTGGCCGCCGCCAGCCGGAAGGCCCGGGCGTTGTCGGTCTCCGGCTCGCCCGACGGCGCGAGCAGGACGAAGCTCAGTCCGTTCTCGGCCAGTTCCGCGACGACGTCCTCGGCGGCGGAGGTGACGAGGTCCGCCGCGAGCATCGCCACCTGCTCGTCCTGCGCCGACGCGGTGATGCGCGTGGTCAGCATCGTCGCCTGGCCGTCCAATGTTTCGCTGCCGCCCCACACGACGCGCGCCGACACGCCGCCCTCGTTCTGCGGCGTGAGCACGATCGTCCCGACCTCGGGATCATCCTTCCCCTCCGCGGCCACGTACGCGGGCAGCGTGCTCACTGGACCGTTCGTGAGCACGTCCGCGTGGCGTGCCGTCGCGGTGAGCGCCGGCACGGACAGCACGACGACGGCGAGGAGCACGACGACCGTCGCGAGACTCCGCACCGCGGCCATCCGCGGCGCCAATCCCGCGTCGAGGGCGGCGAGGGCTCCGCCGAGGGCACCGAGCCAGGCCAGACTCAAACCCGTCCCGGGCCAGATCGCCACGGCCTGCGACTGCGTGAAGACGACCGCGAACCCGACGGCGCCGAACGCGGTGGCGATGCCGAGGGCGGCGATCACCAGCAGCGCGATTCCGGACGCCCATCGCTGCGTCAGCGGGGCGACCAGCGCGAGCAATGCGACGGGTGCGGCCAGGAGCGGCACCCACCATGTCGGCAGGCCGGGGACGAATCCCACCCAGCCCGCGAGGTCGGCGGTCGGGAAGCCCGCTGCCAGCAGCGCACGACCCGCGGCATCCGCCGCCACCTGCGGTCCCGCCCACACCGCTCCCGGATCCGCGAGCAGCCCCCACACGTTCCCGGCCCGCACCTGGTACCAGACCAGGGGCGCCGCCAACAGGGCGGACGGGATGATCAGCCAGATCAGGTGGGAGAGCCCGCGTCCCGCACGCATCGACAGGACGAGCACGACCATGCCGACCCAGATCAACGCGAGCGCAGGAGCCAGCGAGGGCGCGCATGCCAGGACTGCGACCAGGAGCAGGGATGCCGCGCCCGCTGCCACCCACGACCTGCGCGCCACTGATCCGGCGTAGAACAGCCAGGGCAGCAGCAGGTGGAGCATCACGGCCGCCGGCCGCCCCGCGGTGAGCGCGACCAGCAGGGTCGGGGCCAGAGCCCACACGACTCCCCCGGCGATGCGCAGCAGGGGGCGATCGGTCACGCGGGTGGCGGCGAACCACCCACCCAGTGCGGCCAGCGGAAGTGCCAGGAGCCACAGCACGACCAGCGCCCGTGACGGCTCGGCGGGTGAGAGACTGCCGATCACGGCGAGCAGGCTCGAGAACGGATCCGCCGGGCCGATGCTCTCGAGTCCGACCGTGCGCAGTCCGTACAGGGCGTTGGACCACAGCTGCCCGAGGCTCGTGGAGAGCGGCTGCAGGGCGCCGCCGCCGAGGACCGACCAGGCGGTCAGCGCGGGGAACGCGGCGACCGAGACGACTGCGGCACCCAGGACGAGCCAGGCTCCGCCGCCGATGAAGAACTTCAGCTCCCCGCGGCGCGGCGCCGCCGTGGCATCCGCATCGTCATCGAGCCGTTCGCGCATCTCCCGCGCCGACACACGCAGCGGGGAGATCAGCGACCACGGCGCGGAGCGGGAGGAGCGGATGCCACGGCGCGTGCGCGCCACGGCGCCGAGGCTCACCAGCCCGACCGCGGCTGCGCCCCACTCGGGCCCGACCAGGCCGGGCTGCTTGCGGACGATCTGCAGCAGGGTCCGCCAGACGGCGATCGGCAGGATCGAGAGCCAATGCAGGGGAACGGCGAAGGCGGGGGCGTAGGACAGCCAGCGGTGCAGCTGCGCGCGGCGGGACGCGAAACCGCGGCGACGACGCCGAGCGGGCGTGAGCGGCGCGGGCAGCCCGGCGACGCCGTCGCCGGACACAGCGATCAGCGCGGTCGGGGCGAGCAGCACCCGCGACCCGGCGAGGCGGGCGCGCACGCCGAGGTCGAGTCCTTCGTCGGCACCCGAGAGGCCTCGGTCGATTCCGGACAGGGTCCGCCAGGCATCCGCTCGGACCAGGATGCCGCGCACATCCGATCCCAGTACGTCTTCCTGCGCGTCGTGCTGACCCTGGTCGAGCTCGTCGTCGGCCAGGCCCACCGAGCGGCCGAAGCCGGTCATGCTCACCCCCAGCGAGACGATCTCGGTCCGGTCGGCCCAGCGGACGAGCTTCGGCGCGACGAACGCCACCGAGGGCGCCAGTTCCAGCGCGCCGACCAGGCGGGCCAGAGCCTCGGGTTCGGGCGCAGTGTCCTGCGCGAGGAGCCACACCGCATCGCCGGTCAGGCGCAGGGTCGCCATGGCGGTCGCCGCCGCGTACGAGGTGCCGGCCGGGGCGGCGATGACGGATTCCGCCGTGGACGAGCGGGCGACCTCGGTCACACCGGAGTCCTCGCCGCACGTGACGATCGTGAGGGCATCCAGCGGCTGGGACTGCTCGGCCAGCGCGGCGAGCGTGCGCCGCAGATGGTGCGCCGCCGGTGTGCGCCCGTCGGGGCGCACCACGAGGATGGCGTGAACTCTGGCGGGCATAGGCGTTCAGCCTAAACGCGGGTCGCGCGGCACCCGGGCGTACGCGCCGTCGGCGGCGGAACCCGCGAGATTCCGGCGCGCTGGCGGATCAGCCCGCGCGTCGCTTCAGCTTGCGGCGTTCGCGCTCGCTGAGGCCGCCCCAGATGCCGAAGCGCTCGTCGTTCTGCAGCGCGTATTCCAGGCACTGGTCGCGCACGTCGCACGTGGTGCAGATGCGCTTCGCGTCGCGCGTGGAGCCGCCCTTTTCCGGGAAGAAGGCTTCCGGATCGGTCTGCGCGCACAGCGCGTCGGTCTGCCAGCCGAGCGGGTTGCCGTCGTCGCCTTCGAGCGGACGACGCACCCCCGGCACACCCAGCTGAACCGGATCGACGAACCAATTGTCGGGAACGCCGGAACGGTAACCCGTCATCTCGTTCTCCCACCCCTTGAAACAACCCCCCACGCCGGTTCGCGTGTACGAGTAATTACACCGGTGTAGTTCGCCGAGGTCAAGTCGCAGATCGTAAAGCCTCACCCCGCGCTTGAACGTTTAGACGCGCCGTCGGCGTGTCGCGGTCGATCACGACAACGTCACGAACGCGATGCTGACGCGGTCACGCCTCGGCGCCGGGCTCCGCCACGAACGCCTCGCCGTGGCCATCGAGGCGGACTGCGTGCTCGTCCGGGGTGACGAAGACTGCTTCGCCGGGCTCCAACGTGATCGACTCCCCGGTTTCGGCGCCACGGACGGTGACCGCGCCCGCGGTCCCGAGGACGATCGCCGGGCCGCCGACGGCCACGCTCACGGGGCGCCCCGCCGGAACGATCGCATGCGTCAGCGCGAAGTCCGGCACATCCACCTCGAACGCGGCGGCACCGTCCTGCGGCGACGGCCGCAGGACGGGCGGCAGGCCCGGAGCGGGATCGAGCAGGCGGACCAGCTCACCGACGTTGATGTGCTTGGGAGTGAGCCCTCCGCGCAGCACGTTGTCACTGGCGGCCATGATCTCCACGCCGAGCCCGGCCTGATAGGCGTGCAGCACGCCGGCCGGGACGAACAGTCCCTCGCCGCGCGTCAGGACGATGAGGTTCATCAGCAATGCGATGACCACTCCCGGGTCGTCGGGGTACGCCTTGCCCAAGGTGCGCAGCAGCGCGAGCTCCGCCGCGAACTCGTCGGATTCCGCCGCCTCCCCCGCGGCCACGATCGCGTCGATCTCGGCCCCGGCGTCCCCCGACAGCAGCCAGGCGATCGTCTCGCGCATCGCATCGCCCTGCGCCCCCGGGTCCTCGTCCTCCTGAGGAAGCCGAGCCGCGACCGCGGCGCCGGCGGCACCGAGTGTCCCGAGGAGGCGGCGGGTCGCGGCGAGATCCCGGAGGCCGGCGAGCGCCGTGAAGGTGTCGCTCACCGCGACGATGAGCTCGGGTTTGTGGTTCTCGTCGCGGTACGTGCGGTCCGCGGCATCCCGATCGATCCCTGCCGCTTCTTCGCGGGCGAAGCCGGCCGCCGCTTCGGCACGCGAGGGGTGCGACTGGATCGACAGCGATGAACCGGCCGCGAGCAGCTTGAGCAGGTAGGGCAGCCGAGGGGGGATGCCGAAGCCCGCCGCCTCATCCTCGAGCCAGACGTTCAGCGGACGACCGTCCGAGGTCATCGCGGGGCTGCCGGGGTGATCGCCGAACCACACCTCCGCCTCCGGCGCGCCCGACGGGGCCCGGCCCTGGAGTTCGGGCAGCAATGTCGCTGACCCCCAGTCGTAATCCCGCGGAACATTGGAGAGGGCCACCAGCATGGCCTCAGTCTAGGCAGGGCGCGCCCGGTACTCTGAGTTCACGATGGCCGTCCACACCAAGCACCCGGCGTCGGCTCCGCCGGCAGCACCGGTCCGCGAGAAGACCGGCCATCTGCTCCTGCGCGGCTGGTGCATCTTCGTGCTGTTCATGGCCCTGTCGGGCACCGCGTGGATCAACGCCTTCGGCAACACCGTGACAGCCGTCATCACGATCGCCGGCGGCGTGCTGTCGGTGGGGCTCTGGTTCGCGGTTCGCCCGCCGGTGCAGTGGCGCCGTCTCCCCTGGTTCACCTTCGCCTACGTCGCCTGGGCGGCCGCGTCGTTCCTGTGGTCGGCCTGGCGGGAGGCGACGGCGCTCACCCTGCTGCTCCTGGTCATCACGACCGTGCAGGCGCTCTTCATCGGCAGCGTGCTCAGCTGGCGCGAGATCGTGCGCACGATCGCATCCGCCCTCAAGTGGGTCATCGGGCTCTCGCTCGTCTTCGAACTGTGGGTCTCCGTCTTCGTGCAGGGACCGATCCTGCCGGGCTTCGTCCGACCGACCGAGAAGATGGACCCGATCGTCTATTGGTCGCGCGACAACCTCTTCGACGGCGGCCGCATCCAGGGCATCCTCGGCAACGCCAATCTGCTCGGCCCGATCGCGCTGCTGGCGATCGTCGTCTTCGCGATCCGCTTCGTCGCACGCTCCTCCAACCGGTTCCTGCTCGGGGCGTGGATCGTCCTGGCGGCCTACCTGTTCTACCGCGCAGCGTCGGCGACGGCATACGTCGCGGCGGTGGCGGTCCTGCTGGTACTCGGCACGGTCCTGATGATGCGCCGCGCGCGACGACCCGGAGCCCGGACCAGGTACTACATCGCCTATGCCGTCGTCGGGATCGGCGGAGCGCTCGCCGTGTGGCTGGCCCGCGGCGCGATCTTCACGGCGCTCGGTCGCAGCGCCGACCTCACCGGCCGCGAGGCCATCTGGGAGCAGGTCCTCGCGCGGGCCGCCGAGCACCCGGTCGTGGGCTGGGGCTTCTCCACGCCCTGGATCACGACCGACCCGGCCTTCGACGGCTGGATCATCGACCACGGCCAGACCGTCATGCAGGCGCACAACATGTGGTTCGACGTGTATCTGCAGCTGGGGATCATCGGCGTCATCCTGATGGCGGGCGTGTACTTCGCGTTCATCTGGCGGTCCTGGTTCTTCGCCGTCGACCGCCCGCGCTGGGATCTTCGCGACGACCGCCCCTACTCTCCGCTGACGCTGCTGCCGACGCTCGTCGGGGCGATCCTTCTCGTCCAGGGGCTGGCCGAATCGAACCCGCTGCTGCTGTGGGGCTGGCTGTTCGTGGTCCTCCTGGCGTTCAAGATCAAGCAGTCCCCGCACGTCGGCGAGGGCGCGGCCGAGCAGCGCATCGCCATCGAGCGCGGCGAGACGCCGCCGCCGGGGCCGTGACCGACGCCTCCGGCGGTGTGCACCGCTCGCGCGCGATGATCCTGCTCTCCTCCGCCGCCCTGGCGCGTGCGTACAGCTTGACCGTGCTCGGCGCGGTGCTGTCCGGGTTCGCGATCGAGCGCATGACCGGCCGGGTCACGTACGTCTCGATCATCGTCGGCCTGTGCCTGATCGGCCTGGCGATCCTGGTCGCCCGGCGGCGCGAGATCTCGCTGGTCCGGCTCGTGCCGACCTCGCTGGTGCTGTTCGTCGGGTGGGCCCTGGCGAGCGCCTTCTGGAGTCTCGACCCGTCCGGCTCGGTGTGGAGCTGGGTCTCCACCGCCGCGCTCGCCTTCCTCGCCGTCACCCTCGGCCACATCCGCGACACGCTGCAGACCGTTCGGGCACTGGCGGACGTGCTGCGATGGCTGCTGTCGATCTCACTCGGCCTCGAGGTCCTCGCCGGCATCGTCCTGGACACCCCGCTCCGCTTCCTGGGCATCCAGGCGAACATCGCCCAGTTCGGCCCGATCCAGGGCATCTTCGGCACCCGCAACATGCTGGGCTTCGTCGCGGTGATCGCGTTGATCACGTTCCTCATCGAATACCGGACGCAGTCGGTGCGCCCGGGGCTGTCGGTATTCTCGGTCATCCTCGCCGGAGGACTTGCGGCCCTCAGCGACTCCCCCACCGTCGTCGTCCTGGCGATCGGGGTCGGCGCCGCGGTCGGCGCCCTCGCGCTGGTGCGGCATGCACGCCCTGAGCGGCGCACCGCGCTGCAGTACGTGCTCGGCGGCGTGGTGGTCGTCGGCGTCCTGGTGGGCTCGCTCGCGCGGCATCCGATCATCGCCTTCCTCGGTGCCGGCACCGATTTCTCGATGCGCGTGAACCTGTGGAACGAGATGACCGAGTATCTGCGCTCCCGGCCCGTGCAGGGCTGGGGCTGGTTCGGTCCGTGGAACACCGGCGAGTTCCCCTTCAGCGCGATCAACTACGCGCTGAAGACGACTCATGCGACCGGCCTGAACTCGTACTTCGACGTGCTGCTGCAGCTGGGCTGGATCGGCCTCCTGCTGTTCCTGGGGCTGGCCGGCGTCGCACTCGTGCGGTCGTGGGTGGATGCCAGCGAGCGACGCTCGGTGATCTACGCGTGGACCCCCCTGATCCTGGTCACCCTGCTCATCGACTCGATGTTCGAGAGCTTCTCGCTGTTCGGCTTCGGCTGGATGCTGCTCGTGCTGTGCGCCGTGCGCGCCGGCCACTCCCGGTCATGGCGAGAGCGGATCGACGCGATCGATGTCGAGCCCGACCTGCCGCGCGCCCAGGAAGAGCCGGGCGGGCCACGGTAGACTTTCCTTCTCGGCCCGACGCCTCGGCGCCCGCCCGTCTACGGAAGTCTCCTCGTGCCCCATATCCTCCAGAACGTCGTCTTCCCCACCGACCGCGACCCCGATCTGCTTCCGCTGTACGTGGATCCCGAGACCTGGTCGGTCATCGACGACGAACCGGTGCGTGTGTCCAATCGCGCACAACTGAGCAACATCCTCGGTCGCAACACAGCGCGCATCATCGCCGGTCGTCGGGTCTCGTTCGGAACCTACTTCAACGCCTTCCCCGCCTCCTATTGGCAGCACTGGACTCGTGTCCGCGAGGTGATGCTCACAGTGCGCACCACCGGCGCGGCGACCATCCTCGTTTATCGGTCGAACGGCTCCGGCGTCCGCCAGCGGATCGAGACGCGAGAGGTCGACGGCAGCGCCGTCTCGCAGTTCGCGCTCACGCTCGACCAGTACAGCGACGGCGGGTTCATCTGGTTCGATATCGTCGCCGACGAGCAGACGGCGCAGTTCGACGGCGCAGAGTGGACGACCGAGCAGGAGCCCGTCCGCGACGGCAAGGCCTCGATCGGGATCACCACCTACAACAAGCCGGACTACTGCATCTGGACTCTGATGAGCCTCGCCGACTCGGCGGATGTCCTGGAGCTGATCGATCGCATCTTCCTCATCGATCAGGGGGATCGGCGCGTCGACGCCCAGCCGGAGTTCGACCAGGTCGCCGAGTCCCTCGGTGACACGCTCCAGATCATCACCCAGCCGAACTTCGGCGGCTCAGGGGGTTTCGCCCGCGCCATGACGGAATCCCTCGCACGACCGGAGAGCGACTTCGTGCAACTGCTGGATGATGACGTACGGCTGGAGCCGGAATCCGTACGCAGGTCGATCGTGTTCGGACGATACGCCACGGTGCCCACAATCGTCGGAGCACACATGTTCGACCTCCTCGATCGACCGAAGCTGCACGCGTGGGCGGAAGTCATCGACGAGTCGCCTTTCATGTGGCGCGCCCTCTATCAGGAGAAGCTGCCGCACGACTTCAGCGTCGCGAATCTGCGCCAATCGCCCATGCTGCACATGCGGCTGGACGCTGACTACAACGGCTGGTGGATGTGCCTCATCCCCCTCGACGTGATCCGTGAAGTCGGTCTCGCACTTCCCGCCTTCATCAAATGGGACGATGCGGAATTCTGCATCCGCGCGCGGGAAGCGGGATTCCCCACGGTCTCGATGCCTGGGGTCGCACTCTGGCATGTGTCCTGGGTGGGGAAAGACGATTCGATCGACTGGCAGGCGTACTTCCACGCTCGCAACCGCATCGTGGCCGCTCTTCTGCACTCGTCGATCCCCGACGGCGGCACCCTGCTGCGACACAGCCGCAGGGTCGACCTGAAGCACCTCATGATGATGCAGTACTACCCGGTGGCGCTGCGACACAAAGCGCTTCGGGACATCCTCTCCGGGCCGTCTCACATGCGCGCGAACTTGGCCACGGCCATGCCTGCTGCGCGCGCGATGGCGAAGGACTACCCGGAGACGCGGGTCCAGAAGGACACCGGCGTGCCGTTGCGATCGCGGCATGGGCGTCAGGTCTTCAAGCGGCTCTCCCCCCACGCACTGGACAGCCCGACGGGCCTGCGCCTGCGGTTGTTCACCTTCACCACGCTCATCGCGCACTGGCTGCACGCGCCGAAGGCGGAGAACGTCGCTCGACCCGAAGTCGAATTCGGGAAGAACGACGCGCACTGGTGGCGCGTCCCCCTGTTCGACTCCGCTCTGGTCAGCGCGGCCGACGGCTCGGGGAAGAACATCTATACGCGAGACCGGGCGAAATACCGTCGACTGCTTCGGGACAGCGTGATCCTGCACCGCCGACTCCGCCGAGACTGGTCGAAGCTGGCGCGCCGCTACCGAAGTGCTCACGCCGACCTGACGTCGTTGGAAGCGTGGGAGAAGACCTTCGAGGCGAACCGATGAGTCCTACGCGGAGCCCCGCAGATGCCCGGCCCAGCACATTCGATCCGTCGACCGCGACGATCGCAATCGTGACGTTCAACCGCTCCGGTCTCCTGACCCGACTGCTCGAGAGCATCGCGCTCATGGATCCCAAGCCCGGGCACGTGGTGATCGTCGACAACGCCTCGACGGACGACACCACCGAACTCGTCGAGTCGTACCGCGAGAAGCTGGGCACCCAGCTCGTCTATCGTCGACTCGAAACGAACACCGGCGGCTCCGGCGGATTCAGCGAGGGTATGAAGGTCGCATATGAGCTCGGATCCACCTGGATCTGGCTGATGGACGACGACGTCGAGATCATCCCCGATGGCCTGGAGCGGATGGGTCACTGGACGCCACGGTTCAAGAGCATCCAAGGCCGCCGCTACGACTTCGACGGCAGCGAGTTCTACTGGCAGTACCGCGTCGCCGAACCTCTTGCCATTCCTATCCCGTTCGCGCCGGCAGGCTTCGACGAATCGGGTTTCAAGCCGATGAACTCCGGGTGCTTCGAGGGGATGTTCATCCACCGCGACATCGTCGGTCAGATCGGGCTGCCCGATCCCCGCTTCTTCATCTACTGGGACGATCAGTTGTACGGCTGGTTGGCGTCACGCAAGACGACCTCGGTCATCGTCGACGAGTTCGTGCTTCGACGAACCCGCGAGATCAAGCAATGGGACATGGGCATCCGCCACATGAACGCCTCTAGCAACGCGTATCGCTACTACATCATGCGCAACCGCGCGCACATCAAGAACTACTACCGGGCGCTGCATGTGTACAACCCGGTCCTGTTCGGCGCGGGCACCGCACTGACATTCGGCAAAGAGCTGATCAGGCTCTTCTTCGTGGAGCGGACCGTCCGTGGGACCTCCAACCTGTTGCGCGGGCTGCGCGACGGCGGCAAGATCGCTCGCGATGCCTCGTGGCGGCCGATGCCGGCGCTGGAGGGTGTCGGCGGCTGACTCCAGGTGCAGTCAGCCGCGCCGCAACAACCTGCCGAGCGTGCGCAGCGGGCCGGTGACGCGCCAACTCGTGCTCGTCATAAGCGCCGCGACATGCTCCGTTTCAAGGCCGAGTCGCGCATGCAGATCTTCAATCAGGTCATGCTGGCGCTGACCGTTCTCCGCCTGCGCCCGAACAACCTCGCGGACCTGTTCGAGTTCCACCGGCAGAGAGAGAAGCCAGCCCTGCTTGGCGCACACGTCGCCGAGATGCGCGAAATCGGCGCGGATGCCCGCTGCGGTCGCCGCATCCGCCTCGAAGAGCGCACGAAGGGCTGGCTGCGGCTTTCCGATGCTCAGCACCCCGAGACCATGACCGTGATCGAATGCGAACGATCGCCCCGGAACGGACACCTCCTCCCACAACCGCCACACTCCGAAGCCGTTGTCGCGCTCGGCTATGTCGTGGAAGAGGACGATGCCGCCGTCGCGCACCGTGTCCACCCATTCGGTGAAATCCTCGAGGACATCCTCGTACGCGTGTCGACCATCGATGTGCAGCAGGTCTACGGATGACTTCGCGAATCGGGCCCGCGATTCGCTGAAGTAGCCGCGGAACAGTTGAACCCGATCTGCGTAGTCCTCCCGCGCCGTCGTCCGGACGTAGTCGAACACGTCGTCTTCATAAAAGCCGGCGTGATCGTCGCCTCGCCAGGTGTCCAGCGCGTACACCGTCATCGGGACGTCCAGACGCTTCCCGGCTTCAGCAAAGGCGAACGCGGAGTACCCGTAGTGGGTGCCCAACTCGACAACGACCATCGGTCGGAGCGCGTCGACCAACCATGATGCGAACGGTGCATGGGTCCACCAGGCAGATGTCGGAAAATGAGCTGGGATGAGATAGGCCGCCGGGGTGAGCCAGAACGGCGCGGTCACGATCCGTCACCCGCGTTGTAGTCCGCGTTGTATCGATCGAGCACATCGCCGATCGAACCGTCCATCGCCAGGCGCCCTCCGTCCAGATACAACCCCCGGGTGCAGAAGCGGCGCAGGTCCTTCTCGCTGTGACTCACGAAGAACAGCGTCCGTCCCGCAGCCAGCAACTCATCGATTCTCCGGTAGCACTTGTCCCGGAACGCCTTGTCGCCCACCGCGAGGACCTCATCGACCAGAAGGATCGGCTCCTCCAGCTGGGACACGACCGCGAACGCCAGCCTCACCTTCATCCCGTTCGAGAGATGCTTGTACGGAGTGTCGACGAAGCTATTCAGTTCTGCGAAATCGATGATCCCGTCGAATCGACGAGCGACCTCGCTCTTGGACATGCCGTGCAGACCCGCGGTGAGACGGACGTTCTCTCGAACCGTCAGATCACCGACGAAGCCGCCGGTGATCTCGATGAGTGGAGCCACGCCGCCGCGCACTTCGACAACTCCCTCATCAGCGAGCAGGACTCGGGCGACAAGCTTGAGCAACGTCGATTTACCCTGCCCGTTGCGGCCCACGACGCCGATCGACTCCCCGGGCCGAACATCGAAGGATACGTCGCGCAATGCCCAGAATTCGTCGGGACGGGATCGCCGAGAGGATCCACTGAAGAGGTCCTTGAAGCTTCGCCTTCCCCGTCGGTTGCGGCGGAACCGAACTCCGAGGCCGCGGACCGCGATCGCAAAGTCAGCCATCACAGCTCTTTCAGGACGGGCCGCTCAAGACGGCGGAAGACGAACGCCCCCAAGGCCAAGAAGGCGAAGCTCATCACCGCAGCGAGTACCACGCTGAGCGTATCCCACACTTCGGGGAAGAAGCCGATGCGGTAAAGGGTGAATATCCCCGACAGCGGATTGAAGGCGGCAAGCTGCTCGAATGCGCCTGGTAGATCACTCACGCTGTAGATGATCGGCGAGGCGTAGAAGAGCACTCGAAGGATGAGCTTGGTAGTCCGCTCCAGATCTGTGTACAGCACGCATAGCGGCGCCACGAGCAGTCCGAGACCGACGAGGAGAACGGTCTGAAGGAGCACGGCAACTGGAAACCACAGCAGCCCCCAACCCACCGGGGCACCGGCGACGATTGCGAACCCGATCAGGACCGGAATCGAACACAGGAACTCGATCCCCTTGCTCAGAACGATGCGATTCACCCAGATGGATCGTGGAATCGCCGTCGATCTGATTAGTCGCGCATCTTTGCTGAATGCTCGAGTGAAGTCCGAGACTGCCGCATTGAACCACACCCACGGCAGCAACGCCGTGATCAGAAAGACGATGTACGGCTCGTGGCCGACGGTCCGCTGGAAAACCTGCGTGAATACAAACCAATAGATGAGGCTCATCACCAACGGGTCGAGAACCGACCACAGGTACCCTAGGGCGCTGGTGGCGTAGCGCACGCGCAGATCACGCGACGACAGCAGCCAGAGCGAGTGCACATAACGCTGCGGCGAGCCGAGGGCGCCGACGGCCGCTGTTGTCACGGATCGAGCCTAATGGCGCGACCCGCGTACGGACTCCGCGTCGTTCCTTCGCGGCCATTCACGCAGCATCAGCCGATCGCCGAAGCACGCAAACCACGTTGGATGTCGACATCACCACGGGCATCGTCGGAAAGTAGAGAGCCTTCAGGGCGCCTCCGACGACCTTGGCCAAGACCCCGCCCGTGTACTTGTAGACACCGTGAGCGAAGGAGGTTTCGAACCCGCGACGCGTCTCTGCACGAAAGCGCACGACATCGAGTCCACATTCGACGGCGTATTGCCCCATCTTGTATCCGCCGATCGCATTGACATGCGTCACATCGCCGTTCTGGAACGGGTTCCCGATCCACGAATCGGCATTCGGAAAACGAAGAAGGATGCGTCCCCCGTCGCGCAGTTTCCGTGTCAAGCCGCGCAGGAACTCGATGCTGACGTCAGGGGGAATGTGCTCGAAGACGTCGAAAGCGACGATCAGATCGTACTCACCGTCGGCGAGCGCATCCAGGTCGCCCGCGGGGCGTGCGTCAAAACCCGCCGCCAGGGCGACCTCGATCAGCTCCGGCTGCAACTCCGTTCCGGTCACGGACCAGCCCTGAGACCTCGCGAATCCGAGGAAGACACCGTTGCCGTATCCGACTTCGAGCACACGCCTGACCGCGCGGCCGCGGACCGCCTCACGCAGCTCCCGCTGGAAATAGATCGCATCCCCGCGCGACAGGGTTCCGAACTTCTCACCCCACCCCTTCCATGCGACATAGGAGCCAACACCGTCGTCGGCCTCGTTGCTGATCGTCATGCTTCGATGATGCCCCAGCCTCAGCCGATCCGCGCACGACGCATCACGTCGCGCGGAAAGATGCCGGCGCAGAAACGCGCCGAAATCGTCGGCTAGCATGGTGGGCTGGTGTCCGGAGGAGGGATCGCACGTGCAGTCATCTCATCGAACTCGGTCCAAGACGGTGGCCGTCGCATTCGATCTGGTCTACCCCCAATCAAAGGGCGGAGGCGAACGGTACTACCGCGGGTTGGCTGAAGAGCTCGCCCGGACAGGTCGGGACGTCGATTACCTGACATCAGATCAGCCGAGCAGCGAGGCGGAGCCGCAGAACATCCGTCTCGTGGCCGTGTCTGCTCCGCTCCGTCTCTACGATGAGGCTGGAGTGCGGCGGTGGCAGGCCGCCGTCCATTACACGTGGGGGCTGTTCCGAACGTTGGTGCGCAGTCGCCGTAGCTATGGATCGGTCATCGTGAGTTCGACCCCCGTTCTGAATGTCTTCGCGGCGAGAGCCGCGCTCCTCGGGTCCGGAACCCGCGTGGTCGTCGACTACCTGGAAGTCTGGGACCGCCCGAAATGGATCGAGTACGCCGGCCGCATCACAGGTTTCATCGCGTGGTTGCTCCAGCGTGCAGCGATATGGATCACTCCCGCGGCAACGTGCCACGCACAGCTCACAGCTCGCCGACTTCGGGGGGAGGGTTACCGTGGACCTCTCGCCATCAGCCCCGGCCTCATCGACGGAATCGGCAACCCGGGAGCCTTAACGGCCGCGAGTCGGCCGCCGTTCGTGTTGTACGCGGGGCGCCACATCGCCGACAAGCAGATCGAGTTCCTCCCCGCTGCGGTGGAAGAGGTGCGACGCACCATTCCCGATCTGGAACTTGTCATCCTCGGCCGGGGATCGCACACTGACACGATCCTCGAGGCAGTCGGGGATCGCGATTGGGTGAGCCTGCCCGGATTCGTGGACGAGGAGGAACTCCGCCACCTGTTCTCGACAGCCGCGTGCTTGGCGAATCCATCGCGCAGAGAGGGCTACGGTCTCGTGGTCGTCGAAGCAGCAGCCTGGGGCACACCGGTCGTGTTGGTCTCCGACGAGAATAATGCGTCGACCGAGCTGATCGCGGAGGGCGTCAACGGATTCGTCGCTGCCTCCACGGCGCCGGGCGCTCTCGGCGCCGCCATCATGTCAGTTCTGCAGGGCGGTGAGGAACTCCGTCACCGGACTCGCGAGTGGTACGAGGAAGCAGTCCGCACGCGGACGATCGAGAAGACTGTGCAGGGCATCCTGCCGATGCTGGATGGCGCGACCAGAGCCGGCTCGTCGGCCTGACTCCACGACGCATTCAGGCGATCTGATTGTTCCACATGGACAGCGCGGAGCCGATCGCCATGTGCATGTCGAGGTATTGATACGTGCCGAGACGCCCCCCGAACAGAACGTCCTTCTCACCCTTTGCGAGCTCGCGGTACGCGAGCAGCCGGGCCCGATCGTCGGCGGTGTTCACCGGGTAGTAGGGCTCGTCCTCGTGCTCGGCGAAGCGCGAGAACTCACGCATGATCACGGTCTTGTCGGTCGGGTAGCGATCGGCGCGTTCGGGGTGGAAATGCTTGAACTCGTGAATGCGAGTGAACGGGACATCCGCGTCGGCGTAGTTCATCACGGGCGTCCCCTGGAAATCTCCGACTGGGAGGATCTCCTGGTCGAAGTCGAGGGTTCGCCACGCGAGCGCACCTTCGCTGTCGTCGAAGTATCGGTCGATCGGTCCGGTGTAGACGATGGGCACCTCCCCGACAGTCGCCGCTTTGTGAAGTGGCTGCGATTCGTCGAAGAAGTCGGTTCCCAGGCACACGTCGATGTTGGGATGATCTGCCATCCGCTCGATCCACGCCGTGTAACCCTGCGTGGGAAGGCCTTCCCAGGTGTCGTTGAAGTATCGGTTGTCGTAGTTGTATCGCACCGGGAGACGACTGATCACCTCGGCGGGGAGGTTCTTCGGGTCCGTCTGCCATTGTTTCGCGGTGTAGTCGCGGATGAACGCCTCGTAGAGTGGACGACCGATGAGGGCGATCGCCTTCTCTTCGAGGTTGACAGCACTCTTCACGTCGAATTCGCCGGCAAGCTCGTGGATGAGCACTTTCGCCTCGTCTGGCGAATAGGCGGCCGCGAAGAACTGATTGATGGTGCCGAGGTTGATCGGCAGCGGGAACACCACTCCCCGGTGATTGGTGTACACCCGATGCTGGTAGCCGGTGAAGGTCGTGAATCGGTTCACGTACTCCCACACCGTCGGATTCGACGTGTGGAACAGATGCGCGCCGTATCGATGCACTTCGATGCCGGTCTCCGGCTCGTCTTCGCTGTACGCGTTCCCGCCGATGTGGTGGCGGCGATCGATGACGACGACCTTGCGCCCCGAGGACGCCGCTCGCTCCGCGATCGTGAGGCCGAAGAACCCGGAGCCGACGATGAGAAGATCCATATCCGTGCTTTCGTGAGGACGGCGGTGTCAGGCTGCCAGAGCGTGACGGAAATAGTCCACAGTCGACTGGAGCCCGCTGGCGAGGGCGACGGTCGGCTCCCACCCGAGTTCGCGGCGCGCTCGAGTGATGTCGGGCTGCCGCTGCCTCGGATCGTCCTGCGGCAGCGGACGGTATTCGATCGACGACCGACTGCCGGTGATCTCCAAGACCGCCTGCGCCAGCTCGAGCATGGTGAACTCACCGGGGTTGCCGACGTTGATCGGCCCTGTCACGTCGTGACCGGTGCCCATCAGTCGGACCATGCCGTCGACCAGGTCGTCGACGTAGCAGAACGATCGGGTCTGAGAGCCGTCGCCGTACATCGTGATGGGCTCGCCGCGAAGCGCCTGCACGATGAAGTTGGAGACGACGCGTCCGTCGTTGGGATGCATTCGCGGACCATAGGTGTTGAAGATCCGGATCACCTTGATGTCCAGATCGTGCTGGCGGCGATAGTCGAAGAAGAGCGTCTCCGCGGCGCGCTTGCCCTCGTCGTAGCACGAGCGCGGGCCGATGGGATTCACATTGCCCCAGTACTCTTCGGTCTGCGGGTGCACGGCCGGGTCGCCGTAGACCTCCGATGTCGAGGCCTGCAGGATCGGCACGCGAAGGCGCTTCGCCAGCCCCAGCATGTTGATGGCACCGACCACGCTCGTCTTCGTGGTCTGCACCGGGTCGTGCTGGTAGTGCACAGGAGAGGCCGGGCAGGCCAGGTTGTAGATCTGGTCCACCTCCACGTACAACGGGAAGGTCACGTCGTGACGGAGCACCTCGAAGCGCGGATTGCCGAAAAGGTGCTCGATGTTCGCCCGGGCACCGGTGAAGAAGTTGTCGACGCAGATGACCTCGTTGCCTTCTGCCAGGAGCCTCTCCGATAGATGGGAGCCGATGAACCCGGCGCCGCCGGTGATGAGGATCCTTGACGACATCCGATCAGCCTAACATCGGGGTGCGCGCCGCCACGGCTGTTCGGATGGGTGCGCGCAACGACCGACGCGGCGGTCTCAGCGTGTCGCGGATACCATCCGGCGCTGACCCAAAGTGCGTCCGATCGCGCCCTCGAAACGCCCGAGGAACATCGGCCAGCCATCGGCGAGCGTGATCGGTTTCGGGTTTCGCACCCCGTAGAACAGGCCGGCGAGTGTGAAGGCCGCACGCCACCACAGCGGGTAGCGGTGCGTCACCATGGCATGACCAGTCCCGCGGCCGTACGCGCGCATCTTCCGACGGCGTTCCGTGCTGGTCAGGCCGAAAGCAGTTGAGATGCCCTCGACATGCACGTCGGCGGGGAACCACGTGAACCGCTCGGCGACCTCGGGACGCCGGTGGATGATGCGAAGCAGCAGGTCGGTGCCCTCGGCCACCTGCCAGGGCGTGCTGCTGCCCGGCCCGATCGACTCGTCGAAACCGCCGACCTCCTCGAAGATCGACCGGCGCAGGAGAATCCCCATCTCGATGACAGACCAAACGTTCCACCGGTCCAAGGTGGTTCCTGCGGGGGGCATCTGCGTCTTCGGCCCTCGCTCGTCCCAGGACGCGAAGCCGCCCGCGAGGAAGCCAGGCGCATCGACGCCGGCGCGGATGCGTGCCAGCATTCCCGGCGGGAACACCGACGTGTCGTTGGGGAAATTGACGACGAGATCACCGGTGGGCAATGCAGCCACACCCGTGTTCCGCCCGAGCGAGGCGCCTCGAGCCGATTCCGTGGTCGTCACAGGCACGCCACGAGAGGCGAACTCCTCCACCAGCGCTCGGACCTCTTCCTGTCGTCCCTGGGCTACCAGGACGACGTGGTCGCCCCCCTCGAGTTGCCCTGTCAAGGAATCCAAGAGAGATCGCAGCGGGTCGATCCGCCCCAGTGTCGTGACGACGAGTCCAAGATGCACGAGAACGATTCTCCTCTATGGTCGGTTCGCTGCGTGTCGCGACGGCCGCACCCCGCGAGTCACCCTCCGCTGAGCTCGATCAGGCGATTCCACCCTGACACGGTCCGCTCCCAGGTGTACCGTGCGGCGTTCTGCCGACCGAGGTCGGCCAGGGCCGCCCGGGCATCGGGATCGGCTGCAAGCGCGGTCATTGCCGTGGCGAGCGCACCTGCGTCTGTCGCGGAGAAGTACAGTGCCGCATCGCCGAGCACCTCGCGATTGACAGGGACATCCGACGCGATGACAGGCAGGCCGAGGCTCTGCGCCTCCACGGGCGGCAACCCGAACCCCTCGTGCAGCGACGGCCAGATGAACGCGGTCGCCGACCGATACGCTTCCGCGAGCTGTTCGTCCGAGAGCGGCCCACGCCACTGGATTCTATCGGCCGGGACCTTCCGCTCCTGCGCGTACGGCCGCAGGGCGGGGTCGAGCTGCCCGATCATCTGCACGGTCGAGCCGCTCCCCTCGGACATTTGTCCGACCGCATCGATCACGGTCCTGATGTTCTTGCCCGCACCGTGGCGGCCGAAGACCAGAAAGCCCGTGTTCGCCGACGACAACGGGGCTGTCACGAGGTCGTCGCGATCGAAACTGTCCGCTCCGGGATAGACGACGTCGATCCTCGCGGGATCGACGCGGAACTGCTCCGCGATCTCTCGCCGGGAGGCTTCACTAATCGTGACGACCCGTTGCCCTTTGCGCAGCATCCCGAACCGCACCGCAAGTTGCCACTGCGCACGGAAGAGGGTCGCGAAATCCTTCGGGCGGAGCGCAGGGGCGATGTCGTGCAGAACGGTGATCTGTCTTCGATAGAGGATCGGCGCGATGGTGGCCGGATTCACCAACAGCGGGACGCCGCGCCGGTGAAGCCACGACGGAAGTTCGATCTGCTCCCATGCCGGACCGCTGAGTCGCCCGATGCTTTCATGCGGGACGTCCGGAACACGCACATCGTCCGGAAGGGACGGGGTCACCAGTACGACATCCCCTCGGAGTCGGGAGAGCCCCTCCGCGAGTTCGATCGCGAATCGGCGGGCGCCGCCGAAGGAGTTGAGCAGGAACCTCCCGTTGATCACCACAGTCACCGGGCCATGGTATCCGCGTGCACCGGCCGGGCAGGTGTAAGCGAACTGGAAGGCGGAGGGTGCGGGGCTCGGGGAGCCCCCAGGCGCCTCGGATACGATTGCTGACTGCTGCCCCGAAGAAAGAGAGTGTGTATGAGCGCGGACTGGCTGGTCGCTGTTGCGCCATTCGCCGTCTCCGCACTTCTTTTCATCGTTCCGGGCTTGATCGTCCGACTCGTCGGATGGAACGTTCGCGCGATCACGCCATACTTGTTGGCGCCGGCGATCTCGACCGCCATCGTGGCCGTGGCGGCCAACGCGGCGCCGGTCCTCCGACTCCCGTGGACGCTGCTTCCGGTAGCGCTCGTGACTCTCCTGGCCGCCGGTGCGGCTTTCGGTCTGCGCCGCTGGGTCGGTCCCGACCCGGTCGATCGTCCGCACCCCCGCCGGATCATCGCGGCCGCCGGCGGGCTGCTGCTGGCTGGCACGGTCGTGGCGCTGCAGCTGATCTACGTGTTCGGTGGACCCGACACCATCTCGCAGACCTTCGACAGCATCATCCATCTGAACTCGATCCGCTTCGCGCTCGACGCCGGCAGTTCGTCTGCGCTCACGATCGGCGCCACCTCGGATATCGGCTTCTACCCGAACGCGTGGCAGAGCTTCGTGACGCTGAGCGCGAGTCTCACCGGGGTCGACATCCCCACCGCGGTCAATGCGACGAACATCGCGGTCGGCGCACTCGTGTGGCCTGCGTCCGCCATGGCGCTGGCAGCAGTCCTGTTCCGGGAGCGAGCTGCGGCCCTCGCGGCATCGGCTGCCCTCTCGACCGGGTTCGGGGCTTTCCCCATCCTGCTTTTCTACTTCGGCGTGCTGTACCCGAACGCTATGGGCTACGCCAACCTCGGCGCCGGGGTGGCGGCGCTCGTGCTGCTGCTCCGCGCGCGAACAGCCGCTGCTCGCGTCCGCGAGGCGGTCCTCCTTCTGGTCGTGTGCGCCGCAATCGGCCTTGGACATCCGAACGCGTTCCTGGCGCTCTTCGCCATCGGCGCCGTCATCACGCTGTATGCCGTCTTGCGTACGGCGCTGATCGAGCGCGCACGCCGTGTCTGGGTGACCGGCGCCGCCGTCGCAGTCGGGGTGGTCGCCGTCGGGGCGGGACTTTGGCAGTACTCACGCACCGGATTCGAGATGTCACGCTGGGGCCCGTGGCAGAGCACCGCGCAAGCCTTCGGTGAAGCCATTCTCGCGAGCCCGCGCGGATATCCGATCACGATCGCCATTTCGGTACTGCTTCTGCTCGGCATCCTCACGCTGGCTCGACGTCCCGTCCGTCTGATCATCGGCATCCCCTTCGCCGTCGCCGCCTTCATGTTCGTGCTGGCTTCCGGCGCCGGAACGGAGAATCCCCTCCGCGAGCTCGTCACCAACCCCTGGTACAACGATTCGTTCCGGTTGGCCGCCCTCCTCCCCTTCGCCGCGATCCCCGTCGCGACCTTCGGAGCGGTCGTCCTTGTCGACTTCGTGCGAGGTGTGCTGCGTCGTTGGTCCACTCCGCGGCTCGTGTCGGGCCTGATCGCGACGATCGCCGCGCTCGCACTCTTCGGCGTCGGTGTCGGCCCGAACGTCACCCGCACCGCGCAGGATGCCCGGGGTTCCTACGCGTACACGCCGAGCTCCGCGCTCGTGACCAGCGACGAAGCCGCCTTGCTCGCGCGACTGGACACCAACACACCCCAGAGTGCCGTGATCCTGGGCAATCCGTGGACCGGTACCTCGCTCGCATACGCCCTGTCCGATCGGAATGTGGTCGAGCGCCATATCTTCGGCACCCGCAGTGACGATGAGGTCTTCTTGGACGAGCACCTTCGCGAGATCGAGGACGACCCGCGGGTGTGCGCCGCTCTCAGTCGCCTCGGTGTGGATTACGTCCTGGACTTCGGAACGCAGAACGTCTTCAACAGCCCCGACTCCGGCCTCGATCACACCGGACTCAACGACCTCGTCCCCTCGCGCTCGCTCGTCCTCGTCGATTCCGAGGGTCCGGCCGCAAGGTTGTTCCGCGTCGAAGGCTGCTGACCGTGCCCGCCGTCCAGCGCATCGCGGTCGCATACGACTGTCTCTACCCCTACACGACGGGTGGCGGTGAACGACTCTATCGGGCGTACGCCGAGCGATTGCAGCGATCAGGCAGATCCGTCGACTACCTGACCACGGTTCAATGGGATGACCGACCGGTGGGCGAGCCGTTCCATGTGGTGCCGGTGACGGGCCGCCTTCGACTGTACGGTCCGAACGGCGTGCGGCGGACCGCCGCTGCTCTCGCCTTCGCCTGGGCTCTGTTCAAGAGCCTGCGCCGACGGCGGAAGGAGTATGACGCGGTCATCGTCAGTGGCCTTCCCGTGCTCAATGTGTTCGCGGTTCGGGCAGCGCTCGCGCGCTCGGGTGTTCGCGTCGTCGTGGACTACCTCGAGGTCTGGGGACGAAACCAGTGGGCGGAGTACGCAGGTCCGCTGACGGGAACCGTCGCCTGGCTCCTCCAACGGGCCGCAATCGCCCTCACGGATACAGCGACATGCCATTCCCAACTGACCGCCCGTCAGCTGCGCACGGAACGCTACCGCGGTGAGCTCCTCATCAGCCCCGGGCTGATCGAGGATTCCGCATGTGCGGAGTTCGTCCCATCTCCCGGCGCCCCCCCATACGTTCTCTACGCCGGGCGGCACATTCCAGACAAGCAGGTCGACAAGCTGCCGGCGGCCGTGGCGCACGCCCGCCGATCCTTGCCGGATCTTCGTCTGGTGATTCTGGGGACGGGTCCGACGTCCGACGCTGTTCGTGACGCTGTCGCGCGCGCCGACGGCACGAGCTGGGCCGACCTGCCCGGCTTCGTCTCCGAGGAGCGACTGGAGGAACTGATGGCCAATGCCGCGTGTCTGGTCAACCCGTCGCGGCGCGAAGGATACGGCCTGGTCGTCGTCGAAGCGTCTGCACATGGCACCCCCGTCGTTCTGGTCGAAGGGAGCGGGAACGCCGCCACCGAACTGATCGCGCCCGGGGTCAACGGTTTCCTCGCGCCCGATGCTGGCACCCCTGCCCTGGGAGATGCGATCGTCCGCGCAGTGGGCGGCGGCGATCCGCTGCGAGACACGACGCGCCAGTGGTACGAAGAAGCCGTGCGCACGCGAACGGTGGATCGCACCGTGAGTGCCATACTCGCATCGCTCGACGAAACGACACCGCACTCGCCCGACCCGCGTGCTCGCGGCGGCATCGAAGAAGAAAGTCCCTCGTGAACAATCCAGAACCCGACCGTACCGTCGAGCTGACGATCCTCATGCCCTGCCTGAACGAGGCCGAGACGCTCGCCGTGTGCATCACCAAGGCGCAGGGCTTCCTCGCGCGCTCGGGAGTCACCGGTGAAGTGCTCGTCTCCGACAATGGCAGCACCGACGGTTCTCGGGAGATCGCGACGAGCCTCGGCGCGAGGGTCTCCCATGCGCCCCAGCGCGGTTACGGCGCCGCGCTCATCAACGGCATCGAAACCGCCCGCGGCACGTACATCATCATGGCCGACGCCGACGACAGCTACGATTTCGAGAACCTCGAGCCATTCGTCGAGCGGCTGCGTGCCGGAGCTGACCTGGTGATGGGCAACCGATTCAAGGGTGGCATCGCACCCGGCGCCATGCCACCGCTGCACAAGTACCTCGGAAACCCAGTGCTCTCAACGATCGGCCAGTTGTTCTTCCGACCGAATGTGCGCGACTTCCACTGTGGGCTCCGGGGCTTCAACGCGGCCCGCATGCGCGAGCTCGACCTGCAGACGACGGGCATGGAGTTCGCCTCGGAGATGGTGGTGAAGGCGTCCCTGGCTCGATACCGGATCGAAGAGGTGCCGACGACCCTGAAGAAGGACGGCCGCTCGCGTCCACCGCATCTCCGCAGCTGGCATGACGGCTGGCGCCATCTCAGGTTCCTCTTCCTCTTCGCGCCACGCTGGTTGTTCGTGTATCCCGGACTTGTCGCGTTCCTGCTGGGCTCGGTCGCCGTGGCCGTGCTGGCGTTCGGCGGGATCCAGATCGGCGTCGTCGGCTTCGACGTGACGACGATGGTCTACGCGAGCGCGCTTTGCGTCATCGGCTACCAATCACTGCTGTTCTTCTGGTTGACGAAGCTCTATGCAACGCAGGAAGGATTCCTGCCGACGAGCCCGCGCTTCCGGTCCATCGTCGCGAAGTGGACCGCCGAACGTGGTCTGCTCATCGGCCTGGGACTGTTCGTGTTGGGTATCGTCATCGCCATCGTGCAGGTGTTCCGATGGGGCAACATCGATTTCGGGCAACAGAACGCCGCAGAGGCTGTCCGGATCGCGCTGCCGAGCGCGCTGGCGATCATGCTCGGATTCCAGACGATGATGATGAGCTTCTTCTCGGGCGTGCTGACCATACCGCGGCGAGATACGCGCGCAAGCGCAGTCATCGAGAGCTGACGCATGCCGCCGAGAGTCCTCGTCGATCTGCTCGGGTTCACCGGCGCGAGGGGCGGCACCGAGACGTACACCCGGGAGATCGTCACACGTCTCCCAAAGTTCCTCCCCGATGCGCAATTCGTCGCGCTGGCGAATCGGACGGCTCTGGAGCGGGTCGGCGGCTTCTTTCCAGGCGAGGTTCGTGCTGTCAGGTGGGTGGGCGCTGATCGCGTGACGTGGGCGGCGGGTGAGCTCGTCGCGGTGAACAGAGCCGCACGCGCACTCGACATCGATGTGATCTGGTCGCCCGCGAACTTCGGTCCGATCAGCCGGGCACCGGCTGCGAGGGTGATCACGGCTCATGATGTGATCTATCACGAAGCTCGCGGCTCGGGCCTTGCCGGCATCCTCGCGTGGCCGAGCTCGATGTTGATGGAACGGTCGGTCAGGACCGCCGACGCCGTCATCACCGGCTCGCACGCTGCGGCAGCCGCGTTGGAGTCGCACATCGGCGTGCCGGCGAGCGCGATGTCTGTGATCCCGCACGGCACTCGAAACGGCGTCGCGCCGGAGGCCCCTTGGGCGCAACTCGCGCCGCTCGGGATCGCTCCGGGACGGCCCCTGGTACTCAGCACCGGAAACAGACTCCCCCATAAGAATTTCGATGGCCTCGTGCGGGCGCTAGCGACGATCCGACCCGAGCGGCGCCCCCTTCTGGTGATCACCGGCGGTCGGCGCGACGATCCGCTCGTACCGCTGACTCGCGACCTTCGCCTCACCGACGACGTGCGCCTGCCCGGGTGGGTGAGCGCGGATCAACTGGAGTCGCTGTACGCCGTCGCAGATCTCTATACATGCCCGTCGCTGTCCGAGGGTTTCGGCCTGCCAGTGGTCGACGCGATGCGGCGCGGCTGCGTCGTGCTCGCCAACGACGTCCCGGTCTTGCGCGAGGTCGGGGGAACCGCAGCGCGCTACGCGGATGCGGCGTCGCCTGCCGCATTCGGGCGAGCGATCACGGAAGCACTCGATGCGGCGCCCGATGCGGACCGTCGCGCTCAAGGTCGCGACTGGTCGGAGCGCTTCACGTGGGAAGAGTCCGCACGTCGCACGGCTGCGGTTCTCACCCAGGCCGCAGCGCTCACGGAGCGCCGTCGTGCCTGACCCGTCGCCGTTGTGGAAGCGCCTGGCGGGGTTCACGCTGGTGCCCGCCATCGCCGCGATCTCTCCGCTGCTCGTTCTGCCGATCGTTTCGCGTACCGCAGGTCCCTCGGGCTGGTCGAGCGCGATCGCCGGGGAAGCCGTGGGGACGGTGGCGGCGATCACCATCGGCTACGGCTGGGCCTCAATCGGCCCGGCATTGGTATCGATCGCGAAGGACGATGCGCACCGCGGGTCGATCTACCGAGAATCGATCGTGGTGCGACTCACGATCGCCTTGGCTGCACTGCCGATCATGGGCGTCATCTGCTGGCTGATCGCCTCCCCTGGTTCTGAGTGGCTCTCGGTTCTGATGGGACTTCAAGGCGCGCTCATCGCCCTATCCTTCGCCTGGTTCGCCGCAGGAACGGGAGACCCCCGCTCGATCATCTTCTTCGATGCGCTTCCGCGCCTTTTGGTCACGATCGTCGCGGCTTTCGTGATCGCCCACATCGGGATCGTCGAGCTGTACCCGATGGCGGGTATCGCGGTCACACTCATCGGAACCGGCCTGTTCACGGTACGCGTGCTCGCGCGTTACCCCGCTCCGTGGCCGCGAGCTCGCGAGTTGTCCCGAATGTTTCGCGCGGGGTTCCCCGTCGCTCTCAACGACGTTGCTCTCAGCGCGTACTCGAGCGTGCCTGCGCCGCTCGTGAACGTCACGGCGACTCCGATCGAAGCGGCGGGATTCGCATCCGCCGACAAGATGCTCAAGCTCGGGCAGTTCCTTCCGATGACTCTGGCGAACGCGCTGCAGGCATGGATCGGCGAGGCCCACGGACCCCATCGCCGGCGCAGGATGAGACAGGCGCTCGCCGCGCACGGAGGGTTCGGGCTGCTCGGCGGAATTCTGCTCGCGGTCTTCGGCTCGTGGGCGAGCCTGATTCTGTTCGGCGCCCAGGCCCAGGCCACCACCGGGGTGCTCATCGCCCTCGGAGTCACGTTCGCACTGTTCTCGTTGCGGACTTCGATGACCCGGCATGTGCTGTTCCCGGCCGGCGAATCGCGGGCTGTGCTGCGAGCCACACTCGTGGCCACGGCAATCGGGGTACCGGCGATGATCGGTCTCGGAATCGTCCTCGGACCAATCGGAGCCGCGACCGGCTATGCGCTGACCGAGGGGGCGGCCACCGTTCTGCTGATCCGTCGTTGCGTCGAAGCGATGCGGCGGCTGGATGCCGCCGCGCCCATCGCGCCCTGACACCGGCGCTCGGCGCTCTCCGGGGCTCCCGGACAGCGCCGACTAGGATGTTCAGGGCACTGACTGGAGGCACTATGACTGACGCGCGACGCGCACTGATCACCGGCATCACGGGCCAGGACGGCGGACATCTCGCCGAACTGCTCCATGGCAAAGGGTACGAGGTGTACGGGCTCATGCGTGGGCAGAACAACCCTCGCCGCGTCGAGGTCGAGAGCGAGATGCCGTACGTGCGTCTCATCGAGGGCGATCTGATCGATCCCACGTCCCTCGTACGCGCCGTGGAGACATCCGATCCCCACGAGCTGTACAACCTGGCCGCGATCAGCCATGTGGGGTATTCCTTCAAGAATCCGACGCTGACGGCCGACGTCACCGCGAAGGGCGTACTCAACGTCCTCGAAGCCGTCCGCATCACCGGTCGCTCGGAGTCGACGAAGGTGTACCAGGCGTCTACGTCTGAGATGTTCGGGGGTTTGGACTACAACCGTCCCGGAGCCGGCTACAACGAGAACTCGCTCTTCCATCCGCGCAGCCCGTACGGCGTGGCAAAGCTTTACGGCCACTGGATCGCCAAGAACTATCGCGAAAGCTACGGCATGTTCGTCTCGTGCGGCATCCTTTTCAATCATGAAGGCGAACGCCGCGGCGTAGAGTTCGTCACCCGCAAAATCACCCACGCGGTCGCCCGCATCAAGTTGGGAATGCAGTCCAATATCGAGCTGGGTGATCTGTGGCCCAAGCGAGACTGGGGGTACGCGGGAGATTTCGTCGAGGGTATGTGGCGGATGCTGCAGCACGACGTGCCGGACGATTTCGTGCTCGCCACCGGTGAGACGCACTCCATCGAAGAGTTCCTCACGCTCGCCTTCGCCGAGATCGGCATCGACGACTGGCGCCCGTACGTCGTTCAGAACCCCGCCTACATGCGTCCGGCAGAAGTCGACATCCTGCTCGGTGATCCCACCAAGGCGGAGGATGTCCTCGGGTGGAGGCGCGCGGTCGACTTCCCCGGACTGGTGAGGCGCATGGTTGCCCACGATCTGCGCCTGGCGGAGGCCCAGCGCGCGTCCGCATGACACGTCGACTGATCGTCACCGGCGTCGACGGCTTCGTCGGTCGCCACCTCGCGCGGCTCGGCGCCGACGCCGGCTTTGAAGTCTTCGGCGTCTCGCGAACGAAGTCTCCCGACAGATCACTCGGCGCGAACCTGAGCGGGTATGCGAGCGCCGATCTGCGTGAGCGATGGCCCGCGGATGCCCCAAGCGATGCTGTCGTCGTACATCTCGCGGGTCTCGCTGCAGTGGGAGCATCCTTCGACCGCCCTCAGGACTACCTCGCGGGCAATAGCGCGATGATCACGACGATGTGCGAGGCCCGGCTTGCGCAGCGAGCAACCGGTCGGGTCGTGGGAGTCAGCACGGGGGCGGTGTATGCCAACGACGGCCAGCGTGTCGCGACGAGCGAGAACGACGACGTCGCCTTCAGCTCGCCGTACGTCGTGAGCAAAGTCCTCGTCGAGAATCAGTTCGCCTACTACCGAGCGCGCGGGCTGAACAGCGTGATCGCCCGTCCCTTCAATCACATTGGACCTGGTCAGGGACCGGGATTCCTCGTTCCCGACCTGCTTCGGCAACTCCGTGACCTCGGGTCAGGTCAGCCGCTCCACGTCGGCAACCTGTCTACGGCCCGCGACTACACGGATGTCCGGGATGTGGCGCGTGCATACCTCGCGCTGGCGGCAGCCGACCATCTCCCGCACACTCTCTACAACGTCGCGTCGGGAGTTGCCCGCACGGGACGAGAGCTCTTATCGAAGCTTTGCGACGCCGTCGGCATTCCCGTACCGCCGCTCGAAGTCGACGCTAGCCGGATCCGCGCCGCCGATCCGGCGCGAATCGTCGGCGACGCGACCCGTCTGCGCGACGACCTCGGCTGGGCGCCGCGGATCCCGTTTTCGCAGACGATCGCCGACACGATCGACGACTGAGGCCGCCGCCGAACGAGCAGGTCTTCAGGATTGTGCGCCGCGCGTATCCGCGCGCACACGCGTGAGCAAACCGTAAGTCTGTACCGCGAGACCGGCAAGGGGGCCGCCCAAGAGCGCTGTCGTCAGACGCTGATCGAAGGGAAGCGGTAGAAGAAGCAGTAGGACTGTGACGATTGCGGCGATGATCCACCCCGCGGCGTAGAAGCCGTGATGCGAGCGCACGAGCAGGGCTGGCCCTGCGACACTCATCAGCCCGACCAGACCCGCACTCGCCACGATAGCCCCAGCCATTCCGGCGGTGATGGTATAGCGGCCGTCGGAGATCGCCGCGATGAGAGGGGGCCCGATCCAGAGCGCGACGAGCGACAGCACG
This sequence comes from Microbacterium pygmaeum, assembly GCF_900100885.1. Classification (NCBI taxonomy): domain Bacteria; kingdom Bacillati; phylum Actinomycetota; class Actinomycetes; order Micrococcales; family Microbacteriaceae; genus Microbacterium; species Microbacterium pygmaeum. The sequence continues at coordinate 3,245,498 of NZ_LT629692.1, forward strand.
CCGACCACGGCCGCGGCCACCGCCACGAGAATCGCGAGGCGACGCAGGAGCGTGTCTCCAGCGTGGCGCAAGACCGAGATCATGTAGCTCTGGAGGGCCAGGAGCGGGATGACGATGGGCGCTCGGGTGATTGTGATTGCCAGAACGTGAGCGGCGAGTTCCGGCGCCGGAACGGCCGGTGAAGTCACCTTGAGCAGGACGGGCAGTCCTGATACGAGCAGGCCGGTCGCCGCTGCCGCACCCATCGTGCGCAGAGTGTTGAACGCCAGGTCCTGATACCCTACATCGAGCTGGAACCTGCCGACGATGCGCCGGCGAACCGTGAGCCACGTCGCGCCGAACGCGATGATGAATGGCGCAGAGACCAGCAGAACGATCCAGCCAGGTGACAGGTGTAGCGCGAACCCGGTGACCACCAGAACCGCTCGAACCAGCGCGTCCACGATGGTGATCATGGCTACGCCTCGCCACACTTGAAGGCCGTACATCACGCCGGATAGCACCACCATGAAGAGGTATCCGATCAGGCCGATCGTCAGGCTCCCGACGAGGCTGAGCATCGGTACGGTAGTCAGCTGCGACGAGAAAACGATCCCGATCACGACTGCGGCGACAGCCAGGATGCCGGCGAAGACGACGGTGGCGTTCCGCAACGCAGGTGGCCGATGCGCGGGCTCCGCCGGGTGCGCAGCTCGCGTCACTTCCTGCTGGATTCCGGTCAGCGCCGAGCCGCAGAGGTACAGCGTCGCCCAGTAGACCGAGAACGCGACGTACGAGTCTGCCGTGGGCAACATCCGAGGGGCGAGAAGCTGGATGGCGTAACCGACCACACCGGCGACCGCTGTCGCCAGGAGGACCGCTACGAGACCTCGCTTGGCGGACTCAGTCGCGCTCGTCATCCGCGACTGCGCCCCGTTCCTCTTCCGTAGATCCGTGCTCTGGGCCAACTCCCGATGCGGCCGCGGCCGCTCGGATGTCCTCCAGGTCCGCGCGCAGAATCGCGACGTCTTCCGCGAGCCGACGCACTTCGTCCTCAGCGTGCGACAACTCCCACGACAGGTGTAGTGCTACCCCGACCAGCAGCACGATCGCGAGCGCGAAGATGAGATTGGACGGAACGGCGACGCCAAAGAGGTTTGAAAGCCCGACCAGGAGTGAAGGGAAAAGAGCGAGGATCAGGATCGCCAGTCCGATGACGATCCACAGCACCGCATACTTCTCGCGCAGGCTCCGCCGCAGGAGAAGGCCCACGATGAGGGCCAGGACCAGGAGGGCGAAGATGATGCCCGCGGCGACGATCATGCGGAGGCCTCGTTCGCCCGACGAGTTCCGCGCAAGAGAGCCAGGGAGAGTGCGAAAACCGAACGGAGCAGATAGACGCTCGCGCCGAGAGGGTTCTGACTCGGCTTGCCATGGACCCGTTCTCGCATCGCCACCGGCACTTGCACGACGGTGAGGCCCGCGTGCAGGGCACTCACCAGGGAATCGACCGTATCGCCGAGATACTCAGCGGGGTAGTAACGGACATACTGATCGATGGCTCGACGGTTCGCCGCGCGGAAGCCGCTCGTCACATCTGTGAGCCTCGTCCTGGCCACACGACTCACCACGCTCGCGAGGAAGATCATCGCCCACCTGCGAGGTCCGCCGACCGCGTAGTCTCCGACGTCGGCGAACCGCGCACCGATCGAGATGTCTGCGGTCGCGAGACCGTCCAGCACTCTGGCGATGTCCTCGGGATTGTGCTGACCATCCGCGTCGACCTGTATCGCGTATTGGTAGCCGTGCCGCTGCGCATACGTGAAGCCGGTCCGCATCGCTCCGCCGACGCCGATGTTGAATGCGAGCGGCAGAACTCGGGCACCTGCAGCGCGCGCCTGCGCGCCGGTCTGATCGGTCGAGCCGTCATCGACAACGACCACGTCGTACGGCTCGTCGCATGCAAGAATTTCGCGGATGGTGGTCCCGACGTTCGCCGCCTCGTTCCATGCGGGAACGATCACGAGAATCCTTTCGGCATCGACGGCGGGCATTCGTCCAGGCTACCGTGCACGTGCGCAGGCCCCGTCACGGCACGCGTCGTCGACCGGCTGTGACCGCGCTCGATCGACGCGCAGTCGGCGATGCAGAGCCAGCGAGAGCCGCCGATTAGGATTCAGGGATGACCACCCGGAAGACCGCCGTCGGCCACCGGATCGCCTGGATCGCCGTTCCGTTCCTGCTCCTGCTCACACTCGTCGCTTGGGCATTCGCGTCGCCGTTGGGGGCGAGTCCCGACGACGATTTCCACATGCCGTCGATCTGGTGCGGTCTGGGCGAGAAGCCCGGGATGTGCGAGTTGACGGACGATCCGTTGACACGTGTCGTCCCGGCATCGCTCACAAACGCGAGCTGCTTCGCTTTCCACCCGGACCAGAGCGCTGACTGCTGGGATCCGTCGCTGGTGAGCCTCGTGGAAACCGAACGTCTGAACACCGGTCAATATCCGGCGGTCTTCTACGCGACAATGGGTCTGTTCGCGTCAAACGACGTGCAGACCTCTGTGCTCCTGATGCGCATCTTCAACTCCGCTCTTGCGGTTGGAGTGATCACCGCGGTGTTCTGGGCCCTCCCGCGACGCCTTCGGGCGGTGCCCGTCGCGGCTGCGCTGGGAGCGAGCGTACCCCTCGGACTGTTCATCATTCCGTCGGTGAACCCATCGTCGTGGGCATTCCTCTCCGCGGTGACGGTATTCGCCTCTCTCCTGGGCGCCGTTGAATCCACAGGCCGCCGGCGCTGGGTTCTCTCTGCGCTGGCGCTTGCAGGCGCGCTGATCGGTGCAGGCGCCCGAGCGGATGCCGCTGCATACACCGTGCTGGCGATTCTCGTCGTCGCGGTGATGGGCGCTCGTCTGCAGAGACGACTCTTGATCCCGGCGGTGACCGCAGTCCTGATCTGTGTGCTCTCGCTCGTCCTGTACCTTTCGGCGAGTCAGGGTGGCGCGCTCATCTCCGGTCTCCCGGGCATCACCGAGCCGCTCACCGTCGGCGACCTCGTCGCGAACCTTCTCAACATTCCTTCCCTGTGGAGCGGCGCTCTGGGCGGATGGTCACTCGGCTGGCTGGACACGCCGTTGCCGTCCGTGGTCGAGTTCTTCTCGCTCGTCGTCGCCGGAGGCGTCATCTTCGTGGGCACCCGATCCGTGAGCCTCCGTCGATGGCTCGCCATCGGGATCGCGGGCGGGGCGCTGTGGCTCGTGCCGTTCGTTCTTCTCGCGCGCTCGAATGCGGTCGTCGGCGAGCAGATCCAGCCGCGCTACATCCTTCCGCTTCTCGTTCTCTTCCTCGCGGCGGTTTCAGCTGCTGACGGAGGCTGGCGGTGGTGGCGTGGTCCTCGACTGGCAATCGCCGCGGCGTTGCTCGCAGTGGCGGGCTCGGTCGCGTTGCACACGAATATCCGTCGGTACACGACTGGCCTCGACGACATGGCCATCGACCCGGGTTATCAGTCTGAGTGGTGGTGGACCAACATCCCGCCGGCCGGAGTCGTGTGGGTTGTCGGTTCCATCTCTTTTGCTGGCGCGCTGGCATTGTTGTGCTTCGTCAGTTGGCGAGCCGGCGTGACGGCCGGTGCGCGGGATGCAGGGGGCGCTGACATTTCCTCCGACGATTCGGTTGAACGGGGCCGGGGCGGTTCGCCGACCCCACCGACTGAGAACCTGCGGTCAGGAACCGGCGGTGCGGCGTCGCGGAACCCACCCGCGAAGCCGCCGAGCGATCCGCTGCAGGTCTGAGGGACGCTTGTCCAGCTCGCGGCCCAATTCCTCACGAAGCACGTCGCGTACTGCGTCGCGGACAGCGCCGTCGATGTAGTCGGTCAGGTAGAGCGCGAGACCTGGTCCGTGGGCCGCAGCGTACTCGCGGAGCGCCTCGTCGCGAATCAGCCGATCGAAAGCGACGTGGTCGTGCGCCAGGGTGAACATGCTGTTGCCGAGTGCTCCGTCAACGCCGATGCGCTGCATCCAGAACGCCAGGGGTGGCCCGTCCAGGAACCCGATACTGTGGCCGATGGCCGTTCGGAGGTTGAACTCCCAGTCCTCAGCTGCATGGATGTCCTCTCGGTAGAGACCGACTTCATCGTGCAGCTTGCGACGATAGAGGTACGCGATCGGCACGAATCGGTTGACGGCGAGAAGGTCCGAGTACAGGATCTCGTGCACATCCGACCAGAAGGGTGCCCGCCCGACCTCGGCAAATCCTCCGTCCGCCCGCTGCTCTTCGTAGACGATCTCGGTTCTCGCTGCGACGCCGATGTCCGCCGGGTGTGCGTCCAGCCACCCGACAGTGCGCGCGAGAAACGCCGGATGCCAGAGGTCGTCATCGTCGTGGAGTACGACGAATTCCGTGCCAAGCCCGGTCACACCTTGGTTGGCCGCGGCTGACCTCCCGAGCGACGTCGGATTGTGATTCACCTGGATCCGCCCGCGCACCTCCGGTGCGAGGGCGGCGACGGCAGCATCCACAGTCCCACCGTCGCCACCGTCGTTCACGATGAGGACGGCCCAATCGGCGTAGTCCTGAGCAGCGATGTCGTCCAGGGCACGGGTCAACAGCCCGGGCCGGTTCTTTGTGCGGACGACGATTCCGACGCGAGCAAGGCTCTCTGGCACGCGGTTCCTCCTCCAGAAGCACTGGGGCCCGAACCTATCATTCAGCGGGTCAACCCCGCGCCCGCCTACAATCTTAAGGGTGCTCCGCCGCGTCCGCGCCCTCTGGCGAAAGGCACGCGAATCCCCGCGCCTGCGCCCCCTCCTCGACTTCGTCGATCGATGTTGGTGGGCTCGTGCCATCCTGCGCGCCCACATCGTCGATGTGGATTTCGTCGCGGCTCAGGGCACCCGACTCACCGCTCGAGCGGCAGTGCAGGCGTACGTCCGCGGCGGCTTCCGTACTGGCATGAGCCTGAATCCGCTCTTCATGGAGGAACTCGTCTCGACACAGCTCGCCGACGCCGATCGGGTGCCCGCGCTGTATGCGTACGCCGTCGGCGATGTCGATCGAATCGTTACGAGCGTCATCTGGGACTCGGTCGCGTACGCGCGCGCATTCCCGGATTCCGTCGATGCACGCGGAGGCCCATTAGGACATGCGTGGCGCGGTGCGCGAGCGAGCGGTCGGATCGACCTCGGTACTACCGATCACCCCGAAATACACAGGTGGGCTGAGGTGCATCGGGTAGCAATCTCCGCAGCGGAGCGGTCGAGCCGACCAGATCGGGCAGATCTGCATCCGGCGATCGCGAACATTGTCCTGCTGAGTCGGATCGCTCGCGATGAAGAGCCGGGGCGCCCGCTCGTCGCAGCGATGGAGATGTCACACCTCGCCGAAGCAGACGTCGTCATCGCTGTCGCCGATGAAGCGACGGATGCGTGGGTCGCCGCCTCCCTGATGTCCTTGCGACTCCCTCGCTTCCAGGTAGTCCTCGACACGGAGGACATCGTCGACCGCGTGGCAGCACGTGCACCCGCAAGCGCTGTGGTCGTCGTGCGGGGCGAACGCGCCGATGTATCCGCACAGACCCTTATCGATCTTGCGGAATCAGCTGTCCATGGGCAGGTCGCCCCGCTGTGGGTCGCGTTGGACGGGACGATCGCCTCCGCCGGGATCATCGCGCACGGATCCCGGACTGCGCATCTTCTCGCCGGTCATCCCATCGAGGACGCGGGTCGCCTCGGCTCCTCCATCGAGGTGATCGGCACGGCGGGAACGACGTTCGCAAGACCGGTGACGTCGTCGACCGCACCGTCCACCACACGGCTCGATCTGATATCTCGTGCCCCTGCGCACAAGTCCGAACCGGAGCCGACGGATGCGCCCGACACGGATCTGGCCGGGATCCTGTCCCCGCTCGGCTTCGATGTGCTCGGATGGGACGGGCGCCGTCCGACGCTGAGCCGTCGGCGGTCCTTAGTGCGGCTTCCCGACGGCTCCGAGGTGTCTTCGCTGCGCTGGGCGCTGAAGATCGTGGCACCGCCGGGGCGCGTCGGCGAGGCGTGGGGGGACACGCATTTCGCGCGTGGACTCGCCGACGCGCTGAGACGACTCGGGCAGGAGGTGGTTATCGACGCCTACGACGCCCGACAACGCCCGACCGTCTACCTCGACGACGTCGTCGTGGCTCTCAGAGGCCCGGAGCCGTTCTCGCCCCAACCGAACGCATTTTCGATCCTCTGGATCATCAGTCATCCCGACCAGATCACGGCGGACGAGGTCCGGAACTTCGATGTCGTCTACGCGGGATCGCACGAGTGGGCGCGATCGGCCAGCCACCGATTCAGTCGTCCCATCGAAACGCTCTTGCAATGCACCGATGCGCATCGGTTCCGCCCGTTAACCGGAAGGCGAACGAAGGACATCGTATTCGTCGGGACCGCGCGCGGGATTCCACGACCCTCCGTTTTGGAGCCGATCGCCGCGGGCATCCCGGTGCGCGTCTACGGACCGGATTGGCGAGGCTGGATACCTGCCCGCTCGATCATCGCGACCGGAATCGCCAACAGCGAACTCCCGGAGCTCTACGGGTCAGCGGCGGTCGTGTTGAACGATCACTGGCCGGCCATGCGGGATGCGGGCTTCATATCGAATCGCCTGTACGACGTCGTTGCTGCCGGCGGGCGAGCCATCAGCGATCACGTCGAAGGGATCGCCGAGACCTTCGGCGGAGCGGTGCGCACCTACGGGTCGGTAGGTGAACTCGTCGAGCTTATGCAGGGTGACCTCGATGCACTGTTCCCTGATGAGGCCGAACTGCGCACGATCTCCGATCGGATTCGCACCGACCACTCCTTCGATGCGCGTGCCCGAACGCTGCTTGATGCAGCCCTTCGAGGGGTCGATCCGTCAACTTCGGTCGGGTGACTCTGCGACAGAGACCCGTGCCGCCACAGTGCCGACCGTGTGCTCATCGTTCACAACCGTGAAGCGAGCACCCTGTTGCAAGCCATGACTACTGGGCTCGCTGATGCCCGCCGCATTGGCGTTCACGTAGTACTGCCCGGCGCCGAGATTGAGGGCAGCGATAGTCAGGTCGACGCTCGTGGGCTCCGAAATCGGCTCCAGCCTGTGTTCGAGCAGATCCGTATTAGAGGCCAGCACCATGTGCCCCAGGGGTGTATCGATGCTGAAGCCGACCGCCCAGCGTTCCATGGGTCGGAGCGCATCGACGTTGATCCGAATGGTGAGCGGATCCCCCACGACGTACTCGGTCGTGGCCACCCCGTCCCGGCTGAGCAGCTCGATGGACTTCACCTGGATCGGGTGCACTGTCTCATCGCCGCGCGGCTCACCGACACGTCTCCCATCGAGCGCGTCACGCAGTGCGCTGATCGCGCCGTTGGTCTCGCCGTCATAGACGACTTTTCCGTCCTCTAGAACGATTCCTCGATCGCAGAGCTCTGCCACCTGCTGCGCAGAGTGACTTACGAGAATAATGGTGCGGCCTTCCGCGCGGAATTGCTGGATGCGATCCATGCACTTGCGCTGGAACGCCTCATCGCCGACGGCGAGCACCTCGTCCACGAGGAGGATGTCTGGATCGGTGTGTACAGCCACCGCGAACGCAAGCCGGACGTACATGCCCGACGAGTAGAACTTGACGGCCGTCTCGATGAACTCGCCGACGCCGCTGAACTCGACGATCGCGTCGAACTGCGCCTCGATCTCGCTGCGCGAGAGGCCGAGGATTGAGGCGTTGAGGTGGACATTCTCGCGGCCGCTGAGGTCGGGATGGAACCCGGCGCCCAGCTCAAGCAAAGCAGCCATCCGCCCTCGCGTGTGAACGGTGCCTTTCGTGGGCGCCAGAATGCCGCCGATGAGTTTGAGTAGAGTGCTTTTCCCCGATCCATTCGCCCCGAGCAGACCGACCGTCGTTCCGGCAGTGATGGACAGCGACGCGTCGTCAACCGCGACGAACTCCTGCCGATAAGCCTGACCGAGTCGGCCAAAGTGCACGATGCGGTCTTTCAGACTGTTGTCCCGCCGGATGGTGAACACCTTGGTCACTGCGTCGAGCCGGACGATCTCCGGGCCTGTGGTCTCATGCCTCTGCATCACAGCTCCTGCGCGAAGTTGCCCTGGAGGCGCGTGAACACCCGGTGCGAGATCCAGAGGATCACCAAACCGACCGCTCCGGCGATCGCCATGCGGAGGCCGAGGTCCGGCGGATAGTCAGCGGGGGTGCCGGCTCCCCAAAAGGCCTTATGGAAACCCAGGACCGCCAGGGTGAGCGGGTTCGCCGCGTAGACCTCGAGCAGCCACGCAGGCAGGTCGAAGCGGTAGAACACGTCGACGACCATTCCCCACGAGTACACGATCGGGGACCCCCACATGGCGAGCATCAGCACGACCTCGGTGAGGTACTGAATGTCGCGCAGGTAGACGTTCACCGCCGAGAGGAGGAGACCGAATGCGATCCCGTAGATGAGCATAAGGAGCACGGAGGGGAAGAACCAGAGCATCATGGCGGGACCGGGCAGCGCCTGGAAGATCAATGCAGCGACAAAAAGCACGATCAGCTGCACAGCGAACATGAACGCGGCGCCCCCGATGCTGGCTAGCGGGAAGATCTCGCGCGGCAGATAGATCTTCTTCACGAGCCCGCTGTTCAAGATCAGCGAACTCGTCGAGCCGGAGACCATGTCGTTGAAGAACGTGAAGAGGGTGAGTCCGGAGAACAGGTAGATCGCGAAATCATCGATTCCCTCAGCGGCGCGCAGAAACTGTCCGAGCACGATGAAATACATGAGGAACTGGATCAACGGACGGATCACGGTCCACAGGAATCCGAGAAAGCTGTCGCGATAGCGGGCCTGGAGGTCTCGCCGGATCAGGAGGTCGAGCAGGTGCCGACGGTCGAAGATCTCACCGATCTTGCCGGCTCGCCCGCGCGTGCGCAGACCTCTGCTGTCGATGGTCGAGAAGGGCTCGGCTGCCAGCCGTGCGAATCGTGCCGAAGTTCCCAAAACCCTCACTCTTCCGAAGAACCATCAAACTATACCGGGGCGAGCCTGCGCGCCCGCCGTACGGTCAGTCGCGGCGGAGCATTCCGCGCAGGCGTCGGGCGATACGGCGGAGCGGTTCTACTACAGCGACTGCTCTCTCCACGATCGCCGGGTTGTTGCGCCGCCGGTACATCCGCCAGATGTCGCGCGCCGATCCTGTTCCGACCCAGCCGGAGTGGCGGAGGAAGTCGATCTTCTCGTATGCGTTGCCGGGTATGGTGAAGGACATCTCGTCCAGCTTGAACTCCAGCGCGGTGTGACTGATCGACATGTAGTCGAACGTCGAGACGGTACGCGTGTGGTAGCCCGATTCACCGGCGGCGTACGAGGGCATGCGCTCCAGAACGTGGGCAAGGCCGCCGTCACGATACGCATCCTCGCCGCCGAACTGTTCGTAGGTCCAGGGATGCTGCGCGAGCAGCCGCAGCGCCTGAGGTCGCGCGATGAACATCGATCCGTACGGCGCGAGCGGCGAGACGTCGTCCAGCGGCACCCGAATCCCCAATTCGTCGGCCACGCGCTCAAAATTCGGCTTGTTCGCCCACCACGCCCGCCCCAGAGTCGGATAACCGATGTGGATCATCGGCGGGTAGACGATGCCCAGACCTTCCTCTCGCTGGAAAAGGGCCATCAGGTTTGCGATGTAGCCCGGATTTCGCAGGAGATTGTCGAATTGCTGTTCCTTGAAGTGACGACCGACGTTGAACCCGTCCTGCGGTGTCTTTTTCGAGTGGAGCTTCACGACCAGATCGTACGCATGGCCGAGCAGCAGATCGCGGCAACCGATCAGGAAGGCGCTCTGATCGCGCCCGTCATTCGATTCGACGATTCGCACCTCGCTTCGTCCGTCGCTCGCTCCGCGGCGACGCGCGATGATCGCTTCGATGCGAGCGGCGCGCTCCGGGTCCGGCGTGGTCACGACGAGGTCGTACGGTCCCGGCAGACCGTCTGCGCGGTCGAGGATCTCGTCGGTCATCTCGTCATAGAAGATGTGCGCGATGACCACGATGCTCATCGGACGATTCTGGTCGTAGGCGACATCGACGTCGGGAAGCACCTCCAACATGCCGGCATCCGCATTGAGGATCTTCGGTGGCACGTTGCGCGCGAGATTCTGCCAGATCACCTCCATCGGGAATCCGTGCGACGCGACCTTTGCGAGCGTCCAGCGACCGACGACAGCGTGGACGTCCAAGAACGGTGGCCAGTGGAAGAACGGACGTCGCTTGAGTATGGGGCAGCCGTCGTCGATCAGCTGCTCGGCATTGAACAACGACGGATTCTCGGTGTCGTAATCGCTCAGTGGGAAGGCCGCAGCGTGAGTGAAGCCGAGTTCGGCGAAGTGCTCGGTGAACACGACCTCGTGTTTGAGTACGGCGTCGAAATAGCCGTCCATCGCGGGCAGATCGCGCCAGTAGTCCCGCCACGCCTCCGATAAGAACATCTCGCGACGTACCGCGATCCAGTACGACTGCAGGTGATAGGGCAGGATCCCCTCGCCTGTGAAGGGATTAGGAGACTCTCTCGCGTGGTCCGTCAGTCCCCAGAAGTGGACCGCCCGCGAATTCATCCGTGCCAGCACAGGCGACCAAGGCCGGATCGGCCCGAACCAGGTGTCGTTGGTGAGGACCACCTCGTCGAACTGCGCGATCCGCTCGCCGACATGTCGCAGAGCATCACGGTGAGCGCCGATGTCGAACCCCGTGTTGGTGCGGACCAGGATCTCATCAGACACTGGCGCCAGCTTGGCTCGCCCTTCCGCCGACAACGCGCCGTTCACCACCACCAGCACCGTCTCCGCATGCTGGCGCAGACCCGCCAGAGCAACCGGAATGAAATCGTCGACCTGACCGCGTCGATCCCACACGACATAGATGAGCAGCCGCTTACCAGCGGACGGAAACACCATTCCCGACGATGTCGCCGTCATCGACGTGATCCCTCAGTGGCGTGCCGGCCGCGTAAGGCGCGGAACCTGCGACGCACTCCTGCGATGATCCGCCCCACCGGATGAAGCAGACGCACAGCACGTGGTCGGTTTCGGCGCAGATACATCCATAGGTAGTCGATGGCGCGCCCTCGGCCCACGTTGCCCATGCTATGAAGGAACTGGATCTGCTCCACTGGGTATCCGGGCGTCGTAGAGGCCATTTGATCGATCTTGTACTCCAGCGAGTTGTGACTGATCCCGGCATGCTCGGCGCCGATAATGGTGCGCACGTGATACCCGCGTTCGCCGGCGGCTCCGACGAACAGACGCTCCTGAAGACGCGCGAGATCTCCCGGTGGCATGGATCGCTTCGCCGCAATGGCAGCCCAGTCCTGTGCCAGCATCAGGCGAAGCGCATCGGGACGCGCGATGAACATGCCTCCGAAGGGGGCGAGAGGAGACGCGCCGTCCATGGGCACCTTGACGCCCATGCGTTCGTTGGCCCAGACTGCGGAATCGCGCAGCCCCTCCCACGCGCCTCCCATATTCCCGTAGCCGATATGAATGGTTGGCGGAAAGACCATGCCCAGTCCGCTCTCGCGCTGGAAGAGCGCAAGGGCGTTGCGCGCGTATCCCGGGCTTCCGAGGACATTGTCGAGCTCCCACCGCTCGAAGTATCTGCGCTCGTTGCCGGTCCGGTCCCCGGGGAGACGCGTGTGCACCTTGACGACGAGGTCGTAGCGGGGGGGCTCGAACACGTTGTGGCAAGCCGTCAGGAACGCACTCATGTCAGAGCCTCCGTCACTGCCGCCTTCCCGCACCTCGATTACTGCCGCTCCAGAGGGCCGCGCTTGGACAACTGCATCCCGCAGAAGTTCAGCGATCGGAGCGACGGCCGTGAGCACCACGTCATACGGTGCCGGCAGATGAGACATCCGATCGAAGATGCCGGGAAGTGCGTCGATCCTGGTTATGTGGGCGATGACGAGAATACGGAACGGGCGAGCCGAATCGTACCCGACATCCACGTCCGGCAGCACCTCGAGCATGCCGGCGTCCGCGTTGAGGATCCTCGGAGCCACGTTGCGCGCGAGGTTCTGCCAGATCACGGCCATCGGAAAGCCGGAACCCGAGATGCGACGGAGGATCTGTCGGCCGATCACCGCATGGCGGTCCAAGAACGGGGGGTAGTGGAAAAATGGCCGACGCTTCACGACGGGGCAGCCGTCCTCGAGCAGGAGGTCCGGGTTGAACAGGGCGGGATGATCCGTCGGGTACTCGGCCGAGGGGAACGCGACATCCACTGAGTAGCCAAGCTCGGTGAAGTGATTGGTGAACATCGCTTCGTGCTTCAGCACCGCATCGAAATACGACGGCATCGAGGGCAGGTCCCGCCAATACGCTGTCCACGCATCCGACAGGAACATCTCGCGGCGAACGGCGATCCAGAAAGACTGAAGGTGATAGTGAAGCACGCCGTCGCCGGTGAAGGGATTGGGCTCCTCGCGTGCGTGATCGGTGAGTCCCCAGAAATGGACCGCCCGATCGCCCATTCTGGCGAGCACGGGACCGAACGGTCTTACTGGACCGAACCAGGTGTCGTTGGTCAGCACGACCTCGTCGAACTCTGAGATCCCCTCCCCTATATGATCGAGCGCCTCTTTGTGAGCCCAGATGTCGAATCCGACATTCTCGCGAACGAGGATCTCGTCCGAGAACGGCTCGAGTGCGGCCCGGCCGGCATTGCTCAACGGCCCGTTGATTACCACCAGGACACGGGTCGCGCCATCACGCAACCCGGCGAGGGCGACCGGGATGTAGTCGTCGACCTCACCGCGTCGATCGAAGACGACGTAGACCACCAGCCGCCGTCCGTCAGATGGGAACGCTGCTGGCGGCATCGCATGAGCCGGGCTTTCCAGGACGCCTGTCATCGCTGAGTACTCTCCACCGTCGTTCACTACTCGGCACGGCGCGATCGCTCGTCGCGGCTGGGTCGATTCTAGAGCGCGGGAGTGTGCGATCCCTGGGCGAGCGCTTTGAGGAGGTAGGCGCCGTAACCGCTCTTGACGAGCGGTTCGGCTCGCTCGCGCAGCTCCTCGTCGCTGAGGAACCCCATCCTCCACGCCACTTCTTCGGGACAGCCGATGGAGAGTCCCTGTCGCTTCTCCACCGTTCGGATGAAGTCGGTGGCCTCGCTCAACGAGTCGAAGGTTCCGGTGTCCAGCCATGCGGTGCCCCGCGGAAGAAGCTCCACTTGGAGCGCGCCACGCGAGAGGTACTCGCGATTCACGTCAGTGATCTCCAACTCGCCTCGCGGAGAGGGACGCAGGTTCTTGGCGATATCGATCACGTCGTTGTCATAGAAGTACAGCCCGGGCACCGCGTAATTGCTCTTCGGTGCGGTGGGCTTCTCCTCCAGTGAGACGACCCTGCCTTCGGGGTCGAATTCGACGACGCCGTACGCCGTCGGATCGTCCACCCAATAGCCGAAGACGACGCCGCCCTGGAGTTGGGTGTACCGGCGCAGGCGGGTGCCCATGCCCTGACCGTAGAAGATGTTGTCACCGAGGACGAGTGCCACCGAATCCGACCCGATGTGCTCCTCGCCCAGAATGAATGCCTGAGCGAGGCCGTCGGGCGAGGGCTGCGACCTATACGTCAGCGAAATTCCGAATCGCGATCCGTCGCCCAGTAGTCTCTGGAACTGCGACGAGTCCTGAGGCGTTGTGATGATCAGAATGTCGCGGATGCCGGCAAGAATCAGCGTCGACAGTGGGTAGTAGATCATCGGCTTGTCATAAACCGGCACCAACTGCTTCGAGATCCCGAGGGTGATCGGATGCAACCGGGAACCGGTGCCCCCCGCCAGAATGATGCCGCGCATAGCCCTCAGTCTCGGGCATGCCGTCGGAAGCGACAAATTGGAGCGGCCCTCGCCGACCACTATTCTGGAGCGATGCGCAGACTTGTCGTCACCGGAGGTGCCGGCTTCATCGGCTCCAACTTCGTCCATCATGTCGTGCAGAACACCGACGACCACATCACGGTCTTGGACAAGCTCACATACGCAGGAAACCGCGCATCTCTCGATGGACTGCCTCCAGAACGCGTCGATTTCGTGCAGGGCGACATCGTGGACGCAGAACTCGTCGACCGTCTGTTCGCCGATGCCGACGCGGTGGTCCATTACGCCGCTGAGTCACATAACGACAATTCACTGAATGATCCGCGACCATTCTTGGACACCAACGTCCTGGGGACCTTCACTCTTCTCGAGGCGGCGCGCAAGCACGGGACGCGACTTCACCACATCTCGACGGATGAAGTGTACGGCGACCTCGAACTCGACGACCCTCAGCGGTTCACCGAAGATACTCCTTACAACCCTTCAAGCCCGTACTCCTCGACTAAGGCAGGCAGCGACCTGCTCGTCCGGGCGTGGGTCCGCTCGTTCGGCGTGCAGGCGACGATCTCGAACTGCTCAAACAACTACGGTCCCTTTCAGCACGTCGAGAAATTCATCCCCAGGCAGATCACGAACGTCATCCGAGGCATTCGTCCGAAGCTCTACGGCACGGGGGAGAACGTTCGCGACTGGATCCACGCCGACGATCACTCCTCCGCGGTTCTCACGATTCTGGAGAAGGGCCGGATAGGCGAGACGTACCTGATCGGCGCAGACGGGGAGAAGAATAATCGGACCGTCGTCGAGCTGATACTCGAGCAGTTCGGACTTCGACCTGATTCCTACGACCTCGTCACGGACAGGGCCGGGCACGATCTGCGCTATGCGATCGATTCCGCGAGACTGCGCAACGAGCTCGGCTGGAGCCCGCGCTTCCGGGACTTCGAGGCGGGCCTGGCAGATACGATCCGCTGGTATCGCGACAACGAGCCATGGTGGGCTCCGGCCAAAGACGGCGTCGAAGCGTTCTACGCGTCGAAAGGCCAGTAGTGACGGACTTCGGCAAGCCCCTGGCTCTCACCGAGACTGCGATCCCGGGATTGGTTCTTTGGGAGTTGCCGGTGCACGGCGACAGCCGTGGCTGGTTCAAAGAGAACTGGCAGCGGGACAAGATGACGGCCGCAGGATTGCCGGACTTCGGACCTGTGCAGAACAATGTGTCATTCAACGACGCCGTGGGCACGACGCGTGGCATCCACGCCGAACCCTGGGACAAATGGGTGTCGGTCGCGACCGGCCGAATCTTCGGCGCGTGGGTCGATCTGCGGGAGGGCGCCACGTTCGGCAGGGTCTTCACCGCGGAGATCGATCCGTCGCGCGCGATCTTCGTTCCGCGCGGGGTTGGCAACTCCTATCAGACCCTCGATCCCGACACGGCTTACACATACCTGGTCAACGACCACTGGTCCCCCGAAGCGACGTACACATTTCTGAATCTGGCGGATGAGACGGCGGCGATCGACTGGCCCATATCTCTGGACTCCGTGGAGATATCACCGAAGGACCTCGCGCACCCTCGCCTTTCCGATGTCGAGCCGATGCCACCCCGCAAGACGCTGGTATTGGGCGCCGCCGGCCAGTTGGGACGCGCGCTGCGCGCCGAGTGGGGCGAGTCTGCCGCGATCGAGTACGCGACACGAGAAGACTTCGATCTGACCGCAGACGATCTCGCTTCGAAACGTCGGTGGCGGGACTATGGCGCCGTCATCAACGCGGCGGCGTACACCGCAGTGGATCTGGCCGAGACTCCGGCCGGCCGGCCCGATGCATGGGCGTCCAACGTGCTAGCCGTATCAGCGCTCGCCAGGATTTGTTCCGAGCACGGCATCGTGCTTGTCCACGTCTCCAGCGATTACGTCTTCGACGGCGCCCTGGACCGTCCCTATCGCGAGGACGACGTTTTTTCACCCCTGGGGGTGTATGGGCAGACCAAGGCAGCGGCCGATGCCATCGTCGCTTCGGTTTCCAGACACTACGTCGTGCGGACGTCATGGGTCATCGGAGATGGGACGAATTTCGTTCGTACGATGGCGTCCCTCGCCCAGCGCGGGGTGAATCCGAACGTCGTTGACGACCAGATCGGGCGGCTCACTTTCACGGAGAGCATCGCCCGAGGAATCCGTCATCTGCTCGAATCGCGGTCGCCATACGGGACGTACAACCTCACAGGCGCGGGACCAGCGACATCCTGGGCCGAGGTCGCAAGGGAGGTCTTCCGGCTCAGCTCGCATGACCCCTCGCGTGTCCGCGGCGTTTCCACAGCTGACTACTTCGGCGCCGCGTCCGGGCCGGTCGCACCGCGCCCTGCCAACAGCGTGCTGGATCTCGCGAAGATCACCGCCACCGGGTTTGTGACTGTTCCAGCGTTGGATGAGCTGGCGCGCTATGTGAGTACGCCGACGTGAGCACGCCCGCGACAGGATCGCGGATATCGAGTCTCGATGGTCTGCGCGGCGCCGCCGCGCTGGTCGTACTCCTGCACCATGCGCTGTTGACGATGTCCGGTTTCGCAGCTGTCTACTGGGCGGAACCATTCCCCGCCTACGTCGCAGCCTTTGCATTCACGCCGCTGCACGCGGTCTGGGCCGGGCCCGAGGCGGTGTTGGTGTTCTTCGTGTTGAGCGGCGTCGTGCTGACCCTGCCTGCCGTGCGAGGCAGAGCTCTGCCGTGGCGCGCGTACTACCCGAGTCGCCTTATCCGTCTGTATCTGCCGGTGGTCTTCGCCGTCGGGTTCGCGCTTCTGCTCGCCCGGGTATGGCCGAGGAGGACCGATTCCGCAGACAGCCCATGGATCCAGATGCACAATGAGGCGCCCACGCTCGCGAACGCTGCGAAGAATGCGTTCCTTTTGAACGGCACCACGTGGCTCAACAGTCCGCTCTGGTCCCTGCAGTGGGAGGTGCTGTTCTCCCTGCTACTGCCCCTCTACCTGTGGCTCGCGCTCCGATTGGGCCGTCGGCAGTGGCAGATCATCGGCGGCATCATGCTCGCCCTCATCCTGATCGGGGAGACGACAGGCGTCACCGCGCTGCGCTTCCTCCCCTTCTTCGGTCTCGGCGCACTCATCGCCGTCAACCTCGACCGACTTCGTTCCGTCTCGGCTCGCTTCGATCAGTCGGGCGGGAGTCTGCTCGCTCAGCTCGCGATCGCGGCCGGCGCTGTCCTGCTGCTGATATTCCAGTGGTGGCCGGGCTCGATCCTTTCGCCCGCGGTCAAGCCAGCAGGCAGTGTCGCGGTCGCCCTCGGCGCCGTGCTCCTCGTCCTCGTCGCAGTCTGCCTTCCGCGCGCTCAACGACTGCTCACCTCCCGCGCACTCCGCGCGGCCGGCATGATCTCGTTCAGCCTATATCTCGTTCACGAGCCGATCCTGGTGACGCTCGCTGTCATCGCACCGGGCGACATGTCCTGGATCGCGCCGGTCGTCGGCATCCCGCTGTCGCTGGCGGCCGGATGGGTCTTCTATCTGATCGTCGAACGGGCCACTCACCGGCTCGCGCGGCTGGTGGCGAGGCGCTTGGCCGACCGCAGGCGCCGTGACACGGATCCCGCAATCGGACGTTGAACGGTGGAGCGGTCGCCGCGGCTAGGGAACCAGCGCGGTGCGGCATCCGAGCAGCACATGCCCGCCGGCTGCATTGTTGATCGCGTACACGCACACCTGGTGGGAACCCGGAGACATCGCCACGAACTCATTGAAGCCGTGCCGGTCGCCGAGCCCGTACGCGCCGGCGACATCCGCTCGGCCGTCGTCCGCCGTGTACGCCGCGCTGGACTGGTCGACGTAGATGTGGATCGAGATGGGGTCAGCGGTATCTGGATCTAGCGCCCAGCCGGTGACGGACGCACCGCCCGGGCCGGCTGCCACGCCCTCGAAGTTCCCGATCGGTGCGCGGCCCGGGTCGGATGCCGGCGCGACCACGTTCGCGGTCCGGCAGCCGAGCAGCGTGTGGCCACCCGCGCCCGTGTTGATGGCATATACGCAAATTTCACTTCTGCCCACGGGCAGCGTCAATTGTTCGGCGAATCCGTGGGCAGCCCCGCTGGCGGGATAGGCGCGAGCGACATCTGGGCGATCTTTGTCCGCCGTGTATGCTCCCCCCGTCGCACCGACGTAGATATGGACCGGGATCGAAGCTGTCGTATCCGGATCGATGGCCCACCCCGCCGCCGTCGCAGTGCTGCCCGTGACGCTCAGCGCCTCGAAGTTGCCGATCGGCGGACGAGCAAGATCGGTTGAGCTGGGAACGACCACCTCTGAACATCCCAACTGCACGTTCCCTCCGGCGGCGATATTGATCGCATACGCACACACGGTGTGCGCTCCCGGTCCGGCGGTCACAGTCGTACTGAAACCATGGGCGGTCCCGTATTGGGGGTAGTGAGGCTGCAGGTCGGGACGGGCTCCATCCGCCAGAACCGCCACTCCGGTTCCATCGACATAGACATGCACCGCCGTCGGAGAGACGGAGTCAGGATCGATCGCCCAGCCCGAAACCGCCAGACCAGTCGCGCTAGGAGTCACCGATTCCAGGTAGCCGAACGGCGAGCCGCTCATCCCGGCTATCGTCCGGCACCCGAGGAGGACGTTGGCTCCCGGACCCGAATTGATCGCATAGATGCAAACATCCGTTGGACCGCTGCCGATCGCGGGCACCTTGGCCGAGAAGCCGTGCTTACTCCCCGATTTCGGATACGCCGCCGCGACATCAGGCCGCTCGATCTCAGCCCCGACTGCGGTCCCCTGCGCTCCGACGTAGACGTGGACCGAAATCGGCGCGGACGTGTCAGGATCGATGACCCACCCGCCGACTTCGAACTCACCGGGCGCGGCGCGGACCACTTCGATATTGCCGAATGGATTGTTCGCGTTCGCGGGAACCTGCGTGGAGCCGAACCAGTCGGTGAACCGCTGATAGAAGTTCCGGTTGCCGTAACTCGAACAGCCGTCGCCCTCGCCGTACCCGGCACGCAGCGACGCACCGTTCGGCTGATACGGCGTGTAGTAGTACAGGTTCGCGGTCGCCTGGTTCTGGATGTACACCGGCGACGAGCCGCATGAGGCGTCCGGGTGGTAGCGCACGTTCCACGTCTGACCTGGGGCGTACCAAGTGAAGTACTGGCTGGTGCCTGCCGGGTTCGCGTAGCGCTTGAACTGCCAGGCAGCCCCGTAGACCTGGTTGAAGAAGCCCAAGTAACGGGTATCGCACTCGGCCGTGTCGGGGCACCCCTGCCCCATCGCGCGTTCATAGCGCCAGTCGCTCGGCCACACGTGGGTGACCAGGCCCTGCTCCTTCTCGAGCGTGGCGAGGATGACCTGCGGGTTGATGCCGCAGGCTTGGGCCACCTTGTAGATGATGGTCGACGCCCGCTCGCGCACTCCGCCGGAGTAGGCCCCGCACATGGCGTCGGCTGCAACCGTCCGCGAGGTGTCGTACCAGTCCTTCAGGCAGGTGTAGCCCGCATCGCAGCGCGGAACGCGGGCCTCGAGGAACGACTGGATCTGCGCCGCGCTCATCGTGCCGCTGTTGAAGAACACTGCGTCGGACATGATGTTGCCCGCCTGGAACTGGGACAGGTCGGCCGTCTTGATCTGGTCCCCCACACCCGCAGCAACCGCGCCAGTCGCGGCATCCGCCGGAGGGGTCGCCGTAGGGGTGGCGCTGATCAGCCCGAGAACGAGGGCGAACACTGCAGAGAGGACGATGAAGCGCGCACGGCGCGTTCGTACACCGAACGTGGGGGCGGCCATCATGTGACCAGTGTTGCCGATGTGGTGTGTGAATCGAAGGAGATCCGGCTGCGACACGCCCGTCATCGGGATCACGCAGGAAGATCCAACGCGGGCTTCACAACTCCGCGTGCAGCTGCCAGATCCGGTCGCCGGCCTCACGCCACGAGAAGGCCCGTCCACGATCGGCGGCGAGAACGCCGAGTCGCTCGACGCCGGCAGCCGATCCGAGCGCCTCGTCGAGAGCCGCCGCCAGACCCTCTGGATCACCGTTCACCAGCATCCCGCCGTCGACGATCACCTCATCGTGAACGCGCGACGAAGCCGCTACCACAGGCACGCCCAGCGCCAGCGCGTCCAGCACCCGCCAGGGGAACGACATCCGCTGCGCCGGCGCCACGAATGTGACCGCGCCCCCGAACACTGCCGCGCGATCGGCGATGTCGAGCGTGCCGCGCACGTGCAGCATCCGCTCCGGCACTCCCGCAGCCGCGGCCAGATCTGCGATGGCCGGCTCTTCTCCCTCGCCTGCGTCGATGACCACGACCGGTAGGTCGACCCCCGAGCGCGCCACGGCCGACAAGCCGACCGCGAGGCCGTCGGTGGGCGCGGTCCGCCCTGCCAGCAGCACGTATCCCTCGGGAAGGTCGAGATGACGACGGCGGCCGACCTCGTCGGACGGGATGGTCAGGCCTGACGGCGCCGCTCCGGCGATCACGCGGATCCGCTCGCCGAGGCGCGGCGCGATCTCCCCGAGACGCACGGCGAGCGAGTGCGTGGGGACGACGACGGCATCCGCGTGTTTGGCGGCGCGCTTAAGCATCGCCTTGTGCCACGCGACCACCGACTTCGGCCATTCGCCGGGCGACTCCCAGGGGCTCAGGTCCCAGACCGTGACGACGGTCTGGTCGTGATCGTGCACCCGGTCATGGCGGACGAGCGGAGCGAGCAGGGTCGGCGAGTGGATCATCCCGCCGCCGATTCCTGTGGCCACGCCGAGCTGCAGCGCAGCGGCCAGCTCACGACGGGCCAGCGCAGTGCGCCGGAGTCCCGCCAGGCCCGGGACCTCCGGCGAGCGATCCGCGGGCCCGGCAGGCGCGATGCCCTCGACCTCGCAACCGGCCGGGGTGGCGGCGATGAGGCCTCTGGTCAGTTCCCTCGTCGCCTCGGCCAGATCGGGCTCGCTCGGTGCGACGAGCTGATCGAGCATCACCCGCAGCGTAGCCGTCATGGCTCAGCCTTCCGGGGTGGGCGTCGGTGTGGGCGGATGCAGCGTGGTGTTCACGAGCTGCTGGATGTAGGCGTAGTCCGGCTCCCACTCGTCGATGCCGTTTGCCGGCGTCAGCTCGATGGTCGTCACCGGCTGCTCCTTGGCCTTGAGCGCGAGGTCGGCCAGATACGGCAGCAGCGACTGCGGCAGATCGGTCTGGATGAGGTCGGCACCGGCCGACGCGACATCCTGGAACCTGGTCAGCACGGTCTGCGGTGTGAACTGCGCGAGGATCGCCTGCTGCAGCTGGCGCTGGCGCTCCATGCGGTCGAAATCGCTGGTGGTGTACCGCGAGCGGGCGTACCACTGGGCGGTGTCGCCGTCCATGTGCTGGGGCCCGGCCTCGATCCAGCCGATCGCCCATTCCTCGGCGGGTTGGCCGTCGTACTGCGGCCCGCCGCCCTTGGGCAGCCGCTCCGCGACGGTGATGTCCACGCCACCGAGCGCATCGATGAGCGAGGCGAAGCCGTGCATGTCGACGAAGACGTAGTACGGGATGTCGATGCCGAGAATGCCTTCTGCGGCGTCCTTGGTCGCCTCGATGCCCGGCTCCGAGCTGTTGGCGACGGCGTCGGGATAGAGCAGATTGCCGTCCTGGCAGACCTCGACCTCGGTGCGCAGCTGGTTGACGCCGCTCCCCCACCCGCACGTGTCATCGGCGTAGCCCTCGTGGCCGTTGGGATACCGGTCCTGCATGGGACCCGGCGCGAAGGGGAAGTTGGGCATGTCGCGAGGGATGCCGGTGATGGTCGTCGCGCCGGTCTCGGCGTTGACCGACACGACCGAGATGCTGTCGAACCGCATCGAGTCTCGGCCCTCGCCGCTGTCGGCGCCGAGCAGCAGGATGTTGTAGTACCCGTCCGACGGGGGGATCGCCGGTCCCGTCGCGACGAAGATGTCGCCGAGCGTGCTCCGAGCCGATCCTGCGACGTTGGCGGCGTACGCCGCGGTTCCGCTGGCGACGACGAGGAGCGCGACGGCGGCGGCCGCGATGCCGAAGCGCGCGCCTCCGCCGGTTCTGACCAGGCGGATCAGGCGCAGCGTGTCGATGGTGAGCACGATCCACAGGACGGCGTACGCCAGCAGGAGTCCCTGGATCAGCAGGAGCGGGACCGGCCGCAGCAGAGCCAGCCAGTCGGGCAGCCAGGCGCCGGTCACCAGCGAGAACGCGGCCGTGGGCCAGAGGAGGGCGACCAGGATGCCGAGCACGACGAGCGCCCACATCACGAGTGTCGCACCGAGCCCGACGCGGGCGAGTCGGCGGCTGCCGGCCACGGCCTGCGCCGAACCGGGGATGAGGAAGTTGAGCAGGACCAGCCACCAGCCGCGCCTGGTCATGACCGCACGCGAGGAGGTGTCCGGGTAGCGCATCGGGCGGTCTTCGACGACCCCTCGGGGGGTCGATCGCGCCGGCGCCGAACGCGGCGGACTCGCGACGCTCACAGGGAGTCCTTCAGACGGCGGTTCTTCTCCTCGACCTGCGATTCGAGGTCCTTCGCGAAGTCGTCGAGCTGTGCGGCGAGCTGCGGATCGGCTGCCCCGAGGATGCGCACGGCGAGCAGGCCGGCGTTCTTGGCGCCGTTGATCGAGACGGTGGCCACGGGGATTCCTGCGGGCATCTGGACGATGCTCAGCAGCGAGTCGAGTCCGTCGAGCGTGGCCAGCTGCACCGGGACGCCGATGACCGGGAGGCCGGTGAGCGAGGCGAGCATGCCGGGCAGGTGGGCCGCACCCCCGGCGCCTGCGATGATCGCACGCAGGCCGCGGCCGCGCGCTTCACGGCCGTAGCGAAGGAGCTTGTCGGGTGTGCGGTGTGCCGAGACGACCTCGACCTCGTGCGGGACGCCGAAATCGGTGAGCACCTGCGAGGCGTCGCTGAGCACCCGCCAGTCCGAATCGGAGCCCATGACGACGCCGACCACCGGCTCGTCGGAGGAGTGCAGCGGCACAGAACTCGAGGCGGGCACAGTCACCCGTCCAGGCTAGGCCGGGAGTCTGGAAGAACCCCGCAACGGCACGCGCGGGTCAGCCGCCGAACAGCCCCGCCGCGGCACGCGCCTGGTAGGCGACCTCGTCGAGATCCTCACCCACGACGTTCACGTGACCGACCTTCCGGCCGGGCCGCGGAGCCTTGCCGTACGTGTGGATCTTCGCGGACGGATGCTGCGCCATGGCGTTCGCGAACCGCTCGTCGAGACCGCCCTCGGCGGGTCCGCCGAGGATGTTGATCATCACCGACCATGGCGCGGTCGGCTCGGCGTCGCCGAGCGGGAGGTCCAGCACCGCCCGCAGGTGCTGCTCGAACTGGCTCGTGACCGCGCCGTCCTGACTCCAATGACCGCTGTTGTGCGGCCGCATGGCGAGTTCGTTCACCAAGACGCGTTCATCGGTCGTCTCGAACAGCTCGACGGCGAGCATCCCGGTCACGCCCAGCCCCTCGGCGATGCCGACGCCGATCTGCGCGGCGACGGTCTGCAATCGGTCACCGGTGTGCGGTGCCGGCGCGATCACCTCGGCGCAGACGCCGTCGCGCTGCACGGTCTCCACGACCGGATACGCCCGCACCTCGCCGGACGGCCGGCGCGCGACCTGCTGCGCGAGCTCGCGCGAGAAGTCCACGAGCTCTTCGGCCAGGAGGGCGCCGCCGCGGGCGTCTTCGGCGAGCGAGGAGAACCAGTCCTCTGCTTCGACACCGGAGGACACCACGCGGACGCCCTTGCCGTCGTATCCCCCGCGCGGGGTCTTCACAACGGCGCGGCCGCCGTGCGCGTCGATGAAGTCCTGCAGCTCCGTGACGTCGCTGACGGCCGCCCACTCCGGCTGCGGCATCCCGAGCTCCTGCAGCCGAGCCCGCATCTGCAGCTTGTCCTGCGCGAACAGCAGCGCATCAGGCCCGGGGTGCACGGCGATCCCTGCACCGACGAGCGCGCGGAGCACATCCTGGGGCACGTGCTCGTGGTCGAACGTGATGACATCGACGTCGCGCGCGAACGCCAGGACGGTCTCGGCATCGTGGTAGTCGCCGACGGCGGTGGCGGCCAGCGCCGCGGACATCCCCTCGTCTTCGGCGAGCACGCGGATCTCGACGCCGATCTCCGTCGCCGGCGCGATCATCATCCGCGCCAGCTGTCCTCCGCCGACGACTCCGACACGCAACACCATGCTCGCTCCTTCTGTGGCCGTCCTCCCATCTTCGCGCACCCGCGTCGGCAGGATCGGCCCGAAGCGGATGGCTCAGCTCGCGGGCAGAGCCGGCGGACCCTCCGGCGGTGCGCCGGGGAACGACTGCGCATCACGATGGGCGAGGATCTGGTTGACCTCGACCTGGTCCACGAGCACTTCGTGCACGAGCGCGGCGCGCGGGATGTTGGTCAGCCGCATGGGCTGGTCGATGCCGTCCGAGAGCACCAGTGTCCCCGCACCCCACATCCGCTGGAGGATCCCGCGGCGCATCTGGATCGTGTAGCCGCGCATGTGACCGAGCTCCTGGCGGCGGGGAGCGAACAGGCCTGACCGCTCGATGACGCGCCGAGTGGTGATCGTATAGACATGCGCCCACCACGCCGCGTAGGGCAGCACCACGAGGAACAGCACCAACACGCCCGCGGCGGTCAGCAGCATCCAGTTCTCGAACGGCGCGGGCAGATTCCCGTAGAAGAATCCGACGGCGGCAGCCACCGCGACCAGCACCAGCACCGACCAGCTCAATCGACGGGCATGCGCCCGGAAGCGAGCCACGCGCAGCTCGGGCGTCGGCGCTCCGGGAGCCGGCATCTGCGGCCTGCCCCCGTACGTCGTCGGCTGGGTCATGCCTCCATTGTGAGGGTCCCGGCCGACAGGACAGGCGTGGACACCCCGTGTGTGACGCTGCGCGACTCAGCGGACGTGCACGACGTCGCCGGCCGACACCGCGGTCTCGCCGTCCCCGGCCACCACGACGAGCCGGCCATCCGGATCGATGCGCTGCGCGCGACCCTCGAGCCTGCGGCCGTCGGGCAATGAGACGACGACGTCGCTTCCGAGCGTGGAGCAGAGGGCCTCGATCTCGCCGACGATGCCGGCGGCCGCGGCATCCCCTCCTGCCCCGCCGAGCGCACGCACCTGCTCGTCGAGCGCGCGGAGGTAGTCGGCCAGGAGGCGGTCGTCATCGACGTCGCGGCCCACCGCGGCGAAGGAGGTGGCCGTCTC
Organism: Microbacterium pygmaeum; assembly: GCF_900100885.1. Classification (NCBI taxonomy): domain Bacteria; kingdom Bacillati; phylum Actinomycetota; class Actinomycetes; order Micrococcales; family Microbacteriaceae; genus Microbacterium; species Microbacterium pygmaeum. Next base: position 3,270,619 of record NZ_LT629692.1, read on the forward strand.
GATCGGCAGGTCGGCGCGGGTCATGCGGGTGTTCACGCCGGCGCCCACGACGACCAGGTCCGGATGCCCCGGCACGACCTCCGCCAAGATCCCGCAGAGCTTCGCGCCGTCCAGCAGCACGTCGTTCGGCCACTTCAGCGTCGCGCTGTGGCCCGAGCCGCGCAGCTGCTCGAGCACGGCGCGGGTCATCGCGACACCCGCAACCAGAGGGATCCACCCGCGCGAGGCCGGCGGCACGGCCTGCGCGTCGATGACCGTCGAGACGGCGAGCGCGGTACCGGGCGGCGTCGTCCAGCTGCGATCGAGCCGGCCCCGACCCGCTCGCTGATCCGTGGTGAGCAGCACGGACAGGTGCGGCCACGCCTCGGGAGCGCCCTCGACGGAGCGGACGAGATCGGCATTGGTGGAGTCCGTGGACTCCACCACCTGCAGGCGCGGAGAAACGGCGGCGGCGAGAGGATAGCCCTCGATCGGGATCGGCATGCGCTCACCCTACGCGGGCGCGCGGCCCGTTCTCCAGGCACGATGAGCACCGGCATCCGCTCTCCGTGCGTGCAACCCTCACCTTCCCGCTTCCGTCCCGACCGGAGCCACATGCGGCGCCCTCGCGTGCTCACCCGAGGAGAATCGGCCCGCACGAGCACCTTCCGCCGGGGAAGCTCCTCGTATCGACGGATTGTCCTCGGTGCAACGCGGCACAGGCGGGGCGCCCGCTCCTCCCCAGCGTGCTCGGCAGCGGCGAACTCCACGTGTCGCTCACCGCAGGGCCGCTCACCCGCCCGTCGGAGAAATGCTGGGTCGATGTTCATCGGCCCATTGCTGCACCCGCACGGCTACATCCACCGTCACGATCTGGTGGAGCGCCGGTGGAGCCCTGACGCGATCCGAACCGCGGTCCGAAACGAAGGTCTTCTTCTCTTTCGACGAACGTGGATCGTGCGTGCGGACGCCCAGGGTGCGGTGAAGATCGCGGCCGCAGCGGGTGGCCGAGTCACCTGCGTGACCGCCGCTCGAGCGCTCGGCATCTGGGTGTCGGAGCCCGATGGCTGCGCGCACATCTCGCTCCCGCCGCATTCGAGCGCCGGATGCCGGGATGCCCGCGTGCACCGAACCATCGGCGTCACGGCCTGCGACCCGCGCACGCTGATCGACCCGTTGGAGAATGTGCTCGCGAACGTCGCGCGATGCCTCGATGCGGCCGATGCCCTCACAACCTGGGAGTCGGCGGTTCGCAAGGGGTTCGTGACAGTGGAGCATTTGCGCGCTGTGCAGTGGAAGAGCCCGATGATGCGCCGACTCGCGGTCGAAGTCGGGATGCTGTCCGACTCGGGGCTCGAAACCTACTACGTCGGCCGACTGCGCCGGATCGGCATCATCGTGCAGCAGCAGGCGGTCGTGGCCGGGCGCCGTGTGGACGGCCTCATCGGATCGCGTCTGGTCATCCAGATCGACGGGTTCGAACACCACAGTGATCGCAGGCAGCGGCGAGCTGACATCGCGCACGACCGGGCTCTGCGACTGCTGGGCTATACGGTGCTCCGGTATTCGTACGAGGACGTCATGTTCGCCTGGCCGCGGGTGGAGGCCGAGATCCGTGCCGCGATCGCGCAGGGTCTTCACCTTCTCAGGTGACGGACGGTGAGACGAGGACTCCCGGCCCAGGCGAGGACAATTGCGCAGAAAGCTTCCTCGTCTGGGCGGAAAGTCCTCGCCTGACGATGAGACATACGCGGTCGCGAGGGCGGATGAGCCCCGACATCCGCTCAAGAGAACAGCGGATGCCGCACGCCGTTGTGCGAACCCTCCAACGGTTCCCCGATGCCCGCCGATAAGGTGGAACGCGTGACCGATCAGCCCGACCTCTCCACCACCGCAGGCAAGATCACCGATCTGCGCGCGCGCTACCAGGAGGCCGTGCTCGACGCCGAGAAGACCGCCCAGGACAAGCAGCACGCGAAGGGCAAGGGCACGGCGCGCGAGCGCATCGAGCTGCTGGTCGACCCCGGCAGCTTCGTGGAATTCGACGAGTACGTCCGTCACCGCACCACCGCGTTCGGCATGGATCGCTCGCGGCCCTACGGCGACTCGGTCGTCACGGGCGTCGGCACGATCCACGGGCGGACGGTCGCCGTGTACTCGCAGGACTTCTCGACCTTCGGCGGATCGCTGGGCGAAGTGGCCGGCGAGAAGATCATCAAGATCATGGAGTTCGCACTGCGCGGCGGGATGCCGTGCATCGGCATCCTCGATTCGGGCGGCGCCCGCATCCAGGAGGGTGTGGTCGCCCTCGGCAAGTACGGCGAGATCTTCCGGCTGAACACGCAGGCCTCGGGCGTGATCCCGCAGATCTCGATCATCATGGGACCGGCCGCAGGTGGCGCCGTCTACTCTCCCGCGCTCACCGACTTCGTCATCATGGTCGACAAGACCAGCCAGATGTTCGTCACCGGGCCCGACGTCATCAAGACCGTCACCGGCGAGGACGTCGGCATGGAGGAGCTCGGCGGCGCGTACACGCACAACACCCGCTCCGGGGTCGCCCACTACCTCGCCGAAGACGAGGACGACGCGATCGACTACGCCCGGACGCTGCTCGGATTCCTCCCGGACAACAACATGGCGGAACTGCCGGTGTACGAGACCGGGTTCGAGTTCGAGACCACCGATGCCGACCGGTTCCTCAACACCGTTGTCCCCGACTCGCCCAACCAGCCCTACGACATCCATCAGGTCATCTCCCACATCGTCGACGCCGGAGACTTCCTCGAAGTCCAGCCGCTGTTCGCGCCGAACATCGTCATCGGGTTCGGCCGCGTCGAGGGCCGCACCGTCGGCATCATCGCGAACCAGCCCTCGCAGATGGCCGGAACGCTGAACATCCAGGCCGGCGAGAAGGCCAGTCGCTTCGTGCGGTTCTGCGACGCGTTCTCGGTGCCGATCCTCACCCTGGTCGACGTGCCGGGCTACCTGCCCGGCACGGACCAGGAATGGGAGGGCGTCATCCGCCGCGGCGCCAAGCTCCTGTACGCCTACGCCGAGGCCACCGTTCCCCTGGTCACGGTGATCCTGCGCAAGGCCTACGGCGGCGCGTACATCGTGATGGGCTCCAAACAGCTCGGGGCCGACGTGAACCTCGCGTGGCCGACCGCAGAGATCGCGGTCATGGGCGGCCAGGGCGCCGTGAACATCCTGTACCGGGGCGAGATCAAGAAGGCCGAAGAGGCCGGCGAAGACGTGGCCGCCGTGCGGACGCGCCTGGCGAACGAGTACACCTACGACGTGGCATCCCCCTTCCTGGCGGCCGAGCGCGGCGAACTGGACGGCATCATCGAGCCGGCCCAGACCCGCGTCTCGATCGCGAAGGCCCTGCGGGCGCTGCGCGGCAAGCGGGCCAGCCTGCCGCCGAAGAAGCACGGGAACATCCCACTGTGAGCACGACGCGATGAGCGGCGGGGCAGCGGACGAGCACACCGTCGACCTCACCGTCGACGTGCAGCGCGGGACGCCCATTGCGGAGGAACTCGCCGCGCTGATCGCCGTCGTCACCGAGGCGTACGCCGACGAGAGCGCTCAGGCGACGGTCGATGAGACATCGGGACGCTCGGCATGGTCGGTGTCGCAGCGTGCGCTCCGACAGCCTCTCCGCCGCGACATCGGGTGGGGCCGGTTCGGCTGATCCGAGCCGGTTTCCACGATTCCAGGATTGTATCCTTCTGAATGCGTGTCCCCCGAAATACCTACATACACCTCCCTCATGGCCTCTCATACTTGGAGGGCTGGAACGCTTTCATGCGTTCGGCCGTCCTGCTCACCATTCGTGGAGAGCTCAGGTTCGGCCACGCGGACGGTTTTCGGGTAACTGTCCGCCGGCGAGGGGCGGGCGGCTTCGCCGCCCCTCGCCTCCATCTTCTTCGCTTCCCGGTCCCGGCAACCCTCCCCCGCCGGGCCGGGGAGCGAAAATCTCCTCAGCACGCGTGTGATGCGGTGCATCCGGAGAACGGATGCTGTGCCGCGGTGGTCAGTCCGTACCGGGGTGGGTGATCTCGCGCCAGAGGTCCACGGCGTCTTCTTCGGACAGCCCGGGCTCGGAGCCCGATCTGCCCACCACGGTGACCGCGACCCGATCGTGCGGCGACGTACGGATGTAGAGACGGTCCGAGCCGGCGGTGCGCAGCGTCGCGGCCAGCTCACGACGGATGATCGAGAGCGACTCGTCGTCGGTTCCCTCCAGTCCGCCCTCGTCGAGCACGGTGACGGTCGCTCCGCGCCGACGCGCGCGCTCCAGTTCCGAGCGGACATCGTCATCCAGCAGACGCGGACCGCGCATCTCGTCACGGAGGCGCCCTTCGGCCAGACGAGCCTGCAGCTTCTCGTCCGCCGTGAGCATGCCGCCACTGGCGACGGTTCGCGAGAGCACGGGGCCTGCGACCGTCAGTGCCCGCTGCACCTGGATGCGCCGCTCGCGCTGCCGCCCGGTCTGCGAAGCCTGCCACACCGACGCGGCGCGCTGCAGCTGGGCCAGTTCGGCGGTGTCGCGTGCCGCCCGGTCCATCGCCACCAGCGTGAGCTGCCCCACAGCGACCCAGACGATGGATCCGACCAGGCCGAGCGCCAGGGCGTTCATCGGGCCCATCCACACCATGGACGCGATCGTGAGGGCGGCGATGCCGCTCCAGGCCACCCAGGGGCGCCGGCGCACGACGACGACCAGCATCAGCAGGCCGATGCCGCCCAGGTACCAGGTCGCGAACGGGGCGGTCCACGACTCGGGACCGACCGCGACGGCGATCGCACTCGGGACGATGACGGCGGTGGCGAGCGCGAGGACGCCGGCCCACACCGGCAGGCGATCGGGCTCGGTGGTGCGCACGGCGAGCAGATCGTCGACGCCGCCGTGCGGGTGCTCGCCGTCGGCCTCGCCGGGCGCGTCGGGACTGCGCCGCGGCTCCCAGAAGATGCAGATCATCGTCGTCAGGAAGTAGAAGACGATACCGGCGACCACGATCAGCGGCTGCGGCACCGGCGACGTCCAGGCGAATCCGCGCGCGACCATGTACACCGTGAACGCCACGCCGAGCGCGACCAGGATGGTGCGGACGCTGATCCTCACGTCGCCGCCGTCCACTCGAGGCGCACGGTCGTGCCATCGTGGTCGGAGTCGATCACACTCGTGCCCCCGACCGCCGCGACGCGGGCGAAGATCGAGGCGCGGATGCCGAGGCGATCGTGCGGGACCCGGTCGATGTCGAACCCGGCGCCCGCGTCGCGTACGGCGATCCTCAGTACCGGCGGCGTGACGCTGCCGTGGACGCTGACCTCGAGGCCGGCGCCGGCGGCGTGCTGGGCCGCGTTGGCGATGGCCTGCGTGGCCGCGAGCACCAGCGCGCGGGCGACCCGGCCCGGAATGGCCGGCGCCTCCGGGTCGATCGTGCGCTCGACGATCACGGTGACGCCGAGCTCGAGAGCCGCGCGCTCGATCTCGTCGGCGATCTCACCGGGTTCGCGCGGTTCGTCGCTGCCCTCCTCGGCACCCTGCTCGGTGTTGGCCAGGCGGGTGAGCGCCTCGCGTGCCATCGCCACGGCGAGCGTCCGCTCGCGGGGCGAATCGGCGCGTTCGGCGGCGATCAGCGCGGCCAGCACGCTGTCGTGCATGAGCGCGGCCACGGCGATGCGCTCCTGCTCCGCGGCGTCGGCCGCCGCCGCCCGGGCGTACGAGTCGACCGCACGCGCCCGCGTCTCATCGACGTTGGCTGCTGCCGCACGGAACACCCACCCGAGGGTCACGACGATCCCGCCGAGGATGAGGGCGAAGGACACCTCGAGGGCGACGGAGAACCAGAATTCGCTGCCCCAGCCCCCCTGGATCAGCCGGACCACGCCGTAGATCACGGGGATCGCAGCCGTCCAGGCGACTTGGAGGGGCAGGGGGAAGGACAGGACGCTGGCCACGGTGGCGACCGAGACCAGGTACCAGATCCACGGCGAGCTCGCCGGGTCGGCGTCCAGTCCGGCGGTCGCGAAGGGCCAGAGGATCAGCGCCGCCAGGTACGACAGGGCGAAAACGCCGGCGAGGATGCCGTAGAGACGGCCGATGCCGCAGGCGATGATCATCGCCAGCAGGGGCGCGAACACCAGGACCATGAGCGGAAGATGCCAGCCGGGGTTCTCCTGGTCCTGACCGATCGCGGTCAGGAACGCCTGCGCACCGAGGACCAGGCTTCCGGAGCCGACCACCAGCGAGATGATGCGCTCGATGCGCAGCCGCGTGAACGAGCCGAGTCCGGCGGTGGTCTCGCCGGTCTGGGGGATGTGGCCCCACGCGCGGTCGAGGACGACCCGCGTGCTCTCAGGCGCCGTTACCACCGGCATCCACTTCCGTCGCCGGGCGGGCGAGGATGCCGTCCTCCATCGCGCGGCGCAGCAGGTCGACCTTGGTCGGCGCGGGTCTGCCCACCTCGACGTACTTGACGCGCACCCTGGTGATGTTCTCCTTGGCCGTCGAATAGGCGACGCCGAGTCGGTCGGCGACGACCTTCAGCGGAAGTCCCGCGGCGTACAGGCGCAGCACGTCCCGCTCACGGGCCGACAGCTGCGCGTCGGCGAAGGCGCGGTCGCCCTCGACTGCGCTGGCCCATTCGACGTTGTTGAGCGGCTCTCCATTGGCGACGGTGCGGATGGCGACGATGACGTCGTCGATGCGCGAGGCCTTGCTCACCACTCCGGCAGCACCGGCCGACAGCGCTTCGCGGACGGCGGCCGGCCGATCGGCGACGCTGTGGATGATCACGCTGGAGCCATCCAGCACGATGCGCCGGACGTTCTCAGTGACGGTGGTGCCGTCGCCGAGGGTGAGATCCAGCACGACGACGTCGGCGGGCGCCGCATTGCTCGCGATGCGCCAGTTCACATAGGCGGCGACGTTGCTCCCGGAGAAGACGACGTCTTTGCGCGCACGCGCGCACGCCGCTTCCAGCCCGAGACGCACGGACTCGTGATCATCGATCAGCGCCACCCGTGTCATGGTGCTCAGCCTAACCGGGCGGGGCGCGCCCCGATGCGGCATCCGGTCATCGGACGAAGGTCGCGACGGCTTCGACGTGATGCGAGTTGGGGAACAGGTCCAGGGCGCGTACCGTCCGCAGCTCGTACCCCTCCTCCCGGAACGTGCCCACGTCACGGGCCAGGGCGACCGGATCGCAGGCGACGTAGACGACCGCCGATGGGCCGAGAGCGGCGACCCCGCGCACCACGTCGGCGCCGGCGCCCGCCCGCGGCGGATCCAGCACGACCAGCCCCTGGGCGAGTCGGTCGCGCTCGCGGGGCGTGGCTTCGGCGTTCAGCCGGGTGAGGTAGCGGTCGACGCGGCTGGTCTCGGCGCGGGCGCCCACCCATTCGGCGAGGTTCTCGCCCGCGTGCTCGGTGGCTCGCGGATCGGACTCGACGGTGGTGACCCGGACCCCGCCGAGATCGGCGATCGCGGCGGCGAAGAGCCCCACTCCGCCGTAGAGGTCCAGGTGCCAGGCATCGGCATCCAGGGGCGTGCCGGTCTCGCCGAGGCCGGCGATCGCGCCGCGCACGGCGGCGTCCAGGGCGGTCGCGGCGAGGCGGTGGACCTGCCAGAAGCCGCCCGCGTCGACGCGGAACTCGCGCTCGCCGACACGCTCGCGGATCACTTCGCGTGCCTCCGGCGGGGCGGTCTTGGCCGAGTCGGAGCGCGCGATCACCCGCACCCCGCCGTCGGCGGCCTGTACGAGATCGATCCGGCCCGGCCCTGCACCGCCGGCGCGGAGACTCGCCTGCGCGACGGCGTCCGTGGACAGCGGGTAGTCCTCGACCTCGATCACCGTGTGGCTGCGGGCCGCGAACGGACCGACCCGGCCGTCGGCGTCGACGTGCAGTCCGACACGCGTGCGCCAGCCGGTGCCGTCGTCTGTCTCATCGGGACCCGCCGCCGCGATGTCCAGGGGCAGCTGGATGCCGCCGAATCGCTGCAGCGCCTCGCCGAGGACCTGCAGCTTCAGCTCGCGCTGGTGCGCGAGGCGGATGTGGCCGAAGTCCGCGCCTCCGGGTCGCCGCTCGGGTGCGACGCCCACGTCCGCCTGTCGCCACACGTGCGGCTGACGGTGCGGAGACTGGTCGAGGACCTCGAGCACCTCGCCGCGCCAGAACGACGTCTTGCCCACATCGCTCAGGCGCACCCGCACCCGCTCGCCGGGGATCGCAACGGGGACGAACACGACCCTGCCCCCACGACCGTCGACGGCCGGCGCGCCGTGACGGCCGACGAAGACGCCGCCGTGCGCGACGGTCGTGATGTCGAGGTCGATCTCGGCGCCCGGTTCCGGTGCCGCTGAACCGGAGCCCCCGGTTGCTGAGCCGGAGCCACCGGTTGCTGAGCGTGTCGAAGCATCCATCCTGCGAGCATTCCACAGCCGAGGCGCTCCGCCGCAGCTAGCGTGGAGCGCATGCAGGTCTGCCTCGCCTCCACCTCTCCCGCACGCCTGATGCTGCTGCGCCAGGCCGGCATCGAGCCGGTGACCCGATCGCCGGACGTCGACGAGGAGGCCGTGATCGCCGAGGTCGAGCGGGTCGAGGCTCGCACGCTGAGCGCCGACGAGCATGTCCTGCTGCTCGCCCGACGCAAGGCCGCCGACGTCGCGCAACGGATCGCCGGGACCGATCCGGACTTCGCTGGTCTCGTCGTCGGCGGAGACTCGATGTTCGAACTGAACGGCCGGATCCTGGGCAAGCCCCACACCCCGGACGCGGCGATCGCGCGCTGGCGGGACATGCGCGGCCGCACGGGTGTGCTGCACTCCGGGCACAGCGTGTTCCTCGTCCGCTCCGGCTGCGTCGTGGACGAACGGTTCGCGGTGGCCGAGGCATCCGTCCGCTTCGCCGCCGACGTGACGGACGCGGAGATCGACGCGTACGTGGCATCCGGGGAGCCGCTGGAAGTGGCGGGAGCATTCACGATCGACAGCCTCGGCGGCGCGTTCATCGACCGGGTCGAGGGCGACCCGTCGACGGTGGTGGGGATGTCGCTGTCCACGGTGCGTCGCCTGGCCGGCGAACTGGGCGTCGCCTGGACCGACCTGTGGAACCGCGCCTGATTCGGGTGTGTGGACGTCCGCGCATCCGCGCGGCGGGTCTTCGAGTCGCGCGGCAGGTCTCGTAGACTCCCCCACACGATCCCGGGCCTTTCTTGTGCGGTGCACCCAAAGGCGAGGATGGAGCCGTCGATAGGCTGGCACTCATGCCTCATATCGCGAAAGTTCTGATCGCCAATCGCGGCGAGATCGCCGTACGAGTCATCCGCGCCGCTCGCGACGCCGGCAAACTGTCGGTCGCCGTCTACGCCGACCAGGACCGCGACGCGATGCACGCGCGCCTCGCCGACGAGGCCTACGCGCTGGAGGGCACCACCAGCGCCGACACCTACCTCTCGATCGACAAGATCCTCTCCGTCGCCCGCCGCTCCGGCGCCGACGCCGTGCATCCGGGCTACGGATTCCTCGCCGAAAACGCCGCCTTCGCGCGCGCAGTGATCGAGGCGGGCCTGATCTGGATCGGTCCGACCCCCGAGGCGATCGAAGCCCTCGGCGATAAGGTCACCGCACGTCACGTGGCCGAGAAGGTCGGCGCTCCGCTTGCTCCGGGCACGCCTGGCCCGGTCGACGGCGCCGACGAGGTCGTCGCCTTCGCCCGCGAGTTCGGCCTGCCGATCGCGATCAAGGCCGCCTACGGCGGCGGCGGCCGCGGCCTGAAGGTCGCCCGCGAGTTCGACGAGATCCCCGAGCTGTTCGAGTCCGCCACCCGCGAAGCGGTCAGCGCGTTCGGCCGGGGCGAGTGCTTCGTCGAGAAGTACCTCGACAAGCCGCGCCATGTCGAGACGCAGTGCCTGGCCGATTCGGCCGGCAACGTCGTGGTCATCTCCACGCGCGACTGCTCGCTGCAGCGTCGTCACCAGAAGCTGGTCGAAGAGGCACCGGCGCCCTTCCTCAGCGAGGAGCAGAACCGCACCCTCTACGAGGCGTCCAAGGCGATCCTCCGCGAGGTCGGCTACATCGGCGCCGGGACGTGCGAGTTCCTGATCGGCGCCGACGGCACGATCTCGTTCCTCGAGGTCAACACGCGCCTGCAGGTGGAGCATCCGGTCTCCGAAGAGGTGACCGGGATCGATCTCGTGCGCGAACAGCTGCGCATCGCCGAAGGCGGGCTCATCGACTACGCCGATCCGGCGCCGGTCGGCCACTCGATCGAGTTCCGCGTCAACGGGGAGGACCCCGGTCGCGGATTCCTCCCCCAGCCCGGACCCATCCACGTCTTCAAGACGTTCGGCGGCCCCGGCATCCGACTGGATTCGGGTGTCACCGCGGGCGATACGGTCAGCGGGGCGTTCGACTCCCTCCTCGGGAAGATCATCGTCACCGGCCGCGACCGCGCCGAGGCGCTCGAGCGCGCGCGTCGCGCCCTGGACGAGTTCGAGGTCGCCGGCCTCCCGACGGTCCTCCCGTTCCACCGCAAGGTGGTGCGCGATCCGGCCTTCACCGCCGAGGACGGCGTCTTCGGCGCGTACACGCGCTGGATCGAGACCGAGTTCGTCAATGACATCCCGCCGTGGGACGGCGAACTGGAGGCCCCGCGCCCCGATGAGGCTCGCCACACCGTCGTCGTCGAGGTCAGCGGCAAGCGCCTCGAGGTGAGCCTGCCCGATCGCATCGTGAGCTCACCGGGGTCCGCCGGCAGGCCCGCAGCGGTGCCGCCCTCGCGGCGCTCGCACGCCTCGACCGCGATGGCCGGAGCATCCGGAGACGCGGTCAAGTCTCCGATGCAGGCGACCATCGTCAAGATCGCGGTGGAGGAGGGGCAGTCCGTCGTCAAGGGCGACCTGGTGGTCGTGCTCGAGGCGATGAAGATGGAGCAGCCCATCCAGGCGCACAAGGACGGCGTCATCGGGTCGATCAATGCGGATGCCGGGACCACGGTCCCCGCGGGTCACCAGCTGCTGCTGATCAGCTGAGCCGCCGGGCGGAACCCGGAACCTCGAAGCGTCGAAACCCTCAAGGGGTTTGGGGCGCGATTGTTCCGTTGGGGCGTGATTCGCACGCCCCAAACGCAGCACGGCGCCCCAAACCCGTCAGGTCGGCGACCCGAACGCAGAATCGCGCCTCACGCCGGCGCCCCAGCGCCCCCACACCCGTGGCCGCCCGGGTCACTCGCCGCGCTACGCCCCGTAGACCGTGTGGTCCACGACGTGCATCGCCCGCGCGGCATCCGTGATGCTCCCCGACAACGACGGGTAGACCGCGAACACGCGCGAGACCTGGTCGACGGTCAGTCGACGCTCGACCGCGATCGCGATCGGATAGATCAGCTCGGATGCCCGAGGGCCGACGATCACGCCGCCGATCACGGTTCCGCTGCCCTGACGGGCGATCAGCTTGACGAAGCCGTCCTTGATGCCCATCATCTTCGCGCGGGGGTTCGAGGCCAGCGGCAGCTTCTTCACGACGCCGTTGATGAGCCCGTCGGTGATGTCCTTCTCCTGCCACCCGACGGTCGCGATCTCGGGAGCGGTGAAGATGTTCGAGGTGATCCGGCGTCGTTCCAGCGGGATCACGACGTCGCCGAGGGCGTGGAAGACGGCGGTCCGGCCCTGCATCGAGGCGACGGAGGCCAGCGGAACGAACGTCGTGCAGTCGCCCGCTGCGTAGATGTTCGGCACGGAGGTGCGCGCGACGCGGTTTACCTGGATGTGGCCGGACTCGGTCATCTGCACGCCCGCCTCCTCCAGCCCCATGCCGGCGGTGTTCGGGATCGATCCGACGGCGAGCAGGCAGTGGCTGCCCTCGACGGTGCGGCCGTCGGACAGGGTGACCACGACACCGTCGCCGTCGCGCACGACCTTGTCGGCGCGCGACTTGGAGAGCACCGTCATGCCGCCGCGCTTGAAGACCTTCTCCAGCACGGCTGCGGCATCCGTGTCCTCCCCCGGCAGGACCTGATCGCGGCTGGAGATCAGTGTCACCTTGGCGCCGAGGTTCATGTACGCCGAGGCGAACTCGGCGCCGGTGACGCCGGAGCCGACGACGATGAGGTGCTCAGGCAGCGCCGCCATGTCGTAGAGCTGGGTCCAGGTGAGGATCCGCTGCCCGTCCGGCTTCGCGCTCGGCAGCTCGCGCGGCGATGCGCCCACCGAGATCAGCAGCGTGTCGGCCTCGACCCGGTCGAAGTCCGTCCCGCCGGGTCCGGTCGAGACGACGACCGCGTTGTCGCTGTCGAGGCGTCCGTGACCGGCGATGATGCGCACGCCGGCGTCGACGAGCGAGGCGCGCATGTCATCCGACTGCTGCCGCGCGAGCGAGAGCAGCCGCTTGTTCACGGCCGCCATGTTGATCGCGATCTCGGGCTTGAGCGGTTTGCCGTCCTTGCCGCGCGCGAACAGCTGCACGCCCAGATCGCCCGCCTGCGAGATCGCCACGGCGGCGTCCGCGGTGGCGATCAGTGTCTTCGAGGGAACAACGTCGGTGATGACCGCCGAACCGCCGATGCCGGCGCGCTCGACGACGGTGACCTCCGCCCCGAGCTGGGCGGCTGCGAGCGCAGCCTCGTAGCCTCCGGGGCCGCCACCGATGATCGCGACGCGCTGGGTGTTCTCGAAGCTCAAGGACATGCCTCCATCCTCCCAGCACGCGCGGCCCGACACGACACGTCCATCCGGGGCCGTCTGGCCCCGGCACCGCCGGGTTCCTAGAGTGGGGGCATGTCACACGCCATCAACCCCCTGGACGACCCCGCTGCAGACCCGTTCGAGATCGCCGCGCAGGCCGCGGACGACATCGCGCGGCTGACCGGCGTGCCCCGGCACGACATCGCGCTGACGCTGGGCAGCGGCTGGGGCAAGTCCGCGGAGCTCGTGGGCGAGACGACCGCGTCATTCCCTGCGACGGAGGTCACCGGGTTCAGCGCGCCGGCCCTGGAGGGCCACGTCGGCACGCTTCGCAGCGTGCTGACACCGCGCGGCAAGCGCGTGCTGGTGATCGGCGCGCGCACGCACTTCTACGAAGGCCACGGACCGCGCCGCGTCGTGCACAGCGTCCGCACCGCCGCGGCGACGGGTGCGCGCACCATGGTGCTGACCAACGGGGCCGGCGGCATCCGGCACACGTGGAAGCCCGGCACGCCGGTGCTGATCAGCGACCACATCAACCTCACCGGCGCGTCGCCGCTCGAGGGCGCGACCTTCATCGACCTGACCGATCTGTACTCGATGCGCCTGCGCGATCTTGCGCGCTCGATCGACCCGTCGCTGGATGAGGGCGTCTACTGCCAGTTCCGCGGCCCGCAGTACGAGACGCCCGCCGAGGTGCAGATGGCGAAGATCATCGGCGGCCACATCGTCGGCATGTCGACCGCCCTCGAGGCGATCGCCGCCCGCCAGGCGGGCATGGAGGTGCTGGGCATGTCCCTCATCACGAACATGGCCGCAGGCATCCAGACCACCCCGCTCAGCCACCAGGAGGTCATCGAGGCGGGTCGCGAGGCCGAGCCCGTGATCTCGTCCCTGCTGGCACGCGTGATCGGGGCGATGTGAGCGGGCCTCTCGAGGCGGCGCGAGCGTGGCTCGCGCAGGATCCCGACGGGCAGACCCGCGCGGAGCTGCGCGATCTGATCGAGGGGGCGGATGCCGCAGACCCCGGCGCCCTCGCTCAGCTCGACGACCGATTCGGTTCGCGTCTCGCGTTCGGCACCGCCGGCCTGCGCGGTGAGCTGGGCGCGGGCAGCAACCGGATGAACCGGGTGCTGGTGGCCCAGGCAGCCGCCGGGCTCGCGGCGTTCCTGCTCGAGCGGTCGGCCGACGCCGGCACCCCCAGCGTGGTGATCGGCTACGACGGGCGGCGCAACTCGGATGTCTTCGCGCGCGACTCGGCCGAGATCTTCGCCGGCGCTGGCCTGCGGGCGATCCTGCTCCCCCGCCTGCTGCCGACACCGGTGCTGGCCTTCGCGGTGCGCCACCTCGCGGCATCCGCCGGCGTCATGGTCACCGCCAGCCACAACCCGCCCAACGACAACGGATACAAGGTGTATCTCGGGGGCGCAGATCAGGGCGCGCAGATCGTCTCGCCCGCCGATACCGAGATCGCGGCGCACATCCAGCGGGTCGCCGACGGCGGATCCGTCGGAGCGCTGCCGCGCTCGCTCGGTTACGAGATCGCGCCGGAATCCGTCGTGGACGCCTATGTCGAGGCGACGGCCGCGATCGCCCCGGCGCCGGAGGGCTCGGCGGGGCTGCGCTGGGTGTACACGGCCATGCACGGGGTGGGCTGGGAGACCTTCGCCCGGATCCTGGATGCCGCGGGCTACCCGCGTCCCATCGCCGTCGAGCAGCAGATCCATCCGGACGGGTCGTTCCCGACGGTCGCGTTCCCGAACCCCGAGGAACCGGGGGCGATGGATCTCGCCTTCGAGACCGCCCGCAACGCGAACGCCGACCTGGTGATCGCGAACGATCCCGATGCCGACCGCCTCGCCGTCGCAGTCCCGGACCCGCATGCCCACGGCGGGTGGCGCCGGCTGACCGGCAATCAGATCGGGTTGCTGCTGGGCTGGCGCGCCGCCCAGGCGGTCAGCGACGCCGGCTTCGAGCCGGGAGCCTCGCTCGCCTGTTCCCTCGTCTCGTCGCCCGGGCTGAAATCGGTGGCCGATCACTACGGGCTCGACTTCCACAACACGCTGACGGGCTTCAAGTGGATCTCGCGCGCGCCGGGCATCGTCTTCGGGTTCGAGGAGGCGCTCGGCTACCTCGTGAACCCCGACATCGTGCGGGACAAGGACGGCATCTCGGCCGCGATCGCGATGCTCGGCATGGTGGCCGAGGCGCGCGGACGCGGCATGAGCCTCGCCCGACTCTCGGCGGAGTTCGACGCGACCTTCGGATTCTTCGCGAGCGACCAGATCTCGGTGCGCGTCAGCGACGTCTCCAAGATCGCGCACATCATGGCCGCGATGCGCCAGCGCCCACCGGCATCCATCGGCGGCATCGCCGTCGAGCGGATCGACGACCTCCTCCAGGGCGTCGACGACCTGCCGCCCGGCGACGTGCTGCGCCTCTGGCTGTCGGATGGATCGCGCATGATCGTGCGGCCCAGCGGAACGGAGCCGAAGCTGAAGATCTACCTCGACGTGCGCGGCGACAGCGCGGACGACGCGAAGCGGCGCGTGGAGAACATCGGCGAGGGCGCACGCCGGCTGCTGGAGGAGATCGGCTGAGGACGCGCACTGATTAGGCTCGGGGCATGCTGCTGCGCGACCCGGTCACCCTCGAGAACGCGTTCGTCCGGCTGGAGCCGCTGTCGGCCGATCACGCCGATGATCTCGCAGCCGCGACCATCGGGCTCGAGCACGCCTGGTACACGTCGGTGCCGATGGCCGAGGGGGTGCCCGCCGACATCGCGCAACGGCTCGCCTGGCGCGATCAGGGCGTGATGAACCCTTGGTCGGTGCGCCGGCTGGATACGGGTCGCGTCGTGGGGCTGACGACGTTCTGCAACATCGATCAGCCGAATCGGCACGTCGAGATCGGGTACACCTGGATCGGGGTCGAGGCGCAGCGCAGCGCTGTGAACACGGCATCCAAGCTCCTCCTCCTCGGCCACGCGTTCGAGCGGTGCGACGCCATCGCGGTCGAGTTCCGGACGCACTGGCACAACCGGCAGTCGCGCGCGGCGATCGCGCGACTGGGCGCCAAGCAGGACGGCGTGCTGCGCAATCACCGGGTCGGGCCGGACGGGACGCTCCGCGACACCGTCGTCTTCTCGATCATCCACTCGGAGTGGCCCGCCGTGCGGCTGGGGCTCGAGGAGCGCCTGCGGCGCGGGTGACCCCGATCCCTCTGCGCTCCTCGCCGAGGCTCCATCGTTTTCGCAGAGCCGGCGCGGGGTTGGGGCGTGTTCGTCTCTCCGGGGCGCAGAAAAAGCGCCCCGACGGATGAAACTCGCCCCGGAACGGAATGTCGAACACTCGCCGTGACGGGCGGAGGCAGACCCGCCCGCCGCGGACCGTCGATCCCTCCACATCCGGCAGCGCATGATCGAGTATCCCCGAACCGGCCGGATGCGCCCCGAACGAACGCGCAACGACGCGATCGTGGCGACATGGATGCGATCCCGATTCATCGACTCGACGATCTTCTCGCCGCGGGCTATTCGGGGCGCCGCGTGAGGACAGCACTGGCCAGCGGCACATTGGTTCGAGTCCGTCCCGGGTACTACGCTCGCGGTGAATCGTGGGCAGCCGCCAAAGCTGAGGCGCGGATCCTGGCGCAGGCGAACGCGCTCATGCAGGCATCGACGACCCGGCCGATCTTCTCGCACGAGACCGCCGCCGCCCGACACGGTCTGCCGCTGCTTCGAGCAGCACAGGATCGCGTCCATGTGATCGTCGCACCCGAGCGGCCCGGCGCTGCCGTCGGTGTCGTCCGTCACCGCGGCGTTCTCGATCTCGAGGACGTCGTCGAGGTCGACGGCATGCTGTGCACGAGTCTTGAACGCACCGTTGCAGACATCTCCCGCACCGCAGCATTCGAACAGTCTGTGACGGTCGCGGATGCAGCGCTGCGCCGCGTAGCCGTGCCGCGGAACGGCACGTACCTCGCTGACCGCGCCGCGGAGTTCATCGAATCTGCTCGCGCGATCGCCGCGCGCTCGGCGCACGGCAAGACGCGCGCCATGCGCGCTCTCGAGTTCGCAGATGGCCGCGCTCAGTTGCCCGGAGAGAGCGTGAGCCGTGTCCGGTTGTACGAGTTGCGCTTCCGCGATGTCGACCTCCAGGTGCACGTCGCCGGTCCGCGAAACAGCGACTACTACGTGGATTTCGGCCTCGTCGCGGAGCGCGCCTTCGGCGAGTTCGACGGCCAGATCAAGTACGTCGACGGCCGGCTCGTGGACGGCCGGACCAGCGCGGAGCTCTTCGACCGCGAGAAGCAGCGCGAGGACTGGATACGCGGAACGACGCAGTGGCGGTACGTCCGGTGGGGGTGGCCGCACGTGCGCACGCCCGCTGCTCTTGCCGAGCGGCTCGCCGCTTTCGGCATCCGACCATCCGAGTGACATCTGCGGGCCGTCGGTATCGCCCGACCGCGATTCGCGCTCCACTGACCACGTCGGTGTGCGGCATCCGTCCAGTAATGGCTGGTTCGGGGCGCCATTGTGTTGTCGGGGCGCACGATATGCGCCCCAAACGAAAACGCACGCCCCGAACGTCGACTTAACGGTCGAAAAGCGCCCCAGACGCGGGAAGACGGTCGAAAAGCGCCCCAGACGCGGGAAGACGGTCGAACCGAGCCCAAACTGACGACGAAGAGCGGATGCCGCGGCTCAGCCGTCGATCACCGCGACGAGCTCGTCCAGGAACGACGGGAAATCAGTGCCGCGGCGCACGATCCGCTGCACGCTCTCGCGCTCGGAGAACACCTCGACGAACTGCTCGAACACCGTCTGGAACGCCTCGCGGTCGGTCTCGGAGAACGCCACGAGTGCGACGACCTGCACCCGGCCCTCGCCCCACGGGATCGAGGGGTCCGCGATCCCGATCGCGATCGCCGTCCGCGTCGCGGTCATGCCCATCGCGTGCGGCACCGCCAGGGCGTCGGTGAACGCTGTCGAGGAAAGCTGCTCGCGCTGGATCGCACGCTCCAGATAGTCCTCCTCGATGACGCCGTCCGCGACGAGGGGTCCGCCGAGGGTGCGGATCACCGCCGCTTCTCCGGCCTCGCCGTCCAAGCCCCGCACGAACGCGGCGGGCATGAAGTACCCCTCGATCTCGGTGCGCAGGCGTGCGAGCCGCCTCGCCCGCCGGATCCGCGCCGCCGCGGTCTGCACGCGATCGACGTCGGCGTCGGTGAGGAATGGCTGGATGCGCACGATCCGATCCCCCGCGATCGCCGGGTCGATCGTGGTGAGCACGAGATCGGTGTCGATCGATGCCCAGTCCGGGTCCACCCGCGTCTCCACTCCGACGACCTCGATGGCCTGGCCGAGCGAGCGGTCCACCGATGAGCGCAGCAGCTCGTGCAGCTCGTAATAGCCGGGGCACACGATCGTCGCGGTCAGCAGCTGATCCGACCGCCTGCTGCGCTCCAGACGCCCGCCGACGTGCATGGCGATGTAGGCGATCTCATCGTCCAGCAGCGGGATGCCCAGACGCTGCTGCAGGCCGCTCGCGATGAAGACCGCGACCTCGAAGATCATCGGGTAGCTCGACTTCAGCGACTTGGTCAGCGGGTTGCGCGACCACGCCTGCTCCTTCGAGCGGTGCAGCAGGTTCTGCACGTGCAGCGCCAGGCGCAGCACGAAGTCCTCGTGCGCGATGTCGACGAGGAACTCCGCCGCGGCGGTCTCGACGACCTGTCGCACGGCGCCCTCGACCGCCGGGTCCAGCCGTGACCGAGCGTGCTCGCCCGGCGCGGCGGTGCCCGGGGCCACCACGCGTGTGAGGACCAGCGTCGACAGGTGCTGCAGGTCGCCGGTGCCCAGGCGAACGCCGAGGTGCTTCTCGGCGAGGCGCTCGAGGATCGCGGCGACCTCGACCTGCGCCGGCCGTACCTCGCCGCCCGCCCCGTCCAGCCCGCGATCGTGCGCGACGCGGTCGGCGGCGATGGCGATGTGCATCACGACGTCGGCGATGCCGTACTCGTTGACGAAGTAACCCAGGGCGCCGAGTTCGGCGACCAGGTCGGTCTTGAAGGGCCCGAACGCCGCGGCGCCGACCGACCCCTCGCCGAGCGTGCGCCGGAGGGCGACGAGGTCGAACGAACCGGCATCCATCTCGTCATGAGCGAGCTTGCTCAGCAGGCGTCGCTGGGCCATCTCGGTTCCGCGCAGCCGGGCCCGCGCCGCCGAGCGCTCCAGGGTGAGCTCCGTGCCGCCCAGGAGACTGCGCACCCGGGCGAGGTCGGCATCCAGGGTCGCCGGACTCACGTGCAGCGTGTCGGCGGTCTCGAACACGTCGATTCCGTCGTCCGCGGCCAGCAGCGAGCGCACGAGCGTGTGCAGCCGGTCCCGGGGGGTCGCCGCATCCGCTCCCCCGTTCGCCTTCAGCGCTGCCGAGGCCTCGGTACCCGCCCGGTATCCCTGCGGGCCCGAATCGACGGCCGACCCGGTCGGCACACGCCCGTTGAGGGCGGTGACATACGAGCGGATGCTGCGCGGCGTGACACCCAGGCTGTCGGCCAGTGCGCCTGCGGTCACCCACTCCCCGTCGCGCGTCAGGAGCGCGAGGAGGCGATCCTGCCTCGCTCTGGTCACTGGGGGCTCCTTCGCGAACGTGTGTGCTTCAGTCAACCACGCGCGAAGAACCCGATGCCGGTGCCCGAACCCCTTTCCGCCCCCGCGGAAAGATCACTGGTTGTCGGCTCCCAGCATTCTCACAAGAATGGGCTCATGGAGGCGGGTCGATGCAGATCCTCGTAGTGTGCGGTGCCGGTGCGTCCAGCACCTTCGTCGCTCAGCGTGTGCGCCATGCGGCGCACGATGCGGGTCTGCCGTATTCCGCCTTCGCCGGTACCGAGCTGTCGCTCCCGATCGACCTCGATGCCGCGGACGTCGTGCTGGTGGGACCACACCTCGCCCATGCGATGGACCGCATTCAGCGGGACGCCGCAGCCCGCGGCACGACCGTGGTGCTGCTGCCCGCCGACATCTTCACGGATCTGGACGGCAGCCGGACGCTGGCCCTGGTCCGCGAGGCGGTCGGACCGGCCGAGGAACGAACTCTGGAGAGGAACTGAGATGCCCAGCATCACCCGAACAGTGCGGATCGGGTCCGCCCACGGCCTGCACGCGCGGCCGGCGAAGATGTTCGCGCAGGCGGCGAAGGACTCCGGTCTGGCAATCACGATCACCAAGGGGTCCGGCAAGCCCGTCAACGCCGCGAGCATCCTGGGCGTGATCGCGCTGGGCATCGAGCAGGGCGACTACGTCACGCTGATCGCCGACGGCGAGAACGCCGAGGCGACCATCGACACGCTGAGCGAACTGCTCACCACCGACCACGACGCGGAGTAGACCATGACCACGGAGCACATCTCATGACCGAACTTCGCGGAGTAGGGATCGGACTCGGCATCGCCCAGGGCCCGATCGCGCGCATGGCAGAGCCCCTGCCCGCCCCAGCGGACTCCCCGAGCGAGCGCAGCGCCGACGAGGAGCATGCCAGGGTCACCGCCTCCGTCGCCGCCGTCGCGCGCGAACTCGAGGAGCGCGGCGCACAGGCCGGCGGCGCTGCCCGCGACGTGCTCGAGGCGCAGGCCATGATGGCCGAGGATCCGAGCCTGGCCGATGAGATCCAGACACGGCTGGCCGACGGCAAGACCGGCGAGTGGGCCGTCTTCGATGCGTTCGCGTCGTTCCGCGACACGCTGACGGCCATGGGCGGCTATCTCGGCGAGCGCGCCGCAGACCTCGACGACGTCGCCCAGCGGGTCATCGCCAACCTGCGGGGTGTCCCCGCGCCGGGCGTGCCCGATCCCGGGCATCCGTTCGTCCTGGTCGCGAAGGATCTCGCTCCCGCCGACACGGCGCTCCTGGACCTCGACAAGGTCCTCGCGCTGATCACGACCGAGGGCGGCCCGACCTCGCACACGGCGATCCTGGCGCGCGAGAAGTCGATCGTCGCCGTGGTCGGCGCGGTCGATGCCGGCTCCCTCACAGACGGTGAGACCGTGATCGTCGATGCCGCCAAGGGCGTCGTGACGACCCAGCCGACCGCCGACGAGCTCGAGCAGGCCCAGCACCGCGCCGATGCCCGCGCGTCGGCGGCCTCGGCGCCCATCACCGACGGGGCGCTCGCGGACGGCACCCCGGTGCCGCTGCTGGCCAATCTCGGCAAGCCCGAGGGAGCGGCCGAGGCCGTCACGCTGGGGGCCGAGGGGGTCGGACTGTTCCGCACCGAGTTCCTGTTCCTGAGCTCCAGCCAGGCCCCGACCGTCGAGCAGCAGCGCGAGTCGTACACGCAGCTGCTGGCAGCCTTCCCGGGCAAGAAGGTCGTCGTCCGCGTGCTCGATGCCGGTGCCGACAAGCCCCTGGCCTTCCTCAACGACGCGCACGAGGAGAATCCGGCGCTCGGGCTGCGCGGCATCCGCGCCCTCCGCGCGAGCGAGGACATCCTGCGCGAGCAGCTGACGGCACTCGCCGAAGCGGATGCCGCGACCGACGCCGACCTGTGGGTGATGGCGCCCATGGTGGCGACGGTCGAGGAGACCGCGTACTTCACCGCACTCGCCCGCGATTACGGCATCAAGACCGCGGGCGTCATGGTCGAGGTGCCCTCTTCGGCGCTCCTGGCGGACCGGATCCTCATCGACGCGGACTTCGCCTCGATCGGCACGAACGACCTGACGCAGTACACCCTGGCCGCCGACCGGCTCCTCGGCTCGGTCGCGGCGTTCCAGGACCCGTGGCATCCGGCCGTGCTGCGCCTGATCCGCGAAGTCGGTGACGCCGGGCGCACGCTCGGCAAACCGGTCGGCATCTGCGGCGAGGCGGCGGCCGACCCGCTGCTGGCCGTGGTCCTGGTGGGCCTCGGCGCCACCAGCCTGTCGATGGCTCCGACGGCCCTCGCCGATGTCCGAGCATCGCTCCTGCAGTACACCATCGACGACGCGCGAGCCATCGCCGCCGCCGCCCTCGCCGCCAATGACGCGGCATCCGCCCGAGACGCGGCGCGAGCCGCCGCACCCGAAATGAAGGAGACACAGCCATGACAACGGCGTCAGCGCCCCCCAAGGGCACCAGTTCCGTCCGAGTCGGAGTCCAGCGCTTCGGCACGTATCTGTCCGGCATGATCATGCCGAACATCCCCGCGCTCATCGCGTGGGGAATCTTCACCGCGTTCTTCATCGAGGTCGGCTGGACCCCCAACGCCGACCTGGCGACGATCGTCGGGCCGTTCATCCACTACCTGCTGCCGATCATCATCGCCTACACGGGCGGCACGATCGTCTACGGTGTCCGCGGCGGCGTCGTCGCCTCGATCGCGGTGATGGGCGCGATCGCCGGCTCCGACAAGCTGATCGCCGACTTCAACGCCGCCCTGCCAGAGGGCGCTTCGCAGCTCGGGCAGGTGCACATGTTCATCGGCGCGATGATCATGGCCCCGCTGGCGGCCTACACGATGAAGTGGCTCGACTCGCTGTGGGACGGCAAGATCAAGGCCGGCTTCGAGATGCTCGTGAACATGTTCTCGGCCGGCATCTGGGGCTTCGTGATGGCCGTCGTCGGGTTCTACCCGATCGCATGGCTGGTCAACGGTCTCATGCAGATCCTCAGCAACGCGGTGGACTGGCTCGTCTCGGCGAACCTGCTGCCCCTGACGAGCATCATCATCGAACCGGCGAAGGTCCTGTTCCTGAACAACGCCATCAACCACGGTGTGCTGACGCCCCTGGGCATCCAGCAGGCGACCGAGGACGGATCCTCGATCCTCTTCCTGCTGGAGGCCAACCCCGGACCCGGCCTGGGTCTGCTGCTGGCCTTCGCGTTCTTCGGCCTGGGCGCCGCACGCGCCTCGGCTCCCGGCGCGGCCCTGATCCAGTTCGTCGGCGGCATCCACGAGGTGTACTTCCCGTACGCGCTGATGAAGCCGATGGTCATCCTCGCCCTGATCGGCGGCGGCATGACGGGCGTCACGACGAACATGCTCCTGGGCGGAGCGCTGCGAGCACCCGCTGCCCCGGGCAGCATCATCGCGGTGCTCGCCCAGACGGCCAGCGGGTCGTACTTCGCGGTGATTCTCTCGGTGATCCTCTCGGCGGGCGTGACGTTCGTCATCGCGGCGATCATCCTGCGGGCCTCGCGCAAGCGAGACCTGGAGACGATGGCGGCCACCGATGACGCGTTCGGTGCGGCCATCACCCAGACCGAGGCCGCCAAGGGCAAGTCCTCCGATGCGCTGAGCAACCTGCGCGGCGGGGCGGCGACCTCGGCCGGCGGCGGCATCGAGCCGGCCGTGATGACCGAGCGTGAGATCAAGAACATCGTGTTCGCCTGCGACGCCGGCATGGGCTCCTCCGCGATGGGCGCGAGCGTCCTGCGCAACAAGATCAAGAAGGCGGGCATCGAGGATGTGACGGTCGTCAACAAGGCGATCGCGAACCTCGACGGCTCGGCCGACCTGATCATCACGCAGAACCAGCTGACCGCCCGGGCGCGCCAGCAGGCGCCCAACGCGGTGCACGTGTCGGTAGACAACTTCATGAACTCGCCGAAGTACGAGGAAGTCGTGGACCTGGTGCGCGACCAGCATCAGGATGGTGTCTAGGCGCTGAGATCGCCGTGGGGACGGGTGGCGCGATGCCCCCGGCCCCACGGCTCTCCGCGTCCGCGGCGTGAACCCTGCAGTCCCCAAGAGAAAGAGCACACCATGTCCCGTGACGTACTGAGCGTCGGCCAGGTCCGCATCCACTCCGGCAGCGCGACCCGCGAGGAGGCCATGAAAGAGGCCGCCGACATCCTCGAATCGGCCGGCGCGGTCACCAGCGCCTACTTCGACGCGATGCAGCAGCGCGAGGAGACCGTCTCGACGTACATGGGCAACGAGCTGGCGATTCCGCACGGCACCAATGAGACCAAGCACACGATCCTGGACTCCGCCCTCTCGGTCGTCCGCTACGACGGCGGCGTGGACTGGGGCGGCGAGCCGGTGACCTTCGTCGTCGGCATCGCCGGCAAGGGCGATGAGCACCTCGAGATCCTCTCGCAGATCGCGATCCTCTTCTCCGACGAGGACGACGTCGCGAAGCTGAAGAAGGCGCAGACCCCGGAAGAGCTGTACGCGCTCGTCTCGGCCGCGGGCGTGTGATGAAGGCCGTCCACTTCGGCGCCGGCAACATCGGACGTGGGTTCGTGGGCCTGCTCCTGCACGAGGGGGGCTACGAGCTGGTCTTCTCCGACGTCGCGGCCCCGCTCGTCGACGCGATCAACGCCGTGCACGAATACACCGTGCACGCGGTCGGCGAGGGCGGCGGGGATACCGTCGTGACCGGCTTCCGCGCGATCAACAGCGCCACGCACCCCGACGAGGTCATCGAGGAGATCGCCGGCGCCAACGTCGTCACGACCGCGGTCGGCCCCACGATCCTCAAGTTCGTCGCACCGCACATCGTCGCGGGCCTCGCCCTGCGCGACCCCGCCTCCCCCCCGCTGCAGATCATGGCGTGCGAGAACGCGATCAACGCCACCGACCTGCTGCGCGACGAGGTCCAGCAGCTCGCCGGCGACGCGTGGGACGCCCTGGCCGCTCGTGCGGTGTTCGCGAACACCGCCGTCGACCGGATCGTGCCCGGCCAGCCCGAGGGCGCGGGTGTCGACGTGACCGTCGAGCCGTTCTACGAGTGGGCCATCGAGCGCCCCCCGTTCGGGGACGACCCGCCCTCGATCCCCGGTGCGCACTTCGTCGACGACCTCGCGCCGTACATCGAGCGGAAGCTCTTCACGGTCAACACCGGCCACGCCGCGACCGCATATCTCGGCGCCCGCGCGGGCGTCGAGAGGATCTCCGATGCACTGGCCGACGACGACATCGCAGCCCATGTCGCCGCTGCACTCGAGGAGACCTCCGCCCTGCTCGTGGCCAAGCACGGGCTGGATGCCGACGAGCTGACGCAATACCGCGAGACGATCCTCCGCCGATTCCGCAACCCTGCGCTGCCCGACACCGTCTGGCGCGTCGGCCGTCAGCCTCTGCGCAAGCTCTCGCGGCACGAGCGCTTCGTCGGCCCTGCCGCCGAAGCCGCCGAACAGGGGCTCGCCGTGGACGGACTGGTCGGTGCCATGGGCGCAGCGCTGGAGTTCGACGACCAGGAGGACGCGCAGTCGGTCGACCTGCAGCGGCTGCTGCGCGAGCAGGACGCGGCATCCTTCACCGCCTCGGTGACCGGGCTGGAGCCGGAGCATCCGCTCTTCCCGCGGGTCGAGGCGATCGTGCGCGCGAGGCAGGCCGAGCTCGCATAGCCTTGCGGGGTGAGTGACCGCGCAGCATCAGACGGCGAGCGAGCGGATGCCGCACCCGTCGCACCTCCGAAGCGGCGCAGACTCCGCCGCATCCTCGCCTGGGTGTTCGGCTCGCTCGGCGCGCTGATCCTCCTCGCGGTCGTCGGATTCCTGCTGTACGCGAATATCGGCGTGATGGCGGCCGATCCCGATGACCTCGCGGCCGTGCGGGCCGATCCGTCGATCAGCCTGACCGACGCAGGCGGCGCCTGGGTGATGGCACCCACCGCGGGCGCAGGCGACACGGGGCTGGTCTTCATCCCGGGAGCGAAGGTCGATCCGCTCGCCTACGCGGCGACGCTGGCCGGCGTGGTCGACGACGGTGTGACGGTCGTCATCACGAAGCCGACGCTGAACCTGGCGTTCTTCGATCTGAGGCCGCTGTCGGCCTTCACCGATCTGGTGCCCGGCATCGACGCCTGGTCGGTCGGCGGGCACTCCCTCGGGGGCGTCAAGGCATGCCAGCTCGCCGAGGATGCCGACGGCCTCGTCCTGTTCGGCAGCTACTGCGCGAACGACCTGTCGGGGACCGAGCTGCCGGCGCTCAGCATCTCGGGCAGCCAGGACGGCCTGTCCACTCCGCAGAAGATCGACGACGCGAAGCACCTCCTCCCCGCCGACGCTGAGTTCGTCGTCATCGAGGGCGGCAACCACGCCGGCTTCGGCGCGTACGGCCCGCAAGCCGGCGACGGCGAGGCGACGATCCCGGACACCGAGATCCGCGCCCAGATCACCGACGTCCTCGGACCCTTCCTGCTCGAGACCGTCCCGCAGTCGCAGTGACCGCGGGCAGCCCGGCTCGGAGCGGCGCATGATCGCGCCGGAGACGGTCGTCGCGCTCGCCTGCGTCACCGCGTTCGTCGCCGCGGGAATCCAGCGCATCACCGGCCTCGGATTCGTCCTCGTGCTGATCGGGCCGATCGTGCTCCTGTACGGACCGGTCGAGGGCGTCACGATCGGGGTGCTGCTGGCGCTGGTCGCATCGCTGACCGCCGTCCCGCTGGTGTGGCGTCGCGTGCAGTGGCGGCGGGCGTGGTGGCTGATCTGGCCTGGACTGCTCGCCGCTCCGTTCGGCGCGCTCCTGGTGCGGGTGCTTCCCGAGCCCGCACTGCTGCTGCTCATCGCCGCGATGGCGTACTTCGCGCTGATCGCCGGATGGATCCCGGCGCTCAGCGCCGCGCTGACCGGGCGCTCCGGGGCGATCGTCGCCGGCGCGTCCGCCGGATTCATGCACGTCGCCAGCGGCCTGTCCGGACCGCCTCTGGCCGCCTACGCCGTCGGGTCGAAGTGGGACCAGACGCGGTTCGCCGCCAGCGTCCAGGTGATCTTCGCCACGTTCAGTGTGATGTCGGTCGCGCTGCGCGGATTGCCGGTCTCACCGGCATCCGACATCTGGCTTCTCATCGCTGCGACCGCAGGAGGCATCATCGTCGGCACGCTGCTGACCCGCTTCGTGCCGCCGCGCGTCGCCCGACTGGCCATGCTCGCCATCGCGTGGGCCGGCGCAACGGTGGTGCTGATCCGTGGGGTGCTGGCACTCTTCTTCTGAGAACGCGGGTTTCGGCATCTCAGTTAACAGCGACTAACATCGAGGGGTCGTCCGAGCATCGGTGCTCGCGACGGGACGTCTGGGAGAAGGATGCGCGAGCAACGATATGCCGTGATCGGCGCGGGTCCGTCGGGACTCTCGGCAGCACGGGCCCTGCAGAAGGCCGGCATCGTGTTCGACGGCTACGAGGCCTCGCGCGGCGTCGGTGGGCTGTGGGACATCGAGAATCCCCGGTCGACGATGTACGAATCGGCGCACCTGATCTCGTCGCGCACGACGACCGAGTTCACCGAGTTCCCGATGGACACGACCGCGGACTACCCGAGCCACCGCACGCTCATCCGCTACTTCCGCGACTTCGCCGATCACTTCGGGCTCACCGAGCACTTCCGATTCGAGACGAAGGTCACCGCGCTGACACCCACCGACGGCGGCGGATGGATGCTGCGGGCCGACAGTCCGGACGGCCCGATGGAACGCGCCTACGCGGGAGTGATCCTCGCCAACGGCACGCTCGCCGAGCCCAACATCCCGCAGTTCCGGGGCGAGTTCACCGGCGAACTGCTGCACACCAGCGCCTACAAGTCGGCCGAGCAGCTCACCGGCAGACGCGTGCTGATCATCGGTGCCGGCAATTCCGGCTGCGACATCGCCGTCGACGCCGTGCACCACGCGGCATCCATCGATCTGAGCGTGCGCCGCGGCTACTACTTCGTGCCGCGCTATCTGTTCGGTCGCCCGTCGGACACCCTCAACCAGGGCAGGCCGCTGCCCCCACGCATCAAGCAGTTCATCGACACGCGGGTGCTGCAGGCGTTCACGGGCGACCCGGTGCGGTTCGGCTTCCCGAAACCCGACTACAGGATCTACGAATCCCACCCGATCGTGAACACGCTCGTGCTGAACCATCTCGGCCAGGGCGACATCACGATGCGGCCGGACATCGACCGGTTCGACGGTCGCACCGTGCACTTCCGCGACGGGTCCAGCGCGGAGTACGACCTGGTGCTGCTGGCCACCGGGTACACGTTGGACTATCCCTTCGTGGAGCGCGGCGCGCTGAACTGGCGCGGCTTCGCACCGAGCCTGTATCTCAACGTCTTCCCGCCGTCGTTCAACGGGCTCTACGTGATGGGCATGATCGAGGCATCCGGAATCGGATGGCAGGGCCGCTACGAACAGGGCGAGCTCATCGCGCAGTACCTCGCCGCACTCGAGCATCGCCCGCAGGCCGCTGCCGCGTTCCGCCGCCGGGTGCAGGACAGGCCCTGGCCCGACCTCACGGGCGGCTACCACTATCTCGGACTCGAGCGCATGTCGTACTACGTCAACAAGGACGCCTACCGTCGCGAGGTACGCGCCGCCACCGATGCCCTGCGCGCGGGTGAGCCCACGGCGGTGCGCGCATGAACATCGACGACGTGGTCCTGAACTTCAACCCGAACACGCTCATCATCCTCAACGTCGTGCTCGGGCTCATCATGCTCGGGATCGCCCTGGACACCTCACCGGACGATGCGCTGAAGCGCGACTTCGGCTACACCCCGACCCGGACCAGTCGCGAGGCGTTCGAGGAGTATCTCCGCACGCATCCGGGGGTCGCACGGCGCTGAGCGCCAGGCGCGCGGCGGCGCCGGAGGCCCCCCGGCGGCGCAGCATCCGCGCGGACACAGGAGATCCGGCGAGAACAGGACCCCGGCGACCGGATCGTCCTGTCCCGCCCTGATCTCCTGTTCTCGCGCGCTGCGCGAGCGTGCCGGCGCAGCGCCTACCGCTCGAAGCCCTCGGCGATCAGCTCGATGAGCTCCTCGCGCTCCTCGATCGGCAGGAACGCCCCTGCGGCGGCGTTCAGCTGGAAGGTCTCGAGGTCATCGAGGTCGTACTCGAACACCTCGGCCAGCAGCGCCAGTTCGCGCGTCAGCGAGGTGCGGCTCATCGTCCGGTTGTCGACGTTCACTGTGACTGAGAAGCCCAGCTGATACAGCAGGTCGAACGGGTGATCGGCCATCTCGGTGCCCCAGCGCTCGATCGCGCCGGTCTGCAGGTTCGAGGACGGCGAGAGTTCGAGCGGGATCTCGCGGTCGCGGACCCATCGGGCCAGCTCGCCGAACTCCACCAGCACCTCGTCGCCGGCGCGCGAGACGACATCGAGGTCCTCTGCGATGCGCACCCCGTGCCCCAGGCGCAGCGCGCGGCCATCGATCAGCGCGGAGCGGATCGAGTCCAGTCCCGCGGCCTCGCCGGCGTGCACGGTGGCGGGGAAGAACTCCGAGGCGAGGTAGTCGAACGCGACCTTGTGCCGCGAGGGCGGGAAGCCGTCCTCGGGGCCGGCGATGTCGAAGCCGACGGCACCGCGACCGCGCCAGGCGACCGCGAGTTCGGCGATCTCCAGCGAACGGTCGGTATGGCGCATCGCGGTGATCAGCTGGCCGACGCGGATGTCGCGCCCGTTCTCCTCAGCGGCCTCCTCGCCCTCCTCGATGCCGGACTGCACGGCCTCGACGACCTCCTCCAGCGACAGGCCGGTACCGAGGTGCTGCTCGGGCGCCCAGCGCACCTCGCCGTAGATCACGCCGTCGGCGGCGAGGTCCTCGACGAATTCGCGCGCGACGCGCGTGAGTCCTTCGGCGGTCTGCATGACCGCGGTCGTCAGATCGAAGGTCTTCAGGTACTCGACGAGCGAGCCGGAGTCGCTGCGCTCGGCGAACCAGTCCGCCAGCTCACCGGCCTCGGCCGCGGGAACCTCCAGGCCGATCGCGTCACCGAGCTCGATGATGGTCTGCGGGCGCACGCCGCCGTCGAGGTGGTCGTGCAGCGAGACCTTGGGAAGACCGCGGATCGAGACGCCTTCGAGCGTGGTGTCACCGTGCTGATCGATGGGCATGGTCATTCTCCTAGGACTCGTCCGAGGACGGGGTTTCAAGCGGCGGGGTGGGCTTCCAGTCTGGCGCAGATCAGCAGACAGAAGAAGACGGGATCAGCAGACAGAAGAAGACGGGAAGAAGGGAATCGGATGCCGCGGCGCGACGCGCGACGGGCATCCGCCGCACCGGGTCAGTCGATGATCCGCTCCCGGACGAGCGACGTCGCCTCCGGGGCATCCTGCCCGATCGCCCACGCGCCCTCCAGCGCGGCCAGGGCGCGCTGGAATCGCGATTCGTCGTGACCGAGCAGCGTGAACAGGGGCTGCCCGGCGGCAACCCGGTCTCCGGGCTTGACGTGCAGGTCGATGCCGGCCGAATGCACCACCGAGTCCTCGGCGCGCGCGCGGCCCGCCCCGAGCCGCCATGCGGCGATGCCGAACGGCAGGGCGTCCATGCGCGTGACGTGTCCGGCTTCGCCCGCCGTCACGACGTGCGTCTCGTGGGGCGTCGGCAGTGCGGCATCCGGATCCCCGTCCTGCGCACGGATCATCGCCCGCCAGCTGTCCATCGCACGGCCGTCGCGCAGCGCCGCCTCGATGTCGGCGTCCGGCTGACCGGCCAGGGTGAGCATCTCGCGAGCCAGCGCGACGGTGAGCTCGACGACATCGGCCGGGCCGCCGCCGGCGAGCACCTCGACCGACTCGCGGACCTCGTTGGCGTTCCCGATCGCAAGGCCCAGCGGGGTATTCATGTCGGTGAGGAGCGCCGTCGTGGCCACCCCCGAATCGGTGCCGAGCTCGACCATCGTGCGTGCGAGTTCGCGGGCCCTGTCGATGTCCTGCATGAACGCCCCGGAGCCGAACTTCACGTCCAGCACCAGCGAGTCGGTGCCCTCGGCGATCTTCTTGGACATGATGCTCGAGGCGATCAGCGGGATCGCCTCGACCGTTCCGGTGACATCGCGCAGCGCGTAGAGCTTCTTGTCGGCGGGAGCAAGCCCGGAGCCCGCGGCGCAGATGACCGCGCCGACGTCGCGAAGCTGCTCGTGCAGCTCCTCGTTGGACAGGCTCGCCGTCCACCCCGGAATCGACTCCAGCTTGTCGAGCGTGCCGCCGGTGTGGCCGAGACCGCGGCCGGAAAGCTGCGGGACGGCCACGCCGAACGATGCGACCAGCGGCGCCAGCGGCAGCGTGATCTTGTCACCGACCCCACCGGTGGAATGCTTGTCCACCGTCGGCTTGCCGAGGCCCGAGAAGCTCATCCGCTCCCCCGAGGCGATCATCGCGTCGGTCATCACCCGGATCTCGGTGCGCGTCATGCCGTTCAGCAGCACCGCCATCGCGAAGGCGGCCATCTGCGAGTCGGCGACGTAGCCGCGCGTATACGCGTCGATCATCCAGCGCAGCGCCTCTTCGGGCACCTCGCCGCCGTCGCGCTTGGTGCGGATGACATCGACGGCGTCGTGCGCCTCGGGCTGCCCGGTGCTCATCGTGCGGCCTCTTCGAGATCGCGGGGCCCGAACGCGTCCGGGAGGACCTCGTCGATCGTCCGGATGCCGGACACGGTCTCCAGCAGCATCCCGGGAATCGCGTGTTCGTACAGGAGCTGACGGCAGCGCCCGCACGGCATCAGGGTGGCGCCCTGACCGTCGACGCACACGAACGCGACGAGCTTCCCGCCGCCGGACATGAACAGGTCACTCACCAGCGAGCACTCCGCGCAGAGGGTCACCCCGTACGACGCGTTCTCGATGTTGCAGCCGGACACGATCCGCCCGTCGGAGACCAGCGCGGCCGCGCCCACCTTGAAGCGGGAGTAGGGAACATAGGCGAGCTCCTTGGCCGCGGTCGCGGCCGCGCGCAGCTCATCCCAGTCGATGTCGGTCACAGTGGATCCTCCGGGAGGTGTCGTGGGAGAACGGATGCCGCGGCTCGCCTGCACGCGGGCGCGTCGGTCATCCCTTGATGTACGGCTGGCCGTCGGCGGCGGGCGCTCGAGACTTGCCGACGACCCCGGCCACCACGAAGATCGTGACCAGGTACGGCAGCATCAGCATGAACTCGCTCGGCACCGGTGATCCGATGACGCTGAGGGTGTTCTGCAGGCTCGAGGCGAACCCGAACAGGAGCGCGGCCAGGGTGGCCTTGATCGGATCCCACTGGCCGAAGATGACCGCGGCGAGTGCGATGAAGCCGGCACCGGCGGTCATCTCCTTGTTGAAGGCGATGCCGTTGCCGATGGTGAACACGGTGCCCCCGATGCCGGCGATGGCGCCGGCGAGGAGCAGGTTCCAGAACCGGGTCGGGTTGACCTTGATGCCGACGGTGTCGGCTGCCTGCGGGTGCTCGCCGACGGCGCGCAGGCGAAGACCCCAGCGGGTGCGGAACATTCCGAACCAGACCAGGGCGACGGCGATGTACATCAGGTACACGATGATCGTCTGCCGGAACAGCACCGGCCCGAGGATCGGGATCTCGCTCAGGAACGGGATCGGCAGGCGGTCGAAGCGCGGCGGCGAGTTCAGCGTCGCGGCGTTGGGCTGGAGCACCTGGGAGTACAGGAAGCTGGTCAGACCCGCCACGAGCACGTTGAGCACCACGCCGACGATGACCTGGTCGACGACGTACTTGATCGCGAACGCGGCCAGGATGAAGGCGACCAGCATGCCGGCCACCGCAGCCGCCAGCAGCCCCAGGATCGGTTGGCGGGTCAGCGACGCGACCACGGCGGCGGTGAAGGCGCCGGCCAGCAGCTGGCCCTCGATGGCGATGTTCACGACACCCGCCCGCTCGCCGATCACGCCGCCGAGCGCGCCGTAGATGAGGGGTATCGCAAGACCGACGGCGCCCGCGAGCAGACCGGCGACGGGGATGTTCTTTCCGGCACCTGCCCACGCGAGGAAGCCGAAGATCGCGAAGACGATGAACGCGGCGATCAGCCACAGCGGAGTCTGACGGAACTGTCGCACGAACGCCACGGCGCCCAGCGTCAGCACCACCAGCAGCCCGAAGACGATCCAGGTGGACGTGCCGACCGAGACCGTCCACTCCGGCAGCTGCAGCGCGTCGGCCGCGGTCGAGATGCGGAACGTGGTCTCGCCGCCGCGCGGCGCGGCGACGATCAGCAGCGCGTACAGCGCGGTGAACACGGCGAGCGCGATCGGCGCCTTCCAGCTGCGGACCTCTGCCTTCAGCGGAGCCTCGGGCGCCAGAGCGCCGTCGACGGTACTCACGGGAGTCGTCATTTCGCCACCGTCCCAGCCTCGGCCTTGAGCGCCTTCTGCCTGGCCTTCTCACGGCGCCGCTGATCGCGTTCCGGCGAGGGCAGGAAGAAGATGGTGCGCACCAGCGGCGGAGCCGCGATGAACAGCACGATCAGCGCCTGGACGACCGTGACGATCTCGATCGGAATCCCTTCCGCCGCCTGCATCCCGAAACCGCCGGCTTTGAAGGCGCCGAACAGGATGCCGGCGGCGAAGGTGCCCCACGGCGTCGAGCGGCCGAGCAGCGCCACGGTGATCGCATCGAATCCGATCCCGGCGTCGATGTCGGCGGAGAACCCGGTCGTGATCGTGCCGAGCACCTGGTTGACGCCCGCCAGGCCCACCAGGGCGCCGGCGATCAGCATCCCGATGATGTACATGCTCTTGACGTTGATGCCCGCGACGCGCGCGGCCTTCGGATTCTCGCCCACCGCGCGGAACTTGAACCCGAGGCTCGATCTGCTCAGGATCCACCAGACGACGACCGTGGCGAGGATCACCAGGAGAAAGCCGAAGTGCAGGTTGTACTGGGGTCCGAGCAGCTCCGGGAAGACTGCGGTGTCCTTCATCGCGGGAGTCTTCGGGTTGCTCGACCCGGGCGCCTGCAGCAGGCCTGGCGTGCGCAGCATCCAGGAGATGAGGTAGAACGCGATGTAGTTCAGCATGATCGTCACGATCACCTCGTGCGCGCCGGTCCATGCCTTCAGGGCACCGGCGATGCCGGCCCACAGCGCGCCGGCGACCAGTCCCGCGATCAGCGCCACGATCATGTGGATGCCCCACGGCAGATCGAGCGAGAACGCGACCCACCCGGCGGCAGCGGAGGCCATCAGCATCTGACCGCGGCCGCCGATGTTGAACATGCCGATCCGGAACGCGAGCGAGACGCCCAGTCCCGCCGCGATCAGGGGTGTGGCGAAGGTGAGCGTCTCGGTCAGCGGACGGATGCCGCGCGCGAAGCTGTCCGCGCCGAAGTTGTAGATTGAGCCGCGGAAGAGGGCGATGTAGGCGCCGGAGACCGCCTCCCAGATCGCCACGATCGTGTCCCAGGGACGCGCGAAGAAGTAGCCGGCGGCCTGCTGGACGCCTTCATCGGTGAAGGCGATCATGATGCCGCCGACGATCAGCGCCAGCACGACGGCCAGCACCGAGATGAGTGCGTTCCCCTGGGTGATCCGCAGGAACGTGTCGTGCCACTTCGAGTTCTCGGGGACCCCGGGGGTGGGCGTCACCGGCGCCGCGGGCGTGGTGGCGCCGGCCAGCGGGGTGATGGCAGCGCCGCCGGTCAGGTTCTCGCTCACGCGGCGACCCCCTCGGTGGGTGTCTCGCCGGCCATCATGAGACCCAGCACACCGCGCGGGGTGTCGCCGGGCACGATGCCGATGATGCGGCCGCGGTACATCACGATGATGCGGTCGGCGAGCGCGGTGACCTCGTCGAGTTCTGTGGAGACCACGATGACCGGGATGCCCGAGTCACGCGTCTCGATGATGCGCTTGTGGATGAACTCGATCGATCCCACATCGACACCGCGGGTCGGCTGCGCGGCGACGAGCAGCGACAGATCGCGGCTCAGCTCGCGGGCCAGCACCACCTTCTGCTGGTTCCCTCCCGACAGCGTCCCGACTGGCGACTCGATGCCGGGGGCTCGTACGTCGAACTCGGTGAACTTCTCCCGCGCGAAGTCGGCGATGTAGCCGAGGCGCAGCCCGCCACCGCGCACGAACGGCGGACCGTCCGTCCGGTCCAGCACGAGGTTCTCCGCGATCGTCATCGGACCGACCAGGCCGTCCTCCTTGCGGTCCTCGGGAACGAATCCGACGCCCTCGTCGAGGATCCGCCGCACGCTCGCGCCGACCAGTTCCTCGCCGCCGAGGCGGACCGACCCCTGGACGCGCTGCTCCAGCCCGACGAGCGCCTCGGTGAGCTCCGTCTGGCCGTTGCCCTGCACGCCGGCGATCGCGACGACTTCGCCCGCGCGCACGTCGAAGCTGACGTCGTTGACGACGATCTGATCCTTCGCGTCGATGACGGTGAGTCCCTCGACGATGAGGGCGCGCTCACCGAGCGTCGGCGCATCCTTGTGGACGGTCAGCTCGACGGCGCGACCGACCATGAGTTCGGCGAGCTCGGCGTTCGTGGCTCCGGGCGATGCCTCGCCGACGACCTTGCCGAGGCGGATCACCGTGATGCGGTCAGCGACTTCGCGGACCTCGCGCAGCTTGTGGGTGATGAATACGATCGACGTGCCGGATTCCTTGAGCTGGCGCATGATCGCCATCAGCTCGTCGGTCTCCTGGGGGGTCAGGACCGCGGTGGGCTCGTCGAAGACGAGCACCCGGGCATCCCGCGAGAGCGCCTTGATGATCTCGACGCGCTGCTGCACGCCGACCGGGAGATCCTCGACGAGCGCGTCGGGGTCGACGTCGAACCCGAAGCGCGCGGAGATCTCGCGAACGCGCGTACGGGCGGCATCCAGATCGAGGATGCCGCCGGCCTTGGTCGACTCGTGGCCGAGCATGACGTTCTCGGCGACCGTGAAGACGGGGATCAGCATGAAGTGCTGGTGGACCATGCCGATGCCGGCGCGCATGGCGTCGCCGGGGCCCTGGAAGTTCTGCACCTGATCGTCGAGCAGGATGACGCCGTCGTCGGCTCGGTAGAGCCCGTACAGGACGTTCATCAGCGTCGACTTGCCGGCGCCGTTCTCACCCAGGAGGCAGTGGATCTCCCCCGGCTCGACCACCAGGTCGATGTGGTCGTTGGCGACGAGGCTGCCGAACCGCTTGGTGATACCGCGGAGTTCGAGCTTCATGCTCCAGATCCTAGTAAGTGGGCGGACGGACGAACAGGAACGGGGAGGCTGGTTCCCCAGCCTCCCCGTTCCGAGGGGACTCAGCCCGCGAGGTAGGACGTGACGACGATCGAGCCGTCGATGATGCCCGCCTGGATCTCGTCGAGCTCACCCTGGAGGTCGGGCGAGATCTTCGACTCGAAGTCGTGGAACGGTGCGAGCCCGACGCCTTCGTTCTCGAGGGTGCCGACGAACGGGGTGTTGTCGAACTCGCCCTGGCCTGCGGCGGTGACGGCTTCCTCCACACCGACGTCGATCGCCTTGCGGATCGAGGTCAGCAGCAGGTCGGCCACCGTCGGGTCGGTCTCGTAGACGTCGGCGTCGACGCCGACGAGGGCGATGTCACGACCGGAGTCGCGGATCACCGATGCGGCGCTCTGGTAGATCGGACCGCCGACGGGCAGCAGCACGTCGACGCCCTGGTCGACCAGACCCTGCGCGGCGTTGATCGCGTCCTGGTTGGCCGTGAACGCGCCGGTGAAGACGCCGTCCTGAGCGGCGGTGTCCCAGCCGAGCACCTCGACGGTGTCGCTCTTCTGCTCGTTCCAGTACGCCACGCCCTGGGCGAAGCCGTCCATGAAGATCGAGACGGTCGGGAAGTTCATGCCGCCGAACGTGCCGACCTTCTTGGACTTGTCGGTCGAGTACGACGCCGACGCATACCCGGCGAGGAATGCCGCCTGCGACGTGTCGAACACGATCGGCTTGATGTTGTCCGCGTCGGTCTCGCCGTCGAAGTCGTTGTCCACGACGTCGTCGATGGAGACGAACTCCAGATCGGGGTTGGCCGTGGCTGCCTCGCCCGCCGCCGAGGCCAGCGCGAAGCCGACCGTGACGATGAGCTTGCAGTTCTGGTCGATCAGGCTGGTGATGTTCGGGGCGAAGTCAGCCTCGGAGTCGGACTGCACAGCGACCGGCTCGACGCCAAGCGTCGAGGATGCGGCTTCGAGGCCCTCGAAGCCGAGCTGGTTGAACGACTTGTCGTCGAACCCGCCGGCGTCCGAGACCATGCAGGGAAGGAAGTCTGCAACGGCTCCGCCGGCGTCGCCGGTCTCTGAAGCGGTCGGCTCGGGTGCCGACCCGCAGCCGGCAAGGGCAACGAGCAGTCCGGCGGTGGCAACTACCCCGGCGAACTTCTTGGTGGTAGAGAAAGTCAACTCACGCCTCCATCAAAGGTGCCCCGCGGACTTCGCGGGTGACTGCATCAAGTTACCCATTGTGACGACGGGCTTGCATGCCGGACCGGCCCGACGGGCCGAATGGTTACAAAGACGCAACAGAGGCGACATCGGCAGTGCGGATGCCTCGGCTCCGGCATCCGCTCCGACTCGACGAGCGCTCTAGAGGACGTCTCCGCGGCCGGTGAGCTTCAGGGCGTCCACCACGCCCTTGACGCGCTGCGCGTGCTCGCTCGTGGTGATCAGCAGCGCATCCGCGGTGTCGACGATCACGATGTCCTTCACGCCGATGACGCTGATGATGCGCTGCGTCTGGCTCACGACGATGCCGCTGGACGCGTCGGCCAGGACACGCGCGTTCTCGCCGAGGATCGCGAGGTCGTTCTTGCGCCCGTGGGAGTTGAGTTTCGCAAGGCTCGCGAAATCCCCCACATCGTCCCACTCGAAGTGCCCGGGGACGACCGCGAGGCGGCCCTTCTCCGCTGCCGGCTCGGCGACGGCGTAGTCGATCGCGATCTTGGTGATGCTCGGCCAGACGCGGTCCACGACCGGGCCCCGCAGTTCGCGGTCATCCCACGCCTCTGCCAGCTCCATGAGCCCGGCGTACAGCGCAGGCTGGTTCGCCTCGATCTCGGCCAGGAGCACGTCGGCGCGCGAGATGAACATGCCCGCGTTCCACAGGTAGGAGCGGTCCGCGACGTACTCGCGGGCGGTGTCGAGATCGGGCTTCTCGACGAAGCGCTTCACGTAGGCGGCCTCGGGGGCGCCGTCCACGACGAGCTCATCGCCCTTCTGGATGTAGCCGAAGCCGACCGAGGGCTCGGTCGGCGGGATGCCGAGGGTGCAGATGTATCCGTCGCGGGCGACGGCGACCGCCTGGCGGACGGCGTGCTCGAACAGCCGGGTCCCGCGGATGACATGATCGGCCGCGAACGATCCGATGATGACGTCCGGCTCGCGGCGGTGCAGGATCGCGGCGGCCAGACCGATGGCCGCGGCGGAGTCGCGCGGCTCCGACTCGAGGAACACGTTCTTGTCCGGGATGCCGGGCAGCTCCCGCTCGACCGCGGCGCGGTGCGCGCGTCCGGTCACGACCGCGATGCGGTCCGAGCCGGACAACGGCTCGAGGCGGTCCCACGTGTCGCGCAAGAGTGTCTGACCGGAACCGGTCAGATCGTGCAGGAACTTCGGCGCGTCGGCGCGCGACAGCGGCCACAGCCGGCTGCCGATCCCGCCGGCGGGGATGACGGAGTAGAAGTCCGGGATGGGCTCTGGCTTCAGGGGCTCTGGCATGCGGCCAAGCGTACCCAGCGCGATCGACGCGAACATTTCGTGGCGGTGTCGCGACGAGGCCTGAACTGTCTCGACGTCGAGACAGTTAGGGTCACCTCATTGGCCTGGCGACACGGTGCGGTCGTAGGATGAAAAGGCGCCCGCGCAAGGTCTGCGCCCGCGCGTTCAGACCTCGCACCGACAGGGAGGACGACCGTGTCCGCAGGCATCCGCTTGACACCGTCGGTATCCGAGACCACGTCCAAGGTTCCCCGAGGCACGCTGTACCGGGGTTCCGAAGGAATGTGGTCCTGGGTACTGCACCGCATCACCGGCGTGGCGATCTTCTTCTTCCTCCTCGTCCACGTGCTGGACACGTCGCTGATCCGCGTGTCGCCCGAGGCGTACAACGCAGTGATGAGCACGTACAAGAACCCGATCATGGGCTTGGGCGAGGTCGTCCTCGTCGCTGCGATCGCCTACCACGCCTTCAACGGCCTGCGCATCATCGCGGTCGACTTCTGGCCGTGGGCGACACGCCACCAGCGCCACCTGTGGTGGGGCGTGCTCGGCCTGTGGGCCGCGACGATGGCCGGGTTCGCGCCGCGTCACCTGATCAACGTGTTCTCCGAGATGTCAGGCGGTCACTGATGAGCACCATGGATCTCGCCGCGCCCCGCTCGCCGCTGGCCGCACCCCGGCGCAAGGGACCCAACCTCGAGAAGTGGGGCTGGATCTACATGCGCGTCTCGGGCGTGCTGCTGGTCTTCCTCATCTTCGGCCACCTCTTCTTCAACCTGTTCCTCGGCGACGGCATCAAGGGCATCGACTGGGGATTCGTCGCCGGCAAGCTCGCGAACCCGTGGTGGCAGTGGTGGGACGTGGTCATGCTGTGGCTGGCGCTGATCCACGGCGCGAACGGCATGCGCACCATCGTGAACGACTACGTGACCCACTCGGGCACACGGCGCGTACTGGTGTGGGCGCTGTGGCTGGCGGCCGGGTTCCTGATCGTCCTGGGCACGCTCGTCGTCTTCGCGTTCGACCCGTGCAACGGGGTCACGACGGACAGCGTGTTCTGGGAGCAGTGCCAGAACCTGCCCGCACCCCGGCTCTGAGCCCGCATCGCCAATCGACGAACAGACAGTAGAGGCACTCTTTCCGTGAGCACCCCAACCGTGGGCACCGACAGCATCGTCAAAGACGGCGTCCACTATCACCAGTTCGACATCGTCATCGTGGGAGCCGGCGGCGCCGGCATGCGCGCGGCGATCGAGGCCGGGCCCGGCGCGAAGACCGCGGTGATCTCGAAGCTCTACCCCACCCGTTCGCACACCGGTGCCGCACAGGGCGGCATGGCGGCCGCGCTCGCGAACGTCGAAGAGGACTCCTGGGAGTGGCACACCTTCGACACCGTCAAGGGCGGCGACTACCTCGTCGACCAGGACGCGGCCGAGATCCTCGCCAAAGAGGCCATCGACGCGGTCATCGACCTCGAGAACATGGGTCTGCCGTTCAACCGCACGCCCGAGGGCAAGATCGACCAGCGCCGGTTCGGCGGGCACACCGCCGACCACGGCAAGACCCCGGTCCGCCGCGCGTGCTACGCCGCCGACCGCACCGGCCACATGATCCTGCAGACGCTGTTCCAGAACTGCGTCCGCCTGGGCATCAACTTCTTCAACGAGTTCTACGTGCTCGATCTGATCACCGTGAAGGACGACGACGGCAGCACCCAGATCGCGGGCGTCGTCGCCTACGAGCTGGCCACCGGCGATCTGCACGTCTTCCAGTCCAAGGCGGTGATCTTCGCCACCGGCGGCTTCGGGAAGATCTACAAGACGACCTCCAACGCCCACACCCTCACCGGTGACGGTGTCGGGATCATCTGGCGCAAGGGACTGCCGCTGGAGGACATGGAGTTCTTCCAGTTCCATCCCACCGGCCTCGCCGGCCTCGGCATCCTGCTCACCGAAGGCGCGCGAGGCGAAGGCGCCATCCTGCGCAATGCGTCCGGCGAACGCTTCATGGAGCGCTACGCACCCACCATCAAGGACCTCGCACCCCGCGACATCGTCGCACGCTGCATGGTGCAGGAGGTCGCGGAAGGCCGCGGCGCCGGCCCGCATAAGGACTACGTGCTGCTGGACTGCACGCACCTGGGTGCCGAGGTGCTGGAGACCAAACTCCCCGACATCACCGAATTCGCGCGCACCTACCTCGGCGTCGACCCCGTCGTCGAGCCGGTGCCGGTCATGCCGACCGCGCACTACGCGATGGGCGGCATCCCGACCAACAACAACGCCGAGGTGCTCTCGAACAACACCACCGTCGTTCCGGGCCTGTACGCCGCGGGCGAGTGCGCGTGCGTGTCGGTGCACGGCTCGAATCGGCTCGGCACCAACTCGCTGCTGGACATCAACGTGTTCGGCAAGCGCGCCGGCCGCAACGCGGTCGAGTACGTGAAGACTGCCGAGTTCGTCGAGATTCCCGAGGGCTCGGTCAACGAGGTCGTCGGTCTCATCGAGGGCCTGCGCGCCAATCCGGGCCAGGAGCGCATCGCGGTGCTGCGCAAGACGCTGCAGGACGAGATGGACAAGGGCGCCCAGGTGTTCCGCACCCACGAGTCGCTCGCACACGTGCTCGAGGTGATCGCCGACCTGCGCGAGCGGTTCAAGAACATCCACGTCGACGACAAGGGCAAGCGCTACAACACCGACCTGCTCGAGGCCGTCGAACTCGGCTTCCTGCTCGACCTCGCCGAGGTCGTCGTCTACGCCGCGCAGAACCGCGAGGAGAGCCGTGGCGGTCACATGCGCGACGACTTCCCCAAGCGCGACGACGAGAACTACATGAAGCACACCATGGCCTACCTGACCGGCGACCCCCACTCGTCGCATCCTGCCGACCACATCGACCTCGACTGGAAGCCCGTGGTCATCACCCGCTACCAGCCGATGGAGAGGAAGTACTGATGGCCACTCTCGTCGCGACGGGCACGGACGACCAGATCGAAGATGCCCTGCAGAACGTGACGCCGGAAGAGACCGGCATCCAGTCGTTCCTGGTCACCTTCATCATCCGCCGGTTCAACCCGGAGATCGACGAGGAGCCGCGCTGGGTCGACTACGACGTGGAGCTCTACTCGACGGACCGCGTGCTGGATGCGCTACACAAGATCAAGTGGGAGGTCGACGGGTCGCTGTCGTTCCGCCGCTCGTGCGCACACGGCATCTGCGGGTCGGACGCGATGCGCATCAACGGCCGCAACCGGCTCGCCTGCAAAACGCTGATCAAGGATCTCGACATCAGCAAGCCCATCTATGTCGAGGCGATCAAGGGCCTGCCGCTGGAGAAGGACCTCATCGTCGACATGGAGCCGTTTTTCGCGTCGTACCGCGAGGTGCAGCCATTCCTGATCGCCGGGTCCGTCCCCGAGAAGGGCAAGGAGCGCGTGCAGTCGATCGTCGATCGCGAGATCTTCGACGACACCACCAAGTGCATCCTGTGCGCCGCGTGCACCTCGTCCTGCCCCGTGTTCTGGACCGACGGGCAGTACTTCGGCCCGGCCGCCATCGTCAACGCGCACCGCTTCATCTTCGACTCGCGCGATGACGCCGCCGACGTGCGACTGGACATCCTCAACGACAAGGAAGGCGTGTGGCGCTGCCGCACCACCTTCAACTGCACCGAGGCGTGCCCGCGCGGCATCGAGGTGACCAAGGCGATCGCCGAGGTCAAGCAGGCAGTGCTCCGCGGTCGCCGCTGAGCCCGTGCCCGCCGCAGCGGTCAGATCGCGTCTCGCGATCTCGGCCGCATACGCGGCGCAGGGCCTCGGCTACGCCGTCGTCGTCACCTCCCTGCCCACGCTGAAGGCCCGCCAGGGCATCGACGACACCACGGTGTCGCTGATCGTGCTGCTGGTGTGCGTCGCCGCTGCGGGCGGATCCGTGCTCGCCGACGCCCTCGCCCGCTGGCGCGGCAGCCGCATCGCCCTCGCCACCGGCTTGACGCTCGAGGTCGCCGGGCTGGCGCTCATCCTGATCGATTCGCCGATGCCGCTGTTCGTCACCGCGTTCGCGATCTACGGACTCGGCCTGGGGGCGGTCGACGCGTCCGGGGCGATGCAGGGCGTGCTGGTGCAGCGCCGGTACGGGCGCGACCTGATGGGCGGGTTCTTCGCGTCGTACACCGCCGCGGCGATCCTCGGCGCCCTCGCGGTCGCTGGAGCTGCCGCGCTCGGCTGGCAGTCGGCGCCGTTCATCGTCGCAGCGCTCGTGCTTCTGGTGGTGGCCCTCCTCGGGCTGCGCGCCTTCGATCCGGAACGCGCCGCCGCTCCGGTCGGCGCGCGGGCGACGCGCCCGCTCCCCCGCCGCGGGATCTGGCTGTTCGGCTTCATCATCCTCGCCGCGTTCACCCTCGACTCCGGGGTGAGCACATGGAGCACCGTCTACCTGCAGGACGACCTCGCCGCCGCCGCCATCATCGCCCCGCTCGGGTACGCGGCCTACCAGCTGGCGATCCTGGTGACCCGGCTGGTCACCGACCGTTCGGTGGACCGCTGGGGACCGAGGCCGGTCGCCGTGCTGGCCACGGCGACCTCGATCGCCGGTCTGCTGCTGGTCGCGCTCCTGCCGTTCCCGGTCGCCGCGGTGGTCGGCTTCGCCCTCGCCGGCGTCGCGGTCGGCGCTCTGGTCCCGCTCTCGTTCACCTCGGCCGGCGAACTCGATCCGTCGCGCAGCGACGAGATCATCGCCCGGGTCAACCTGTTCAACTACGCGGGAGCCGTTCTGGGCGCGGTGGCAATCGGCCTGCTCGCCGACGCCCCGGGCCTGCAGCTCGCGTTCCTGATCCCCGCGGTGCTGCTGATCCCGGTGTTCTTCGTCGTCCGCCGGTTCCGGGCGCCCTCGAAACCCGCGGCGCGTCGGGATGCGGCATCCGCCGATCGCTAATCTGTGACAGTGAGTCCCCGAAGCGCGCGCAGCGCCGCGCCAGACACCCGCGCCGCGGCCGCCGATGCCGCGCG
Source organism: Microbacterium pygmaeum (assembly GCF_900100885.1). Classification (NCBI taxonomy): domain Bacteria; kingdom Bacillati; phylum Actinomycetota; class Actinomycetes; order Micrococcales; family Microbacteriaceae; genus Microbacterium; species Microbacterium pygmaeum. Next base: position 3,313,673 of record NZ_LT629692.1, read on the forward strand.
CGAGGAGGAGACCCTGCGCCAGCGCTGGGAGGCGACGCAGGAGTCGTTCCGCGAGCGGTTCGACGAGCCGATCCAGGCGGCCACCAAGATCACCAAGGCGACGATGGCGTGGTTCCCGGTCCGGGTCTGGCGGCACTTCCTCCAGCACAACGGATTCCTGCTGGGCGCCGGCATCAGCTATCAGGCGCTGTTCGCGATCTTCGCCGGGATCTACGTCGCGTTCGCGATCACCGGGCTGTGGCTGGGTGGCAATCCGGATGCCGTCGACGCCATGATCTCGGTGATCAACAGCTACATCCCCGGGCTGATCGGTCCGCACGGAGTGATCTCGACGGACGAGGTGCAGACGATCGCCTCCAGCACCGGCGGCGTGCTGAGCATCACCGGCATCATCGCGCTGGGCACGGTGATCTGGACCGCCATCGGCTGGGTGACCTACTCTCGCCGCGGGGTGCGCGACATCTTCGGCATCCCGCCGGACCGCCGCAGCTACCTCCTGCTCAAGGCACGCGACCTCGTCGCCGCGATCGTGTTCGGCGTCGCCCTGATCGTCGGTTCGGCTCTGAGCGCGATCAGCGCGTGGGCCCTGCAGTGGATCCTGTCGCTGTTCGGGATCGACACGGGAACGGGGATGCTCGACACCAGCATCCGCCTCGGCACCGTCGTGGTGTCCTTCGCACTGAACGCGTCCGCCCTCGCGGCCCTCTTCCGGTTCCTGACGGGCACCCAGCTGCGCTGGCGGATCATCTGGCCCGGCGCCCTCCTGGGTGGTGGCGCGCTGACCGTGCTGCAGTTCGGCGCCGGCCTGCTGCTGAGCTACACGCCCTCCAACCCGCTGCTGGCGACGTTCGCGATCTTCGTGGGACTGCTGCTGTGGTTCAAGATCAGCGGGATCATCATGCTCGTGGCAGCCTCGTGGATCGCTGTCGCCTCGCACGACAAGGACATCCCGATCCTCCTGCCGACGGAGGCCGAGCGCATCGCCGCCGAGCATCAGGCGCTGCTGCTGGCAGCGCAGGTGCGGCTGCGCACCGCGCGCGAAGCGCGCGACGCGGCGCCCTGGTATCGGACGTGGCGGGCCGACTACGCCCTCCGCGAGGCCGAGGACGAGCTCCATCGGGTTGAGGCGTCCTCCCCGCCGCCGGAGCTGCTCGCCCGGTCTTCCGGGAAGAAGCGGAAGGCTGCTGCCGCGGCCGAGCCGGACCGAGGCAGTGTCCGGGGCGACGGATAGGCTCGAGGGCGTGTCTCGAAGCGTCCGCATCGCCTCCATCAACGTCAACGGGATCCGCGCGGCGGTCCGCAACGGGATGATCGAGTGGCTCGACGGGGCCGGCGTCGACGTCATGGCGCTGCAGGAGGTGCGTGCCACCGAGGAGCAGCTGCGCGACGCGCTGCCCGGGTGGGAGCTCGTCAACGACGAGGCGCTCGCGAAGGGCCGTGCGGGCGTCGCGATCGCGACCCGGATGCCCGCGGTGCAGGTGCGCCGCGTGCTGGGCCCCGAGCCGCTTGACTCGGCGGGCCGCTGGATCGAGGCCGACATCGACGTCGACGGCGAGCGCCTCACGGTCGTGAGCGCCTACGTCCACACGGGCGAGGCGGACACCCCCCGGCAGGACGCCAAGTGGGCGTTCCTGGACGCCATGGAGAGGCGGATGCCGCAGCTGCGCGCCGAGTCCCCGCTCTCGGTGATCATGGGCGACCTGAACGTGGGTCACCGCGAGCTCGACATCCGCAACTGGAAGGGCAACGTCAAGAAAGCCGGCTTCCTCCCCCGCGAACGCGCCTACTTCGACCGCTTCCTCGGCCCCGCGGGCGAGCCGGTCGTCGGCGTCGACGGGTCGACCGGCATGGGCCTGGGCTGGACCGACGTCGGCCGAACCTTCCACGGCGAGGTCGATGGCCCGTACACGTGGTGGTCCAGCCGCGGCAAAGCCTTCGACAACGACACCGGCTGGCGGATCGACTATCACCTGTCCACTCCCGAGCTGGCGGAGCGCGTGAGCGACTACCGGGTCGTGCGGGCGCCGTCGTGGGACACCCGCTGGAGCGACCACGCACCCGTGGTCGTGGACTACACGATCGGTCGCTGAGCGGGGCGCGGGCGCAGGCGGGACAGCGGGTCGAGGCATCCGGCTCCCCCGTAGAATCGACCGGTGAGCAAACCCCGTCTGTACTCCGGCATGCAGCCCTCCGCCGATTCCCTCCAGGTCGGCAACTACATCGGGGCGCTCATGCAGTGGCGCGACCTGCAGGAGGCGTACGACGCGTACTTCTCGGTGGTCGACCTGCACGCGCTGACACAGCCGAACGACCCGGCCGAGCTGCGCGAGAAGACCCGGCGCACCGCGGCGCAGTACATCGCGGCGGGCATCGAGCCGTCGAAGTCGACGCTGTACGTGCAGTCGCACGTGGCCGCGCACCCGGAGCTCGCCTGGATCCTCTCCACGATTACAGGCTTCGGCGAGGCCGGCCGGATGACGCAGTTCAAGGACAAGTCGGCCCGCTACGGCGTGGACACCACGTCGGTGGGCCTGTTCACCTACCCGGTGCTGATGGCCGCCGACATCCTCCTGTACCAGACCGACATCGTGCCGGTCGGCGACGACCAGAAGCAGCACGTCGAGCTGACCCGCGACCTCGCCGAGCGCTTCAACTCGCGCTACGGGCAGACCTTCAAGGTGCCGATGCCGGTGATCCAGCAGGACACCGCGCGGATCTACGACCTGCAGAACCCGACCGCGAAGATGTCGAAGTCGGCGGAGTCGGATGCCGGCACCCTGTGGCTGCTGGATGACCCGGCGGTCAGTGCCAAGAAGATCATGCGGGCCGTCACCGACAGTGAGGGCGCGGTGCACTACGACCGGGAGCAGAAGCCGGGGGTGTCGAACCTCCTGGTGATCTACGCGGCACTGACGGGTCGGCAGATCCCGTCCATCGAGGACGAGTACGCCGGGCGCGGCTACGGCGACTTCAAGAAAGGGCTCGCCGAGGTCGTGGTGAACGAGTTCGGTCCGGTGCGCGCCCGCGCGCTCGAGCTGCTGGACGACAAGGCCGAGCTCGACCGCGTCCTCGCTGCGAACGCCGACCGGGCGGCCGAGGTCGCGGGCCGCACGCTCGACGACGTGTACGACCGCGTGGGTCTGCTGCGGCGCTCGCGCGCCTGAGCGGTGCGCTGCGCGCCGGGGCACTGCGCGCCCGGGCGCTGTGGGTCGGGTGCGCTGCACGCCCGGGTGCACTGCACGCCCGGGCGCGCTGTACGCCGGGGTGCGCTGTACGCCCGGGTGCACTGCACGCCCGGGTGCGCTGTACGCCCGGGGCACTGCGCGCCGCGGTGCGCTGCACGCCCGGGTGCGCTGTACCGGGCGGTGCCCGCCGAGGCGCGGCGCCGGGGCGCCGCCCGCCGGCTGACGACTGGTGCGAGTGCCCGGTGTGATGTCGGGACCGTCAGGCGCGTGTGCACCAACTCCTCCTGACCGCTGCCGGCGACGTTCTGCGTCCGCGGGTTCGCGCGAATCTGCAGGCCCCGCCGCGCACCCGAGATGGAGTTATGACACACCTCGGACCGTCAGCATCCCGCGGATCGCCGCGATGACGTCGTCCGGACGTGTCATGATCACGGCCGCAGTCAGCCGCAGAGTCGCGTAGCCGCGCGCGGCGAGCCTGAGATCCCGCTCACGATCCTTCGCCTGCTGCTCCCAGGCCTCGTGGAACTCTCTGCTGTCGCACTCGATCACCAGCCAGCCGTCGACGAGGAGGTCGACGCGGCCGATGCCGTCGAAGGTCACCTGCGGGATGATGTCGCAACCCAGCCCACGCAGTATGAGACGCACCAGCGTCTCCGGTCCGGATTCGGCGCGTCCATTGATCAGCGGCCGCAGCACCTGGAATCTGGCAGGCAGCGCGGCGAAGATGTCGCCCATGTCGATCTCGTCGATCAGGCCGGCATGCAGCGCGCTGTCCAGCGTGGCGATCGCGTATCGGGCGGGCTGACAGATCACCGCGTGGATCAGTGCGTCGAGAACGCCGACGCAGGTCGAGGTGCCCTCATCCTGACGCGCCAGCGTCATCCAATGGAGCCGATATGCCCTGTCGGCACGCGGCGCCAGCGGCGCCCGGGTGGTGCCCGGTGATCGAAGTCTGCTCGACCCGCGCGGCACATGGACGTGCAGTCTGCTGTTCTGGAAGACGAAGACCCCGAGCATCTGCAGCAGCGTCAGACACGTCGCGCGACCGCCGATGCGAACCGCGGACTGCAGCGCCGCAGGGATATCCGTCCGCACGTAGCGGTCGCGCCGGACGCGCAGAAGTTCGCCGCTCTCGAGCGCACGGGCGAGACTCCGGCGAGTGAATCCATGGGCGCACAGTTCAGCGCGGCTGTATGCGTTCCAGGTCAGTTCCATCGGTGAAGGATGCCGCCGAACGCCGCGCCTCCGGCGGGCTGCAGGCTCGGCTGTGGAACATCGTCCCGTGCTGTCGCATCGGGAGGAGGGGGCGGGGTGGTGGTGTGGCACTGGTGTGCCACAACTCCGCCTCGATGGGAAGCGTTGAGCCACGAAACCGCGGAATTCTGCGGCACGGCGAGACGGCGGCCAAAGCCCAGGCGGAGTTGTGGCACGGAGCGCGGGTGTGCCGAGCGCGGCACCATCGCGCACTGGCTGCCGGGCGGGAGAGAGGCGACACAGGGTCATCGCCGTCTGGTGTGCCACAACTCCGCCTCAACTGGAGGCGTCGAGCTACGAAGCCGCGGATTCGCGCGGCACAGCGACGCGGGGGCCAAAGCCCAGGCGGAGTTATGGCTCGGTGCGCAAGTGCGCCGGGGCGCGGGTGTGCCGAGCGCGGCACCATCGCGCACTGGCTGCCGGGCGGGAGAGGGGCGACACAGGGTCATCGCCGTCTGGTGTGCCACAACTCCGCCTCAACTGGAGGCGTCGAGTTACCAGCCGCGGATTCGCGCGGCACAGCGACGCGGGGGCCACAGCCCAGGCGGAGTTATGGCTCGGTGCGCAAGTGCGCCGGGCGCGGGTGTGCCGGAGCGCGGCACCACCGCGAGGAAGCTGCCGGGCGGGAGAGGGGCGACACAGGGTCATCGCCGTCTGGTGTGCCACAACTCCGCCTCAACTCGGGCCGTCGCGTACGCAGCCGCGGAATTGCAGGCCCTCGCCGAGATGCCAGGCACCCTCCAGGCGGAGTTGCGGCACGGGGGTGGGCTCGGCGAGGGCGAGACGGGGAGGCCGCAGGACGCGGAACCCGGGACGGGGAGGCCGCAGGACGCGGAAACCGAGGGCGGGGAGGCCGCGGGACGTGGAACCCGGGAGCGGGAGGCCGCAGGACTTGGAACCCGGGAGCGGGAGGCCGCAGAACGCGGAAACCCGGGGACGGAGAGGCCGCGGAACGCGGAACCCGGGAGCGGGAAGACCGAGGACCGCGGAACCCGAGGGCGGGAAGACCGAGGACCGCGGAACCCGAGGGCGGGAAGACCGAGGACCGCGGAACCCGGGAGCGGAGAGGCCGCGGGACGTGGAACCCGGGAGCGGAACGACCGACGGACCGGGAGGCCGAGGGCCAGGACGATCCGGGGGGCGCAGAGACTGGGGGCCTGGACGAGCCGGCGCGGGGAGGCCGCGGATAGGGTGTGCTGATGCAGCCTGTGATCCTGCGCACCGAGCGGCTGGTGCTGTCGGTGCCGACCGCCTCGGACGTCGATGCGATCTACGCGGCATGTCAGGATTCCGAGATCCAGCGGTTCACCACCGTGCCCTCACCGTACGACCGGCGCCACGCGGAGGGCTTCATCCCGCTGTCGGCGAAGCGATGGGCGACCGGGATCGAGGCGACCTGGGCGATCCGCGAGTCCGGCGCGCTGGCGGGCATCATCGGCCTGCACCGCCTCGGCGCGGGCGGGACTGGCGAGATCGGCTACTGGATGGCCCCGGCGTTCCGCGGCCGCGGGCTGCTGACCGAGGCGGCGCGGGCGGTCCTGGACTGGGGCTTCGGCTCCGGCGTCGGGACCTACGACCTCGACGGCCCGGACCTCACCCGCATCGAATGGCGGGCCGTGGTCGGCAACACCGCGTCGGCGCGTGTCGCACGCGCTCTCGGCTTCCGCTACGAGGGGACCCTCCGGCAGGCGCTGTCGAACTCGTTCGGCCGCGACGACGCATGGGTCGCGGGACTCTTGCGGACCGATGACCGGATGCCGCACCCCTGGCCGGTCCTGGACGACTGAACTTCCCGCCCCGCCGCCGATGGGCCGTGCGAGGATGGGCGCATGCCGGAGATGCCCGAAGTCCAGGGGCTCGTCGATTTCCTCCGCGGACGCGTGACGGGACTCACGATCACCCGCGCCACCGTCGCGAACATCGCCGCGCTGAAGACCTATGACCCGCCGATCACCGCGCTCGAGGGCGCCGAGATCACGGGCGCCGAACGGCACGGCAAGTTCATCGACCTGGCGACGACGAGCCCGACGGGCACACCCCACCTCGTCTTCCATCTCGCAAAGGCGGGATGGCTGCGCTGGACCGATCAGCTGTCGCCGACCCTCATCCGTCCCGGCAAGACGCCGATCGCGCTGCGGATCGCGCTCTCCGACGGGTCCGGCTTCGACCTGACCGAGGCAGGCACCAAGAAGTCGCTCGCCTACTCCGTCGTTCGCGACCCGCAGGACGTGCCGGGAATCGCCCGCCTCGGTCCCGACCCGCTGGATCCCGCCTTCACCCGCGAGACGCTCGCCGGGCTGATCGCCGGCCGCCGCACCCAGATCAAAGGGGTGCTGCGTGATCAGTCGATCCTCGCGGGGGTCGGGAACGCCTATTCGGACGAGATCCTGCACGACGCGAAGATGTCGCCCTACGCCTTGGCGGCCACGCTCACCGACGATGACATCGACCGCCTGTACGCCGCGATGACCTCGACGCTGACCAGCGCCGTGGCGGAGGCATCCGGGAAGCCTCCCGCCGATCTGAAGGACGCCAAGCGGCGCGGCATGCAGGTGCACGGTCGCCGCGGCGAGACGTGTCCGGTCTGCGGAGACACCGTGCGCAGCGTCTTCTTCGCCGACAACTCACTGGAGTACTGCCCGACCTGTCAGACCGGCGGCAAGATCCTCGCGGACCGTCGCCTCAGCCGGCTGTTGAAGTAGCCCTCAGGCGTCGTTCGTGCCCGCGAGGATCCGCGCGTCCTCGTCGACCCAGTCGAACGACTTCGTGACGGCCTTCCGCCACATCCGCACCCGGCGCTCGCGCTCCTCCTCGCCCATGCCCGGCTCGAAGCGCCGGCCCTCGCGCCAGTGCTCGCGCAGCTCATCGCGATCGCGCCAGACGCCGGTCGCCAGGCCGGCGGCGTAGGCGGCGCCGAGCGCCGTCGTCTCGATGACTTCGGGCCGCACCACGGGAATCCCGAGGATGTCGGCCTGGAACTGCATCATCAGCTCATCGCGCGAGCCGCCGCCGTCGACGCGCAGTTCGCTCAGGGCCGTCCCGGTGTCGGCGACGATCGCGTCGATCACGTCACGCGACTGGAACGCCGCCGCCTCCAGTGCGGCGCGGGCGATGTGCGCCTTGTTGACGTATCGCGTCAGACCGACCAGGGCACCCCGGGCGTCGGGTCGCCAGTAGGGGGCGAAGAGCCCGGAGAAGGCCGGCACGAAGTACGCGCCGCCGCTGTCGTCGACCGTCGAGGCCAGACGCGACACCTCAGGGGCCGAGGAGATGATGCCCAGGTTGTCGCGCAGCCACTGCACGAGCGACCCGGTCACCGCGATGGAGCCCTCGAGCGCGTAGCGGGCCGGCTCGTCGGCGCACTGGAAGGCGACCGTCGTGACGAGACCGTGCTCCGAGCGCACGATGTCGGTACCGGTGCTGACCAGCAGGAAGTTCCCCGTGCCGTAGGTGTTCTTCGACTGGCCGGCATCGAACGCGGCCTGGCCGAAGGTCGCCGCCTGCTGGTCGCCGAGGATGCCCGCGATCGGCACCCCTCGCGCGGCGACCGGTTCGCGCACCTCACCGAGGACGCCGGAAGACGGGACGATCTCGGGAAGCATCGACCGCGGGATCCCGAAGGCGGCGAGCAGCTCGTCGTCCCAGTCGAGGGTCTCCAGGTCCATCAGCAGTGTGCGGCTCGCGTTGGTGACATCGGTGACATGGATGCCGCTGCGTGTGTCTCCAGTCAGATTCCAGACCACCCACGTGTCAGGCGTGCCGAAGAGCAGGTGCCCGGCTTCGGCATCTGCGCGCGCGCCGGGAATGTGCTCGAGGATCCACGCGATCTTCGACGCGGAGAAATAGGTCGCCAGCGGGAGCCCGGTCTTCAAGGCGAACCGATCGGTGCCGCCGTCCTCGGCCAGTCGGTCGATGAACTGCTGGGTGCGGGTGTCCTGCCAGACGAGCGCGTTCGCGACGGGTCGCCCGGTGCGGCGGTCCCACACGATGGCCGTCTCACGCTGATTGGTGATGCCGAGGCCGGCGATGTCTCCCGCCGAGAGCCCGGCCGAATCCAGCGCGGTCGCGATCACCCATTGCGAGTTCGTCCAGATCTCGATCGGGTCGTGCTCGACCCAGCCGGCCCGCGGGAAGATCTGATCGTGCTCGCGCTGCGCGGTCGCCACGATCGCCCCATCGGAGTCGAACACGATTGCCCGCGTCGACGTCGTCCCCTGATCGAGCGCCAGCACGTGGGTGGCCGCCGGCCGCCCGGGCGAAGCAAGCCGACCGGGCACGGCGGACTGATCGGGCACAGCGGTATCAGGCACGGCTCTCCCTCGAGGCTCCCGCCGCACGCGCGGCTTCGGATCAGGCTATCGCGCGACTGAATCCCGATCGGCAGTGCTCGCGACCCACGTCGGATCCGCCGCGTGCACCGCCTCGAGCGCCCGTGACGCCTCAGCGCCGCACTGCGCGGCATCCCACCCCAGCACCGGCGCGATCGCCTCCGCCACCTCCTGGGCCGACTCCGCCGTCACCGCTCCGACGAAGGCGAGGCTCGTGCGGCGCAGCACCATGTCATCCGCGTGCTGAACGCTCTCGGTGCGGGCCAGATGCGCCAGCTCGGCCGTCGAATAGGACGGGATGCCGGCCAGCGGCCGGTCGGACGGGTCGGCGGCGATCGCTGCAAGGACCTCGCCCGCGACAGTGCCATAGCGATCCAGCAGCGTTGCGGCCCGCTCGAGCGGAAGCCCTGCACTGTTCTTGTCGATCCACTGACGTCGGGCGCGCTCGGTTCGGGGGTACCCGCGTCCGCCGCCGATGGGCACGCCCTTCGTGGAACGACGGCGCGGCTGCCCCAGCACCTCGAGCGCTCGGTCGGCGAGATGCTCGGCCGACGCACGGAACGTCGTCCACTTGCCGCCGACCAGGCTCAGCACGGTGGTCGGCGATCCGGCCGTCAGCGGTGCAGCCTCGATGCGGTAGTCGCGCGACACGAAGCCCGGTGCGAGATCGCCGTGCCCCGGGAGCGGCCGGACCCCGGCGAAGCGATAGACGATGCGTTCGCGCTCGACCGGGATGCCCGGCAGCACGTGACCCACCAGCTCGATGAAGTAGTCGACTTCGGCCTCGGTGCACACGATGCGATCGGCCATGTCGTGCTCGAGGTCGGTGGTCCCGACGAGCACGCGCCCCTTGAGCGGATAGATGAGGACGATCCGGCCGTCCTTGTGCTCGAAGAACAGCTCTCGTCCGCCGGTCGCCGCCAGCAGCTCGGGGTGATCGAGGACGATATGGGATCCCTTGGTGCCGCCCATGTAGGTGGTGGGGTCGCCGAGCGCGTCGTTGGTGACATCGGTCCACGGCCCGGACGCGTTGATGACGACCGCGGCCGCGAACGGCAGCTCCGCGCCGGTGGCCTGATCGCGCAGCACCACGCGATCGCCGGAGGTTCCCACCGCCGCCGTGTAGTTGGCCGAGCGCGCACGGTCGCCGCCGGCGGCCACGCCGTCGCGCATCACGTCGATCGCCAGACGCTCGGGATCGTGCAGCGAGGCATCCCAGTACGTCGCAGTGTACTTCACGGCCGGCGTGAGCTGGGGCAGTTCCTGCAGCGAGCGCCTGCGGCCGTGGAAGGCGTGTCGCGGCACCTTGCCGCTGCCGGCGACCGAGCCGCCGCGCGAGAAGGAGTCGTAGATCACGAGGCCGATCTTGATCAGCGCCGCGCCGCGCTCGCGATGCGCCCCGCCACCGTGGCGCAGGAACCGGAGCGGCGCGGTCAGCACACCGGAGAACGTCGAGAAGATCGGAATGGTCGTCTGCAGCGGGCGCACGAAGTGCGGCGCGATGCGCAGCAGCGCGTTGCGCTCGGTGACCGCCTCGTGGACGAGGCGGAACTCCCCGTTCTCCAGATACCGGATGCCGCCGTGGATCATGTGCGACGAGGCGGCCGACGCCCCGCTGACGAAGTCGCTGCGGTCGATCACGACCACATCGACGCCCTGCATCGCCAGATCGCGGAAGGTCGCCAGGCCGTTGATACCCCCGCCGATGATCAGGACGTCGGCGTAAGGACGCTCCGCCAGTGCGTCGAATCCCCGCGGTGCCGTATGCGTTCCAGACTGAGACATCATCCCCCCACTCCAGGCTACGTGGCGCCGGGATGGCGGGCGCCGCAGGCGGGTGGTTCGGCGGGATTCGTTGCGGTTTGTTCATGCGGAGACATGGAATGAATCGCCGGATGCCGCGTTGACTACACTCGAGAGCAGCAACGTGCTCCGGGGTCGGTGAGAATCCGAACCGGCGGTGACAGTCCGCGAGCCGAGGCATCAGCATCCGATCAAGATGCCGCCGAGGTTGAACCGGTGGAATTCCGGTACCGACGGTGATGCAGCAGGCGACTGCGGCAAGTCCGGATGGGAGGCAGCACGATCGGCGCCGCGCGCGCCGTCGACCGCCGTTACCCGGAGCCTGAACGAAGGAATCGGATGTCGGTGACCGACGCGGAACGCGAGGCGATGCGCCACGCGATCTCGCTCGCCCGCAACGGCCCCCGCGGGGTGAACCCGCAGGTCGGCGCCGTCCTGCTCTCCCCGACCGGCGAGATGCTCGCCGACGGCTGGCACCGCGGTGCCGGAACCGCGCACGCCGAGGTCGATGCGCTCTCGAAGCTGCAGCCGGGCCAGGCTCGCGGCGGGACCGCAGTGGTCACACTGGAGCCCTGCAACCACACCGGACGCACCGGGCCATGTTCGCTCGCGCTCATCGAGGCCGGAGTGGCGAGGGTCGTCTACGCGATCGCGGACCCAGGGGAACGCTCAGCCGGAGGCGCGGAGCGGCTGCGGGCCGCGGGCGTGGATGTCGAATCGGGCCTCTCCGCGGACGAGGCGACCGCACTCCTGGACTCGTGGCTGGCCGTACAGCGCCTCGGGCGCCCGCACGTCACCGTCAAATGGGCGCAGAGCCTGGACGGCCGGGCCGCGGCATCCGACGGCACGAGCCAGTGGATCACCGGAGCGGAGGCGCGCGGCGACGTGCACCGTCGCAGGGCGCAGGCCGATGCGATCGTCGTGGGCACGGGCACCGTCCTGGCCGATGACCCCGCGCTGACCGCGCGCCGAGCCGATGGTTCGCTCTTGGACGACCAGCCGATCCCGGTCGTCCTCGGGCGGCGCGATATTCCGGGTGGCGCCGCCGTGCACCGGCACCCGCGAAGACTCCTGCACCGCGACGGCGCGCATCTGCCGGCCGTCCTGCGTGAGCTTCGGGATCTCGGTGTCCAGCGCGTCTTCATCGAAGGCGGGCCGACCATCGCGAGCGCGTTCCTCCGCGAGCAGCTGGCCGACGAAGTGCTCGCCTATGTGGCGCCCGTGCTGCTCGGAGGCGACCGCCTCGTGATCGGCGACATCGGCGTCGGCACGATCACCGATGCCCGCCGACTCGCCGTGACATCGGTGGAGAAGCTCGGCGACGATCTGCTGATCGTCGCCACCCCTCGGCAGGAAGAGAAGGAAGTCTGATGTTCACCGGAATCGTCGAAGAGATCGGCTCCGTCACCGCGGTGGAGCCCTCGGGTGACGGCGTGCGCCTCACGGTCCGCGCGCCGAAGGCGGTCTCGGATGCCGCACACGGCGACTCCATCGCCGTCAGCGGCGTCTGCCTCACCGTCGTCGACCAGGGCGAGGACTGGTTCACCGCAGACGTGATGAAGCAGACGCTCGACATGTCCACCCTCGCCGGTGCGAGCGCGGGACGCGTCGTCAACCTGGAACGGGCGACCGCCGCCCACGGGCGCCTCGGCGGGCACATCGTGCAGGGTCACATCGACGGGACCGGCGAGATCCTCGAGGTGCGTCCGGGTGAGCAGTGGCGGGTGCTGCGCATCTCACTGCCGGCCGAGTTGGCGCCGCTGGTCGTCGATAAGGGATCGATCGCCGTCGACGGAGTCTCGCTGACCGTGAGCGATGCGAGTCCGGCCCCCGACCCTTCGACGGGCTCAGCGGCCTCCGAGGCGTGGTTCGAGGTCTCCCTCATCCCCGAGACGCTCGAGGCCACCACGCTCGGCCGGCGCGCTCCCGGAGATCGGGTGAACCTCGAGACCGACATCCTGGCGCGCCACGTGCAGCGCCTCCTCGCCTTCACGCCCGGCCGTTCCGGGTCGCACGATCCTGCGGCGGAGGCCGCACATACGGAAGGAGGCTCGCGATGAGCCTTTCCCCCATCTCCGATGCCCTCGACGCGCTGCGCGCGGGGCGACCTGTCATCGTCGCCGACGACGAGAACCGCGAGAACGAGGGCGATGTCATCCTCTCGGCGGAGCTCGCGACACCCGAATGGATCGCATGGACGGTGCGCTGGTCCAGCGGCTTCATCTGCGCCCCGATGCCGGCCGACTGGGCCGATCGCCTCGATCTGCCGCCCATGGTCGAGGTGAACGAGGATGCCCGCGGCACGGCCTACACCGTGAGCGTCGATGCTGCGACCGGCGTGTCGACGGGGATCAGCGCCACCGACCGAGCGCGCACCCTCAACGTCCTCGCCGATCCGGAGTCGACTCCCGCGAGCGTGATCCGCCCGGGACACGTGCTCCCCCTGCGGGCTGTGGACGGCGGCGTCCGCGAGCGCAGCGGGCACACCGAGGCCGCGGTCGAGCTGATGCGACTGGCCGGCCTGAAGCCGGTCGGCGCGATCGCGGAGATCGTCGCAGAGGACGGCTCGATGATGCGACTGCCCGGGCTGATCGAGCTCGGCGAGCGCGACGGCGTTCTCGTCATCACGATCGAACAGCTCATCGCCTACCTCGACGAGCACGAGCCGATCGATGCGACCAGGCCCGTGAGCCACCGCCGCCGGGTGAGCCTGCGCGCCGAGGCGAACGTCCCGACATCGCACGGCCAGTTCCGCTTCCTCGCCTACAAGGACCGGGTCACCGGCACGGATCACCTCGCCGTCATCTCCGGAGATCTTTCCGAGGACGCACCGCTGGTCCGCGTGCACTCCGAGTGCCTCACCGGCGAGGCGTTCGGGTCGCTCAAGTGCGAGTGCGGGCCGCAGCTGGAGGCAGCGCTGGACTCGATCGAACAGGACGGCGGCATCGTGATCTACATGCGCGGCCACGAGGGCCGCGGCATCGGGCTGATCAACAAGCTGCGCGCGTACAGTCTGCAGGAGCGGGGCCTGGACACGGTCGATGCCAACCTCGCCCTCGGACTCCCCGCCGATGCCCGCGACTATGCCGCGGCAGCGGGCATCCTGGCCGATCTGGGCATCGAGAAGGTGCGCCTGCTGACCAACAACACCGACAAGGTCGCGCAGCTGCGCAGCCTCGGGCTCGAGATCGTCGAGCAGGTGCCCCTCCTCGTCGGAGTCGGACCCAACAATCACCAGTACCTCTCCACGAAGCGGGACCGCATGGGCCACCTCATCGCCGAAGAAGACCTCACCGACGCGATCGCGCAGATGCACGACGCGGCCGCGACCTCGGGTGGAGCGAGCGCGTGAGCGGCAAGGGTGCGCCGATCACGGGCGGTACGGATGCCACAGGCCTGAAGATCGTCGTCGTGGCCGGCACCTGGCACGAGGTGATCACCGACGGCCTGATCGCCGGCGCCGAACGGACGCTCGAGGACTCGGGCGCGAGTTGGCAGCTCGTGCGCGTTCCCGGCTCGTTCGAGCTGGCGGTCGCGGCCCAGGCGGCGTTCGCGGCGGGGGCGGACGCGGTCGTGGCGCTGGGCGTCATCATCCGCGGCGGCACCCCGCACTTCGAGTACGTCTCGGCCGCGGCGACCGACGGGCTGACCCGTGTTGCCCTGGATGCCGGCAAGCCGGTCGGCTTCGGCCTGCTCACCCTCGACGACGAGCAGCAGGGGCTGGACCGTGCGGGCCTGCCCGGGTCGCACGAGGACAAGGGCGCGGAGGCGGCGGATGCGGCGATCCGCACGGCCCTGATCCTTCGCGCGCTGCGGTCCTGATTCGACGACTCCCGAAATCGGCGCGCTGCTCCGGCCCTGACCTGACGCGACGACGCCGCCCGGGATAGACTCATCACCCGTGTCAGATTCCCCCACAGTCACGGCAGCGTCCGCACCCGCCAACCCGCGATCGCGCGTCATCGCCGCGAGCCTGGTCGGCACGACGATCGAGTTCTACGACTTCTACGTCTACGCGACGGCAGCGGTGCTGGTCTTCCCGATCCTGTTCTTCCCGACCGGCAACGACACGACCGCCCTGCTGGCCTCGTTCGGCGTCTTCGGGGCAGCCATGATCGCCCGCCCGCTCGGCGCCGTCATCTTCGGCCACTTCGGCGACCGGTTCGGCCGCAAGGCGACCCTCGTGGCGTCGCTGCTGACCATGGGCATCGCGACCTTCCTCATCGGCTGCCTGCCGACCTTCGCCGACATCGGCTGGTGGGCGGCGCTGCTGCTGCTCATCCTGCGCCTCGCGCAGGGCTTCGCCCTGGGCGGCGAGTGGTCCGGTGCCGCGCTCGTCGCCACCGAGAACGCCCCCGCCGGCAAGCGCGCCTGGTACGGCACCTTCCCGCAGCTGGGTGCTCCATTGGGGTTCATCATCGCCAACAGCGTGTTCCTGGCGATCAACTTCCTGCTCCCGCACCCCGAGGGCGCCGGCCAGCGCTCGGCCGACTTCCTCGCGTGGGGCTGGCGGGTGCCGTTCCTGTTCTCGGCCGTCATGGTGATCATCGGACTGTGGGTGCGCCTGCGCCTGGTGGAGTCCGAGACGTTCGTCAAGGCCGAGGAGAAGGGCGCGATCCGCAAGTTCCCCCTCGGCACCGTGTTCCGCCGCCACTGGTGGCACCTGATCCTCGGCACGTTCATCATGCTGGCCACCTACGTGCTGTTCTACCTGATGACGAACTTCACCCTCTCGTACGGGACGAAGGCGGCCGACCTGTCCGCAGCGTCGGCCGCCGCCGCAGCGGCAGCCGACGCTGCGGGGAAGCCGTTCGATGCGACCGCCTTCGCGGCGCAGTTCTATCCGGGCCTCGGCTTCGGCTACACCGACTTCGTCATCATGCAGATCATCGGTGTGGTGTTCTTCGGCATCTTCACCCTGTTGTCCGGTCCGATTGCCGACGCCGTCGGGCGCCGCAAGCTGCTGCTGTGGGTGACCGGTGGGATCATCGTCTTCGGTCTGACGTTCAACCTCTTCCTGATGCCGCAGGTCGACCCGAAGTTCACCGGCGCGCTGACGCAGGCTTTCCTGATCTTCGGCTTCGTGCTCATGGGCTCGACGTTCGGACCGATGGGCGCGGTGCTGCCCGAACTCTTCCCCACGAACGTCCGCTACACCGGTTCGGCGATCTCGTACAACGTGTCCTCGATCCTCGGCGCCGCGCTCGCGCCGATCGTGGCGGTGGCGCTGTGGGCGGCATCCGGCGGCAGTCCGTGGCTGGTCGGCATCTACCTTTCGGTGATGGGGGTGCTGACCTTCATCGCGCTGCTGCTGGCGCCTGAGACGAAAGATGTCGACTACGACGAGGATCTCGGCGTGGAGCCGGTCGACCTCGGCCCTGGGATCACCGGATCGCTCTGAGTCGCGAGGCGTCGCGGCTCAGTCCAGGAACAGGGCGCGCAGTCGTTTCGTGGTGAAGATCACGCCGACGGCGATCATCACCACGTAGTACAGGACATGCCAGAGCATGCCCCAGTACAGGGCACCGGTGGTCAGACCGCGGACGAGTTCGACGCCGTGCCAGAGCGGGAAGATCTGCACGATCGTCTGGACGACCGGCGGGTACGCGGTGATCGGGAACAGCGTCGCCGAGAACAGGAACATCGGCAGCAGGATGAAGTTGATCCAGTCCATCTGCTGGAACGCCTTCATGTAGCTCGTGACCGCCATCCCGAGGCTCGCGAAGCCGAACGCGATGAGCAGCACGGCGGGGATCGCGAGGATCGCCGTCCACGCCAGGTTCAGACCCGCGATCTGCATGATGATCATGAACCCGGTGGCGTACAGGAGTCCGCGCAGCAGCGCGTAGAGGATCTCGCCCAGGGCGACATCCAGCGGTCCCAGCGACGTGGCGAGCATCCCCTCGTAGAGCCGGCCGTAATTGAGCTTGAAGAAGACGTTCCAGGTCGAGTCGTAGATGGCGCCGTTCATCGCCGAAACGGCCAGCAGCGCCGGCGCGATGTAGGCCGCGTACGGCACCGCCATGCCGCTGGTGGTCTCCACGTCGCCGACCAGCGCGCCGAGGCCGATGCCCATCGACAGGAGATACAGCACCGGCTCGAAGAAGCCCGAGAGCACGACCACCCAGCTGCTGCTGCGCGCCGCCAGGAGTCCACGCTGCACGACCGCACCGGGGTTGCCGGCATACAGCGCGCGGACTCCGCCGCGCCGGGCGATGGGCGCGGGAAGGGCTCGAGTCCGCTGGCCCTGGTCCCCGGGTCCCTGAGCCTGTCGGAGCGTCACTTCGCCAGCCTCCGCTCGAAGATGCGTCCCGCGATGATGGCCGCACCCACGCTCAGCACGAGCAGATACACGACGTGGACCACCGTGAGCCAGAACGGTTCGGACTGGCCGTAGGTCAGCATGCGTCCGAGCTCCGTCGCGTGCCAGAGCGGCGAGATCCATCCGATCCACTGGAGCCACAGCGGCAGGCTCATCAGGGGATAGAAGGTGCCGGAGAACAGGAACATCGGCATGAACACGAAGCGCTGCACGAGGGCGAACTGTCCCTTGTCCTCTTCGATGGAGGCGGCATATGCCATGTAGGGGATCCCGAAGGCGAGCCCGGCGAGGACGCCCACGAGGATCGAGATCCACCCGGTCGACGGGTCGGGGACAGCGCCGAAGATCCAGATGAAGAGGTAGTACCCGGCCGCCGCGAGGACGATGCGTGCACCGGCGCCCAGCACCACTCCGGCTGCGATCTGGCGGGAGGACAGCGGCGACGCGTTGAAGCCGTAGAAGTAGCGGCGCCACTTGAAACCGGCCACCACCGGATAGCTGAACTCCTCGCTCGCGACCGAGATCCCCGCAGTCATCAGCAGCGCGGGCGCCACGAACACGAGGTAGGGCACCTCCTGACCGGCAGCATCGGTGATCGGCGCCTGGATCAGGGCCGCGAGTCCGAGACCGAGCCCGAGGAGGTAGATGATCGGCTGGCCGAGCGCGCCCACGACGATCGTCCAGCCGTAGGCGCGCATCGCCCGGACCATGTGCTCGGTGACGTACCACGCGCCCCTGCCACGGGGTCTGCGCCCCCAGGCCATCGCCTCGGCCCGCAGCTCCTCCAGCGACGGGGCGGCGACGGATGTCGGCGACGGATCGTTCATTCGACCAGCGACCTTCCGGTGAGGCGCAGGAACACATCCTCCAGGCTCGAGCGGCGCACGAGCGAGGTGATCGGCTCGAGGCCGCGCTCGGTGACGCGCTCCAGAGCGGTCTCGCCGTTCTCGGTGTAGATCAGCACCCGATCGGGCAGCACCTCGACGCGGTCGCCGATCCCCTGCAGCTGCGGCCCGATCTGCTGATTGCGGTCGGAGCCGAACCGCACCTCGAGCACTTCGCGACTGGAGTGTTCGCGGATCAGCGAGGCGGGTGTGCCCTCGGCCATGATCCGGCCCTTGTCCACGACGATCAGCCGGTCGCACAGCTGCTCGGCCTCATCCATGTAGTGGGTTGTGAGTACGAGGGTCGTTCCGCGCTCCTTCAACCGGAACAGCCGGTCCCACAGCACGTGCCGGGCCTGCGGATCCAATCCGGTCGTCGGTTCGTCCAGCAGCAGGATCCGCGGGTCGTTGATCAGACCGCGTGCGATCGTCAGGCGCCGCTTCATCCCGCCGGAGAGCTGTTCGACCTTGCTCTTGGCCTTGTCCTCGAGCGCGGCGAACGCGAGCAGCTCGTCGGCCTTCTGGTGGCAGACCTTCGCGGACAGGCCGAAGTACCGGCCGTAGATGAAGAGGTTCTCGCGAGCGTTCAACTCGCCGTCCAGGTTGTCCTGCTGCGGCACGACGCCCAGGCGCGAGCGGATCTCCGGCCCGTACTGATCCGGATCGAGGCCGAGGATCTCCAGCTCGCCGGACGAGCGCGTCGAGACGGCGCCGATCATCTTCATGGTCGTGGACTTGCCGGCCCCGTTCGGGCCGAGCAGCCCGAACGACTCGCCCGGCGCGACCTCGAAGGACAGTCCGTCGACGGCGACGACGTCGGGTTTGCCCTTCACCGGATACGACTTCTCGAGGCGCTCGGCGCGGATGACGGCTTCTGGCACTCGAAGAGCATAGTCCCGGGCTCCGACGCCGTTTCGGACGAGATTGTCAACGAGAATTGACACGTCGACGAGTGTCAATTACGGTTGACACTCGGATGCCGCGGCCCGCGGCATCCGCTCTCGAAAGGTGTTCCCGTGAGTGGCGATGACATCCGCACCCTGATCGGCGCGGCCCCCGAGGGGGCGCCGATCGCCGAACTGCATCGGCTCGCGGCCGTGCGGCGCGAACTCGCCCGGGCCGAAGAGGTGCAGGTGCGTCGCGCGCGCAACCTCGGCTACTCGTGGCAGGCGATCGCGGCGGCGCTGGGCGTGTCCAGGCAGGCCGCTCACAAGAAGTACGGTCGGAAGTGACCATCGAGCAACCCGAGGTGCATCCCGTGTCTGAAACCCCCACCCGCCGACGAGGTCGCAGGATTCCGGATGGCCCGCGCGCATCGTTCCGGCAACTGCTGCCCTTCATCTTCGAGCACAAGCGCACGCTCGTGGTCGTCGCCGCCCTGAGCGTGCTCGGCGCCCTGGCCACCCTCGCGCAGCCCCTCCTGGTCGGTTCGGTCATCGAGCGGGTGCAGCTCGGCGAAACCCTGGGATCGCTGGTGTGGGTCCTCGTCGGGCTCGTCGTGGCGTCGTCGATCATCTCGGGCTATCAGCACTACCTCCTGCAGCGCACCGGCACGGCTGTCGTGTACTCCAGCCGGCGGAAGCTGATCGCGCGGATCCTGCACCTCCCGATCAGCGAGTTCGACGCGCGCCGCACCGGCGATCTCGTCTCGCGTGTCGGGACCGACACCACGCTGCTGTACGCCGTGCTGACGCAGGGGCTGGCGGATGCCGTCGGCAACGCGCTGATCTTCGTCGGCGCGCTGGTGGCCATGGCGGTGATCGATCCGATCCTCCTGCTGCTGATCATCGTCGTGATCGGCGTCTCGGTCGTGGTGGTGGTGCTGCTCAGCGGCCGGATCCGGACCGCGTCCACGCAGCAGCAGGAGAAGGTCGGCGAGCTCGCCTCGGGTGTCGAACGGGCCGTCGGGTCCATCCGCACGGTGCGCGCATCCGGCGCGACCGAGCGCGAAGTGGCCTCGGTCAGCGGGCTCGCGACCGAGGCGTACGCGGTGGGCGTGCGGATCGCGAAGGTCTCGGCCCTCGTCGTGCCGATCGCGGGCATCGCGCTGCAGGTGTCGCTGCTGGTGGTGCTGGGCGTCGGCGGTTTCCGGGTCGCCTCCGGCGCGATCACGATCGCGTCGCTGGTGACCTTCATCATGTTCCTGTTCCTGATGATCGCCCCGCTCGGCTCGACGTTCGGCGCGATCACCTCGGTGAACCAGGCGCTGGGAGCACTGGGGCGGATCCAGGAGGTTCTGGACCTGCCCACCGAATCGCAGCACGACATCGAGGCCGGCGCAGTCGGTGGAGGCGCGACGCTTCGGCAGGCGCAGGGACCGGAGGGTGCCGCGCAGGGACCGGGGGCGCAGGGTCCTGCGGACGCACCGGCGATCGCGTTCCGCGACGTACGCTTCCGCTACCCGGAGAACGTGGTCGCCGCGCGCGCGGCAGCCGCACGCGAGGCGCGCACCGTCCTCGAGCAGGCGCACCTCGAGCGCGCCGCCGACGACGTCGCGACCGACCCCGCCGCCGCGCCGGATCGCGATGTGCTCCGCGGCGTCTCGTTCGAGGTCGCCAGGGGATCACGCGTGGCACTGGTCGGCCCGAGCGGTGCGGGCAAGAGCACGATCCTCTCCCTCATCGAGCGCTTCTACGACGCGACCGGCGGGACCATCGAGCTGGCCGGTCGCGACATCCGCTCCCTGGATCGCGCGCAGCTGCGGGCCCAGTTCGGCTACGTCGAGCAGGACGCCCCCACCCTGGCCGGCACGATCGCCGACAATCTGCGGCTCGCATCGCCCGAGGCATCCGATTCCGACTGCGAACGGGTGCTGCACGCCGTCAACCTCACCGAGGTTCTGGAGCGCAACCCGCTGGGCCTGCAGGCACCGGTGGGCGAGGACGGAGTGATGCTCTCCGGCGGAGAGCGCCAGCGGCTGGCGATCGCGCGTGCGCTGCTGGCCGCGCCGCCGATCCTGCTGCTGGACGAGTCGACCTCGTCGCTGGACGGGGTGAACGAGCAGCGGATGCGCGATGCCATCGATGCGGTGGCCACCGGGCGGACGCTCATCGTGATCGCGCACCGACTGTCGACGGTCGTCGACAGCGACCGCATCGTGGTGCTCGATCACGGCACGGTGCTCGGCGAAGGGACGCACTCCGAGCTCGTCGAGTCGACCCCGCTGTATCGAGACCTCGCGAGGCACCAGCTGCTGGTGTGACCCGGCGCCGACGGAATCAGGCGCGCTCGAGGCGGTAGCGCAGCGCCGACAACTCGGCCTGCAGCGGGGCCGGGATGCGCCCGTCGAAGGTGTCGTAGAACTCCTGGGTCAGTTCGGTCTCTCGCAGCCACGACTCACGGTCGACGGCGAACAGCTCGTCGAGATCGGCCTGCGGCACGTCGATGCCGGACAGGTCCAGATCCTCGCTGCGCGGCAGGCGTCCGATCGGCGTCTCGACGGAGGCGACCTCACCGTCGATGCGACGGATGATCCAGTCGATCACGCGGGCGTTGTCACCGAATCCGGGCCACAGGAACCGGCCGTCCGAGCCCTTGCGGAACCAGTTGACCTGGAAGATGCGCGGCGCGCGGTCGAAACGCAGCTTCGAGCCGACCTTGAGCCAGTGGCCGAAGTAGTCCGCCATGTTGTAGCCGCAGAACGGCAGCATCGCGAACGGGTCGCGGCGCAATTCGCCCACCGTCCCTTCGGCAGCCGCAGTGCGCTCGGAGGAGATCGTCGAGCCGAGGAACACCCCGTGGGTCCAGTCGGTCGCCTCGAGGACCAGCGGGACGTTGGTGGCGCGGCGACCGCCGAACAGGATGACGTCCAGGGGCACGCCCTGCGGCGCCTCCCAATCGTCGGCGATCTGCGGGCACTGCGCAGCGCCCACGGTGAACCGTGAGTTCGGGTGGGCGGCGGGGCGGCCCATCGCGGGCGTCCACGGGTTGCCCTCCCAGTCGGTGAGCTCGGCGGGCGCCTCATCGGTCAGGCCCTCCCACCACACGTCCCCGTCCGGGCGCAGCGCCACGTTGGTGAAGATGGTGTTGCCCCACAGGGTCTCCACGGCCGCGACGTTGGTCGACTCGCCGGTTCCGGGTGCGACGCCGAAGAAGCCGGCCTCGGGGTTGATCGCCCACAGGCGTCCGTCCTCGCCGGGGCGCAGCCACGCGATGTCATCACCCAGCGTCTCCACGCGCCAGCCGGGGATCGTCGGGCGCAGCATGGCGAGGTTCGTCTTCCCGCACGCCGAGGGGAAGGCGGCGGCCACGTGGTAGGCGCGACCGGCGGGGTCGATCACACGGATCAGGAGCATGTGCTCGGCAAGCCACCCCTCGTCGCGACCGATGACCGACGCGATGCGCAGCGCGAAGCACTTCTTCGCGAGGATCGCGTTGCCGCCGTATCCCGATCCGTACGACCAGACCTCGAGCGTCTCGGGGTAGTGGACGATGTACTTCTCGTCGTTGCACGGCCACGCGGCATCCTGCTCCCCCGGCTGAAGCGGGGCGCCCACCGAGTGGACGGTCTTGACCCAGGCGGCTCCGCCGGCGATCTCGCGCAGCACATCGGCGCCGACGCGGGTCATGATGCCGATCGAGGTGACCGCGTAGGCGCTGTCGGTCACCTGGACCCCGATGTGGGACAGGGGTCCGCCGACCGGACCCATCGAGAACGGGACGACGTACATCGTGCGCCCCTTCATGCTCCCCTCGAACAGCGGCTGCAACGTCGCACGCATCTCGGCCGGCTGCGCCCAGTTGTTGGTCGGACCCGCATCCTGCTCGCGCTCGGAGGCGATGAACGTGCGTCCTTCCGTGCGGGCGACATCGCTCGGGTGCGAGCGGGCGAGGTACGAGCCGGGACGCCACTCGGGGTTGAGCTTGATCAGCTTGCCCTCGTCGACCATCTCGCGCAGCAGCGCGTCGTTCTCGGCGCGCGAGCCGTCGACCCAGTGGATGCGATCCGGCTGCGTCAGCGCGGCGATCTCGTCGACCCAGTCGAGGAGATCGGCCATGCCCGCGCCATCGACTGCGGGACGCCGGCCGTAGGCATCGGTCGTGTTCACCGGCGGACGGATGCCGGTGGGCGCGGATCGCGTGAAGATGTCGGCCAGTGCCATGGGGGCTCTCCTCGAGGTCAGATTCTCGCTGTTCCTCCACTATCCGGCGATCAGAGCCTGGTTTACCGACTTCCTGCCTCACAAGATTCGTACTTCTTTCGATATGCTTCAGAAATGCCGTCGACCTCGATCGAACTGTCCACACTGGGCCACCGCATCCGCCACCAGCGCGTCTCACGCGGGTACACGCTGGACGAACTGGGCGAGCTCGTCGGAGTCGCGGGGAGTCAGCTGAGTCTCATCGAGAACGGCAAGCGCGAGCCGAAACTCTCCCTCCTGCAGGCGATCGCCGGCGCCACCGGGGTCGAGGTCACCGACCTGCTCAGCAATGAGCCTCCCAATCGTCGCGCCGCGCTGGAGATCGAACTCGAACGCGCGCAGTCGAGCTCGGTCTTCCATCAACTCGGCATCCCGGCCGTCCGGGTGACCAAGGGCATCTCGGACGAGGCGATCGAAGCGATCCTCGGCCTGCACCGCGAGCTGCAGCGCCGTGAACGCGAGGCCATCGCCACTCCCGAGGAGGCCCGGCGCGCCAACACCGAACTGCGGCTGATGATGCGCGAGCGCAACAACTACCGCCCAGACATCGAACAGCTCGCCGAGAAGCAGCTCAAAGCCGCCGGACATGTGTCGGGAGCCCTCACGCACCGCAGCGTGAGCCTCATGGCGGAGCAGCTCGGCTTCGAACTGCTCTACGTGAGCGATCTGCCGCACTCGGCGCGGTCGGTCACCGACATCGAGCACGGCCGCATCTACCTGCCGCCGGCATCGATCCCCGGCGGCCACGGGCTGCGCTCGATGGCGCTGCAGGCGATGGCGCACCGGCTCCTCGGACACGAGCGCCCCACCGACTACGCCGACTTCCTTCAGCAGCGCCTGGAGATCAACTACTACGCGGCGTGCTGCCTCATGCCCGAAGCGGCCTCGGTCGCCTTCCTCGCGCAGGCGAAGAAGGATCGGAACCTCGCGGTGGAGGACTTCCGCGACGCGTTCGGCGTCACGCACGAGGCCGCCGGCATGCGGCTGACCAACCTGCTCACGACGCACTTCGGCATCCCGCTGCACTTCCTGCGCGTGGACGGATCCGGCGCCATCTCCCGCGTGTTCGAGAACGACGATCTGCCCGTCCCGCGCGATGTCACCGGCTCGGTGGAAGGGCAGATCGTCTGCCGGAAATGGTCGGCGCGCGCCGCGTTCTCCGAGCAGAACCGCACGACCGAGCACTACCAGTACACCGACACACCTGCGGGCACCTACTGGTGCTCGACGCAGACGGGATCGACGTCGGACGGGGAATTCTCCATCACCGTGGGCGTCCCCTTCGACGACGCCAAATGGTTCCGCGGGCGCGAGAGCGTCACCCGTGCGGTCTCGACCTGCCCCGACGAGTCGTGCTGCCGGCGCCCGCCCGCCGAGGTCGCCGCCCGATGGCAGGGCAAGGCGTGGCCGAGCGCGCGCGTGCACATGCAGATGTTCTCCCCGCTGCCGCGCGGGGCGTTCCCTGGCGTGGACGACAACGAGGTCTACGCCTTCCTCGACCGGCACGCCTGAGGCGCGGGCGGATTACGGCCGATCGGGAGCGACGGCCGCCGGCGTCCAGCGCACCCACGCGGCGACGTAGACGGCCAGGGCGATCACCAGTCCCGCCAGCACCCACAGGACGAGCAGGTAGTCGACCCACGAGCCGATGGGCGGCGATCCGGGCAGGAACGTCCGCAGCGGAATCGTCGCGAACAGCATGGCGGCCATCCAGCTCATGAGGGTCGCCTCGACCTTCCGCAACCCGCGGTACGCGAGGATCGCGACGGTGAGCCCGAGGACCGGCAGCACCACCATCAGCGCGAGGATCACGATGCCGAAGGCGACGGTGGCCGGGGACCGCGTGGCGATCACGCGGATCTGTGCGACCGGCTCACCGTCGATGGTGAGCTCGTCCGTTCCGGGGATCTCCTCGGACGCGAAGGTCCAGCCCGGCACGTGGGCGGACCCGCAGAGCACGGTCTTGATGGAGCGGACCTCGCCGTCGACGGTCTGCAGCGATGCGAAGGCAACGTCGACGGAGTGCACGTCGAATGGCCAGCGCTCGACGGAGCCGGTGGTGATCAGCCGAAGGGCATGCGGCGACGGGAGCTCTTCGGGTGGGATCACGATGGACCGAGGCCCGTCGTTGTCCGTCACGAGCACCGTGAGGGGCGCGGTGAGCAGGCTGCTGTCCTTCGCCGCCACCGGTCCGAACGAGACGACATCGAGGTTCGCGCCGAGACGGTCGGCCGCAGCATCCATCGTCTCCGGATCGAGCGAGAGCAGAATCGCGTCGGCGGGCGGATCCTCGGTGCATCCGTCGATCGTGACTGTCCGCTCGTTGACGGCGTAGAGGGCGATCACCGCGAGGTAGGTACCGACCAGCGCCGCGACCAGCACGATCACGAACAGCGGCACCCGCGGCCGACGCGTCGGCGCAGTCTGCTCAAGAGCCACGGGGCCAGTGTGCCACGTGCGCGTTCAGGCCGTGATGAAGGCGCGGTACCGCTCGAGCGCGGCTCGGACCTCGGCGTCGGACGCGGCGCCTTGCGCGAGCAGTTCGGGGATCGGCGCGTCGCCGTGTCGGCCGACGGCCACCGAGTGCGTCCACACGCCGATGATGGCACCGCGCGCGAGGATGATCGGTCGGACGATCCCGTTCATGCTGGGTCCGATCCTGCTGAGGAACTCGGGCGCGCATGGGATCGTCCGATCGGCGTACGACAGGTAGTACTCCTCGAACGGCGGCAGCGCGAGGACGTCGGAGGCGCTCGGACTTGGTCGAGGTGCCGGCTCGGCGGCGACGAACTGCGGGTCGCCGACGTCCGCGACGAGGGACAGACGAGCGGATGCCGCATCCGCGGCGGTCCTCGCCACTCCCAGCGGGAGTCCCGCCCACCAGGCGAAGTCGCGCGCCCCGGCCGGCCCGTGCGAGGCGATGTAGCGGACGAACATCTCCGCCGTCGGATCGGCCGGGGACGCGGCATCCGTCACCCACTCATCGGTGCGGACGAGGAACTGCTCACGAGTGGGCCCGCTCTCGCGCGGCACGACCGGTCCCTGGCACAGGAGCGCTCGCACCGACAGGGCGACGAGCACGTGATAGCCCCGCTGTCCCGCCGTCGACACGCCGACGCGTTCCCAGACCTCGAACAGCTCCTTCCGGGTGAGCCGGTTCCCGCCGGCGAGCGCGTCGAGCGCTGCGCGCTCGGCGGTCCGGAACTGATCGGCGTCCAGGCCCTCCCGACGGTGGGCGGCGGCGGCCGCCCGGTGCTGCCGCTCGCCCGTGACGCCGAGCACCCACATGAGATCGCGGGCCGGGATCGCGTGGATGGTGCCCCGCATCGTCCATGAGCGGACGATCTCGCCGCGATCGAGCGCGGCATCGACGTCGCGCACGGTCGGGTCGCCCTTCGTGCGCGCTGCCAGCGCCCAGCGCCCGCCCCAGAACTCCTGCGCCTGGGTCGCGAGCATGTGCGACGCGGCGTCGGCGATCGTCGCGGCGGGCGCCGAGAGCCGGTGCGAACGCAGGCGCCGCTCGATCACCTTCCGGTTGTCCACGGCGCCATTCTTCCGGGATTCGCGGACAGCCGTCGTCCGCGTTCGGTCAGGCGTACGGGTTGGCGGTGAGCGTGTACTTCGTCTGCAGGTACTCGTGGATGCCCTCGGCGCCGCCTTCGCGCCCCAGGCCCGACATCTTCCAGCCACCGAACGGGGCCGCCGCGTTGGAGACGACTCCGACGTTGAGCCCCATCATGCCGGTCTCGAGCTTGTCGATCATCCGCTGACCGCGGGAGAGCGACTCGGTGAACACGTACGAGACGAGCCCGTACTCGGTGTCGTTCGCGATGCGCACCGCGTCGTCCTCGTCGTCGAAGGGGACGATGGCCAGCACCGGCCCGAAGATCTCCTCGCGGAGGATCTCGCTGCCCGGCTGCACGTCGGTGAGCACGGTCGCCTCGTAGAAGGTGCCCTGGCGCTCGATCCGGGATCCTCCAGTGGTGACCCTGGCGCCGCGGGTGACCGCATCCTCGACGAGAGTCGATGCCTTCTGCACCGCAGCCTCGTTGATCAACGGGCCGATCGTCACCCCCTCTTCGGTGCCGCGGCCGCTCGTGAAGCCCTGCACCCGCTCGGTCACCCGGCGGGCGAACTCGTCCGCCACCGAGCGATGCACGATGAACCGGTTCGCGGCCGTGCACGCCTGCCCGATGTTGCGGAACTTCGCCGCGATCGCCCCGTCGACGGCCTTGTCCAGATCCGCATCGTCGAACACGACGAACGGCGCGTTGCCGCCGAGCTCCATCGACGTGCGCAGCACGCCCTCGGACGCCTGCTGCAGGAGCCGCTGACCCACCGGCGTCGACCCGGTGAATGACAGCTTCCGCAGCCGAGGATCGCGGATGATCGGCTCGGACACCGCGCCGGAGGTCGAGGTCGTGAACACGTTCACCACGCCGGCCGGCAGCCCGGCGTCCTCCAGCAGCCGCGCGAACAGCAGCGTGGTCAACGGGGTCAGCTCTGCGGGCTTGATGACCACCGTGCAGCCCGCGGCCAACGCCGGCGCGATCTTGCGGGTCGCCATCGCGAGCGGGAAATTCCACGGTGTGATCAGGAAGCACGGACCGACCGGATGCTGCGACACGATCATCCGCCCCGTGCCCTCCGGGTTCGCGCCGTAGCGACCCTGGATGCGCGCGGTCTCCTCGCTGAACCAGCGCAGGAACTCTCCCCCGTACGCGACCTCGCCACGCGCCTCGGCCAACGGCTTGCCCATCTCCAGGGTCATCAGCAGCGCGAAGTCCTCCTTGCGCTCCTGCAGCAGATCGAACGCGCGACGCAGGATCTCGGCCCGCTGGCGGGCGGGCGTGGCCGACCAGGACGGGAACGCCGCAACCGCGGCATCCAGCGCCGCCTTGCCATCCTCCGGGGACGCGTCGGCGATCTCCTTGATCACCCGGCCGGTCGCCGGATCGAACACCCGCAGCGTCTTCCCGTCGGTCGCGGCACGCCACTGACCGTCGATGAACAGTCCATCGGGCACGAGTCCCAGCAGCTCGGTCTCACGGTCGGCGGTCACGGTGTTCTCTGGCACGGGACTCCCTCGTCGTTCATCGGCGGTCGATGTCATTCTGCTCGCACCCCGGGTCCGTCGCGATGTACATCACGTACAGGCCTTCGGTGCGCACTGTTCAGGCGGGCGATTCCGCGGGCGCGGTCTGCGTCAGCAGACAGCGATCGAAGAAGTCGGCGAGCTCCCGCGTCGCCGTCAGCGGAAGCACTGCGGCCACATACTGGTCCGGACGCACCACGACCACGACGCCGTCGCGGGAGAGCGCCCGCTCGTCGAAGATGTCGACGCTGGTCCACGCGCTCGGTGCGGCCGCGTACACCTTCTCCCAGTCGGTCAGCCCCAGCGGACCGGTCTCCGGCAGGAAGACGCGCGGGACCGCGGAGATGTCGACCTCGTCGAATCGCTGCTGGTAGATCGCCTTCACGTCGAAGACCGCGTCGACGTCGGCACCGTCGGGCGTGTGCTGCACGAGCGGAGACCCGGCGGATCCGAGCCAGTCCGCCCACGCCTGCATGCCCGATTCCTCACCGGCGGTCGGCGCGTCTGCGAAGGCGTAGACCCGCCAGCGTCCGTCCGCTGTCGCGTGGTGACCGAGGTGCACGGCGTTGCCGTCCGAGATGCGCACGACCTCCACCGACTTGAACCGCTTCCCGATCGGGAAGCCTCCGGCCAGCGGCTGGTGGGCGGCGTCGCCGATGATGGAGGACGCCCCGTACTGCGTCATGAACCCGGACGGGAACTCGGCGGTCGCCAGGTAGTAGGTCGCGAGGTCCTGCGGGTCTGAGATCTCCTCGGGCTTGCGCGCCATCAGCGAGGACCACTCCCGGTCGAAGTCGATGAGTTGCTGGGCGACCGGCTGCCGCTCGGCCGAGTAGGTCGCCAGCAGCGAGGCCGGCGCGAGCCCGGTCAGCACGTGGCCGAGCTTCCAACCGAGATTGAACCCGTCCTGCATCGAGACGTTCATCCCCTGGCCGGCCTTGGCGCTGTGGGTGTGGCATGCATCTCCGGTGAGGAAGACCCGCGGCGCTCGGTCCTCGCCCGCCGGGACGTCGTCGAACTTGTCGGTGACGCGGTGACCGACTTCGTAGACGCTGTGCCAGGCGACCTCTTTGACATCGAGCGAATACGGATGCAGGATCGCGTTCGCGCGCCGGATGATCTCCTCGATCGGCGTCTGACGCACCCGGTGGTCGTCGTCGTCGGCGACCTCGCCCAGGTCGATGTACATCCGGCTCAGGTACCCGCCCTCACGCGGGATGTGCAGGATGTTGCCGGCCTCGGAATTGATCGCGCACTTGGTCCGCCAATCCGGGAAGTCCGTGTTCACCAGCACGTCCATCACCCCCCACGCATGGGCGGAATGGCCCCCGAGATGCTGCCGGCCGATCGCTTCGCGCACGCCGCTGCGGGCGCCGTCGCATCCCACGACGTATCTGGCATGCACCGTGCGCTCCTGACCGGCGTGCTCCCCGGCGGTGTGGCGCACCCGCACCTCGACCGGATACAACCCGTCCTGGTGCACCGTCAGGCCCTGGAATTCGACGCCGTAGTCGGGGGCGATCCGGCCCGGGCCCTTCGCCGCAGCCTCGGCGAAGTAGTCGAGCACCCGCGCCTGATTGACGATCAGATGCGGGAACTCGCTGATCTTCAGGGCGTAGTCCTCCGTGCGGGTGATCCGCACGATGTGCGACGGGTTCTCGGGGTCGGGTCCCCAGAAATTCATGTAGGCGATGTTGTACGCCTCTGCCACGATGCGCTCGGCGAAGCCGAACGCCTGGAAGGTCTCGACGCTGCGAGGCTGGATGCCGTCCGCCTGCCCGAGGACGAGCCGGCCGTCGCGCCGCTCGATGATCCGCGTGACGACGTCCGGGAACTGCGACATCTGGGCGGCCAGCAGCATGCCCGCCGGGCCGGAACCAACGATGAGCACGTCCACCTCGTCGGGCAGCACGTCGGGGCGGTCGATGCCGGCGCCCTCTGCATCGAGGACGCGCGGGTCACCGGAGACGTATCCGTGGTGGTGGAACTGCATCGGGGGTCCTCCTCGGGCGGCGATGTCGAGGTCGTGCGGGCGTCTTGCAGCCGAGCCGACGGTGTTCTATATTCGAACGCGAGGTTCTACTACGGAACAGATCGTATCTCTTCGGGATTGCCAGAACAAGGAGCCGCCGATGTCGGATGCCGCAGGTGCACCCGCCTCGCAGACGCTGAGCCGCGGCATCCGGATCCTGGAGACCCTCGCCGATGCCCGTGAGCCGCTGTCCATCGACGAGGTCGCGCGTCGACTCGGAGTGCACCGCTCCGTCGCCTATCGTCTGGTTCGGACGCTCGAGGACCACGGCCTCCTCGTGCGCGACGAGTCAGGGCGGATCCAGCTCGGAGCCCGGATGGCCGCCCTGGCGGCAGGCGTCGCATCGGATCTGCAGGCCGAGGCCCTCCCCGAGCTCACCGCGGTGGCGAACGATCTCGGCACGACGTGCTTCCTCGTCGTCCTCGATCACGACGAGTGCGTCACGCTCGTGAGCGTCGAGCCGCGGCACGCCGTCGCCGCGGTGGCACAGCGGCCGGGCACAAGGCACCCGGTGACCGCCGGGGCACCGGGCAAGGCGATCCTCTCGGCACTGCCGCCCGGCCGGTGGCCGCTGAGCGTCGGCGAACAGCTGGGGGCGGAGGTGGCCCTCGTCGTGGCCAGAGGCTTCGCGACGAGCCACGACGAGGTCATCCCCAGCCTGCGCTCGGTGGCGGTGCCGCTGATCGCGCGCGGACGCGGTCCGGCGGCGCTGGCGGTGGTGTATCTTGCCAGCGAGCACGATCCCGCGCAGATCGCGGCACGACTGACCCGCTCGGCGGGAGTCATCCGCGACGCGCTCGGCGGCTGATCGAAGCGACCGCCGGCGGTGGAGCGTCAGCCGATGTCATCCACGAGACGCACGTTGTACTCGGCCACCCGCTGCGGAACACCCGAGAACGCCTCCGCCCGCGCGTCCGAGGCGAGGTAGGTCTCCTCGAGCGCGAGGAATGCGTCGCGGTCCCCCTCGGCGCTGACCGCCCAGACGAACTCGTTGGACTCGCGCAGACCGTAGGCGAACTCGATCGCGAAGCCGGCGGCGGGCCGCACCCGTGGCATCCATTCCCGCCACCAGGCCAGGAAGGCGTCGTATTCGCCGTCGACGAGCGTGTACCTGCGCAGCTGAATCGTCTTCACCCGCCCATCCTGGCACGCGACCTATACTCGAACCGTCCGGCGCATCCGCTCGCGCCGGTGCTCGAAAAAGGGGCACGTAGCCGCGGCATCCCGATCGCCGCCCGCGAGACACACACGGAATTCACCGTCCGTCCCTGTCTCCGGAGCCGAAATGCCCACTGTTTCCGCGCATGTCGCCGCCACCCTCGCCCGCCACATCGACCACGTCTTCGGCGTGATGGGCAACGGCAACGCCTATTTCCTCGATGCGCTCGAACGCTCGACCGATGTCGGCTTCACCGCCGTCCGTCACGAGGCCGGCGGGGTTGTGGCGGCCGACGCGTATCACCGCGCCGGCGGCGGGCTGGCGGCCGCGACCTCGACCTACGGCGCCGGCTTCACCAACACCCTGACCGCCCTGGCAGAGGCCGTGCAGGCGCACGTTCCGCTGGTTCTCGTCGTCGGCGACGAGCCGACGTCTGGCCCGCGGCCGTGGGACGTGGACCAGATCGCGCTCGCCTCCGCGGTGGGGGCCCGCACCTACACGGTGGGACGAGCGGATGCCGCGGCCACGACCGTCATCGCCATCGAGCACGCCCTCACCTACCGGGTGCCGACCGTCCTCGCGATCCCCTACGACGTCGCGGCCCTCGAGGCCGGACCGGTGCCCGACGCGCCCGAGCCGCGAGCCCCCGTCGCCCTCGCACCGCGCGGCCCCTTCGCCGAGCGGGCGATCGCCGACATCGCAGTGGCGCTGGCCGGGGCCCAGCGCCCGCTGCTGCTCGCCGGCCGCGGGGCGTGGCTCGCCGGCGCCGGCCCGGTGCTCGGTGAGATCGCCGACGCGACGGGGGCGCTGACCGCTTCGACCGCCCTCGGTCGTGGAGTCTTCCCCCGCTCCGAGTTCGATCTCGGTGTGACCGGCGGCTTCGGCGCCGACGGCGCCATGGACCTGATCGGCGCCGCCGACGTCGCCGTCGTCTTCGGTGCGTCGCTGAACCAGTTCACGATGCGCTTCGGCGCGCTGTTCGCCCCCGGCACGCGGGTGTTCCAGGTCGACCTGGCGCCCGCGGCGACGCACCCGCACGTCGGCGGCTACGTCCGCGGCGACGCGGGCGTCGTGGCCCGGCAGATCGCGGACGCCCTGTCGCAGCTCGAGGTGCATCCCGGCGCCTGGCGTGACTCCGCGGAG
The DNA here is from genome assembly GCF_900100885.1 of Microbacterium pygmaeum. Lineage (NCBI taxonomy): Bacteria > Bacillati > Actinomycetota > Actinomycetes > Micrococcales > Microbacteriaceae > Microbacterium > Microbacterium pygmaeum. The sequence goes on from NZ_LT629692.1 coordinate 3,346,019, forward strand.
GCGGCATCCGCTCGCTCGTACGAGCCGGGAGATGACTTCGCCGCCGACGGCCGCCTCGACCCGCGGTCGGCTGCGGCACGGATCGGCGAGCTGCTCCCCGCGGATCGGGTGGTCGTCTCGGACGGCGGGCACTTCATCGGGTGGGCGAACATGTACTGGCCGGTCGCGTCGCCGGATCGGATGGTGATGGTCGGCACCGCGTTCCAGTCGATCGGTCTGGGCTTCGCCAGCGTGCCGGGGGCGGCACTGGCCAAGCCCGACGCCACGATCGTGCTGACCACGGGCGACGGCGGCGGGCTGATGGCCTTGGCCGACCTGGAGTCCGCGGTGCGGGTCGCCGGAGGCCGCGGACTGGCGGTCGTGTGGAACGACGCCGCCTACGGAGCCGAGGTGAACCTGTACGGCCTTCGCGGACTCGCGCAGGAGCCCATGCTCATCCCTCAGGTCGATTTCGCCGGTGTCGCACGCGGGTTCGGCGCCGAGGGGGTCGTGGTCACGTCGCTGGGAGACCTCGACCGGCTCGCCGAATGGGTGCGGACCCCGGCATCCGATCGCCCCTTCCTTCTGCTCGACCTGCGGATCTCCGGCGGCGTCATCGCCCCGTACCAGCAGGAGATCATCCGCGTGAACTCCTGAGCCCCGGTCGCGTTCACGGACGGAACACGCCGCTCATCGCGGAAGCGAGGCGGCGTGTTCCGTCCGTGAACGGCCGGGCGGGGGGGCTCGAGGGTCAGGCCTTGGCGAGACCGTAGATCGGGTTCACCGACTGCTCGGCCTCGGAGTCCGGTCCGAGCGGGATGCCGGAACGGTCGCGCAGCAGCAGCGTCGCGACCAGCCCGATGACGGTCATGCCCGCCAGGTACCACGTGACCGCCATCGTCGAGCCGGTCGCCTGGACGAGCGCCGTGGCGATGGTCGGCGCGAACGCGCCGCCCAGGATGGCGCCGATGGCGTACGAGATCGAGACGCCCGAGAAGCGGATGGATGCCGGGAACAGCTCCGAGTACAGCGCGGCCTGCGGGCCGTACGTGAACCCGAGCCCGATCGTCAGGATCGCGAGTCCCGCGAAGATCAGTCCGATCTGGCCCGTGTTCACGAGCGGGAAGAGCGTGAACACACCGACCAGCTGCAGAATCCAGCCGATGATGTACGTGGTCCGTCGGCCGATCCGGTCGGAGATGAAGCCGGCGGCCAGCGTGGACAGCAGCCAGGTCACGGCCGAGCCGGCGACGGCCCACAGCACCGGCCCGCGCTCGAGGGCGAGGGGTCCCTCGGGGTTGGTCGCGTATCCCTGGATGTAGCCGCCGGTGGTCATGTAGCCCACCGCGTTGTTGCCGGCGAAGACGAGCGCGGCGATGAGCACGAGCAGCGCGTGCTTCTTGAACAGCTGGACGATCGGCATCTGCGCCTTCTCCTTGCGCGCGGCGAGCTCCTCGAACACGGGGCTCTCCTCGACGCGGCGACGCACGTACCAGCCGATCAGGATCAGCACGACGCTGAGCAGGAACGGTACACGCCAGCCCCACTGCAGGAACGCGTCTCCCGGAGCGATGACCGTCATCAGCGCCATCACGCCCGAGGCCAGCAGCAGCCCGAGGGGCACCCCGATCTGCGGCGACGCGCCGAACGCGCCGCGCCGCGTCTTCGGCGCGTGTTCGACGGCCATCAGCACCGCGCCGCCCCACTCGCCGCCGGCCGAAAGGCCCTGGAGGATCCGCAGCAGGACGAGGAGGATGGGCGCGGCGATGCCGATGGCCTCGTAGGTGGGGAGGACGCCGATCAGCGCCGTGGAGATGCCCATCAGGATCAGCGTCCACATGAGCACGACCTTGCGCCCGAACCTGTCGCCGAAGTGTCCGGCGAGGAAGGCGCCGAGCGGACGGAAGAGGAAGCTCACACCGACGGTGGCGAACGCGACGATCGCGCTGTTGGCACCCAGCGGGGCGAAGAACAGCTGGCCGAAGACGAGTCCCACGGCCGTGGCGTAGATGAAGAAGTCGTACCACTCGACCGTGGTCCCGACGACGGTCGCGAAGACCACGCGCCTGCGGTCTGCGGTGGTGGCGATGGTTCCGGTGGGTGTAAATCCTTGCGGCGGTGCGGACATGTGTGACTCCAGTGTCGGTCGACTTCGCTGTCAGGCAGGTCCGGTCTGCGGGACTTGCCGGGGGTTCTCAGATAATATACGATTTCGGATATCACGCAAGAGCGAGGGGGCTCATGAGCAATTCGACGGATGCCGGAACCGACGCGTTCGGGTCGTTGCCCACGCGTCCAGGCAAGATCATCGCGATCCACCTGAGCTACGCGTCCCGGGCCGATCAGCGAGGCCGCCGGCCCGATGCACCGTCGTATTTCCTCAAGCCGTCCAGTTCCCTCGCCGCCTCCGGCGACGAGATCGAACGGCCCGCCGGCACCGAGCTGCTCGCGTTCGAGGGCGAGATCGCGCTCGTGATCGGCACAGCGGCGAAGCGTGTCGCGCGATCCGACGCGTGGGACCACGTCGCGTGGGTGACGGCGTCCAACGACTTCGGCCTGTACGACCTGCGCGCCAACGACAAGGGATCCAACGTCCGCTCGAAGGGCGGGGACGGATTCACGCCGATCGGCCCGGCGTTGATCGATGCGCGTGCGGTGGATCCCGGCGCGCTGCGCGTGCGCACCTGGGTCGACGGTGAGCTCGCACAGGATGACACGACAGCCGGACTCCTCTTCCCGCTCGCGCAGATCGTCGCCGACCTCTCCCAGCACTTCACGCTCGAGCCCGGCGACGTCATCCTCACCGGCACGCCTGCGGGTTCGTCCGTCGTCGAGCCGGGGTCGGTGGTCGAGGTGGAGGTCGACGCACCGGACCTCGGGGTGACCTCGGGGCGCCTGCGCACCACGGTGACCCAGGGCGCAGCATCCTTCGACGCGGCTCTCGGATCGCTTCCCGCCGTCGACGACACTCAGCGCGCCGAGGCGTGGGGTTCGCGTAAGGCTGCAGGGCTGCCGACGGTCGAGGCCTCGGCGACAGGAGATCCGGCGAGCGCAGGACGATCCGCGGCCGATGCTCCTGTTCCGGCCGGATCCCCTGTTCTGAGTGCGCAGTTGCGCGCGAAGCTCGAAGGCGTCCCGGTGGCCGCACTCAGCGCCCAGCTGCGCAAGCGCGGACTGAACAACGTCACCATCGACGGCGTGACCCCCATGCACCCCGGCACGAGGATCGTCGGCACGGCGAAGACCCTGCGGTTCGTCCCCGCCCGTGAAGACCTGTTCGCCTCGCACGGCGGAGGCTACAACGCGCAGAAGCGGGCGTTCGACGAGGTGGCCGAGGGCGAGATCCTCGTGATCGAGGCCCGCGGCGAGACGGGCTCCGGCACGCTCGGCGACATCCTCGCGCTCCGCGCGAAGACCCGCGGCGCGGCCGGCATCATCACCGACGGCGGGGTGCGCGACTACGACGCGGTCGCCGCGATCGGCATCCCGGTCTACTCCGCGGGTGCACACCCCGCGGTGCTCGGCCGCAAGCACGTCCCGTGGGATGTGGATGTGACGATCGGATGCGGCGGCACGACGATCCAGCCGGGTGACATCCTCGTGGGCGACTCGGACGGGGTCCTCGTGATCCCGCCCGCCGTCGCCGAGGAGGTGGCCGATGCGGCGCTGGAGCAGGAGGAGCAGGACGCCTGGATCGCGGAGCAGGTCGCTGCGGGGCATCCGGTCGACGGCCTCTTCCCGCCCGACGCCGAGTGGAAGGCGAGGTACGACGCATGGCGGAGTCGATGACATCCACCCAGAGCAAATCGCAGCGGGCGTACCGGTGGATCAAGGAGCGCATCGCGGGCCAGGAGTTCACGCCCGGCTACCGGCTCGTGCTCGGCTCGATCGCCGGAGAGCTCGACATGAGCGTCGTGCCGGTGCGCGAGGCGATCCGCCAGCTCGAGGCCGAGGGGCTGGTCACGTTCGAGCGGAATGTCGGCGCGCACGTCTCGATGGTGGACGACTCGCAGTACCGCTTCAGCATGCAGGCGCTCGGCATCCTCGAAGGCACCGCGACCGCGCTGGCCGCACGGCACCTGGACGCGGACGACATCCGCCGCGCCCGGGAGCTCAACGAGCGGATGATCGAGACGCTCGGCCACTTCGACCCCAAGTCCTTCACCGCGCTGAACCATGAGTTCCACGCGATCCTGTACTCGAAGTGCGCCAACCCGCGCGTGCTCGAGCTCGTGAACGCGGAGTGGGGGCGGCTCGGTCACCTCCGCGATTCGACGTTCAGCTTCGTCCCCGGCCGGGCCGCCGAGTCCGTCGCGGAGCACGAGAACATCCTCCGGCTCATCGAGGGCGGCGCCCCCCTGGGCGAGATCGAGAAGGTGGCGCGACGCCATCGGTCGGCCACCCTCGACGCCTACCTCATCCACGAACATCCTGACGAGGCCTTCGGCCTCCCCGCCCTCTGAGAATCTGCGAGGTACCCCTTGAGCGAGACCACCCTGGTCACGGACGCGCACCGCGTGCCGGACGACCTGCCCACGCGCGTCCAGCACTACATCGACGGCGAGTTCGTCGACTCGATCGACGGCGACACGTTCGACGTGCTCGATCCGGTCACCAACGAGACATATCTGCAGGCGGCCGCCGGCAAGAAGGCCGACATCGACCGGGCCGTGTCGGCCGCCCGGCGTGCGTTCACCGAGGGACCCTGGCCGCGGATGCTGCCGCGCGAACGCTCCCGCATCCTGCACCGGATCGCCGACATCGTCGAGTCGCGCGATGCTCGCCTGGCCGAACTCGAGTCGTTCGACTCGGGTCTGCCGATCACACAGGCGCTGGGTCAGGCCCGGCGGGCGGCGGAGAACTTCCGCTTCTTCGCCGACCTGATCGTCGCGCAGACCGATGACGCGTTCAAGGTCCCCGGGCGGCAGCTGAATTACGTCAACCGCAAGCCGATCGGCGTCGCCGGGCTCATCACGCCGTGGAACACGCCCTTCATGCTCGAGTCGTGGAAGCTGGGCCCGGCCCTTGCCACCGGCAACACGGTGGTGCTCAAGCCCGCGGAGTTCACGCCGCTGTCGGCGTCGCTGTGGGCCGGGATCTTCGAGGAGGCAGGGCTCCCGAAGGGCGCCTTCAACCTCGTGAACGGGCTCGGCGAGGACGCGGGTGACGCGCTGGTGAAGCATCCGGACGTCCCCCTCATCTCGTTCACCGGTGAGAGCTCGACGGGGAAGCTGATCTTCGGCAACGCAGCGCCCTTCCTCAAGGGCCTGTCCATGGAGCTCGGCGGCAAGTCCCCCGCGGTCGTGTTCGCCGACGCCGACCTGGAGGCGGCGATCGACGCGACGATCTTCGGCGTGTTCTCGCTCAACGGCGAGCGCTGCACCGCGGGCTCGCGGATCCTCGTGCAGCGCGAGATCTACGACGAGTTCGTGCAGCGCTATGCGGCCCAGGCATCCCGCGTCATCGTGGGCTATCCGCACGACCCGGCGACCGAGGTCGGCGCACTCGTGCATCCCGAGCACTACGACAAGGTGATGCGCTACGTCGAGCTCGGCAAGACGGAGGGCCGGCTCGTGGCCGGCGGGGGCCGCCCCGACGGATTCGAGACCGGGAACTTCGTCTCGCCGACGGTCTTCGCCGACGTCGCCCCGGACGCGCGGATCTTCCAGGAGGAGATCTTCGGCCCGGTCGTCGCGATCACGCCGTTCGACACCGACGAGGAGGCGCTCGCGCTCGCCAACGACACCAGGTACGGGCTGGCCGCCTACGTGTGGACGAGCGACCTGAAGCGGGCGCACAACTTCGCCCAGTCGGTCGAGGCCGGGATGGTGTGGCTCAACTCGAACAACGTGCGGGACCTCCGCACCCCGTTCGGCGGGGTCAAGGCCTCGGGACTGGGTCACGAGGGCGGCTACCGCTCCATCGACTTCTACACCGACCAGCAGGCCGTGCACATCACGCTCGGCGAGGCCCACAACCCGACCTTCGGCAAAGGAGCCTGAGATGACCGACCGCTCGCACATGACCCGCACCTCGTCGGGATTCTTCGTCTCGCAGGAGGCGCCGATCTTCTCAGGCAACCCGGTGCCGACGCCGCAGGCCGCTCCGCCGGACATCCTGCGCTGCGCGTACATGGAACTCGTCGTCACCGACCTCGCCGCCTCGCGCGAGTTCTACGTCGATGTGCTCGGGCTGCACGTCACCGAGGAGGACGACGAGGCGATCTACCTCCGCTCCACCGAGGAGTTCATCCACCACAACCTGGTGCTGCGCCGGGGGCCGATCGCCGCGGTGGCCGCATTCTCCTATCGCGTGCGCAGCCCCGAAGACCTCGATCGCGCGGTCGCCTTCTACGAGGAACTCGGATGCCGCGTCGAACGGCGCTCCGACGGCTTCACGAAGGGCATCGGCGATTCGGTCCGTGTCGAGGATCCGCTCGGCTTCCCGTACGAGTTCTTCTTCCAGACCGAGCACGTCGAGCGCCTCTCGTGGCGGTACGACCTCTACATCCCCGGCGAGCTGGTCCGACTGGACCACTTCAACCAGGTGACCCCCGACGTTCCCCGAGCCGTCAACTTCATGCAGTCGCTCGGCTTCCGCGTCACCGAGGACATCCAGGACGAGGAGGGCACGGTCTACGCCGCGTGGATGCGCCGCAAGCCCACCGTGCACGACACCGCGATGACCGGGGGCGACGGACCCCGCATGCACCACGTCTGCTTCTCGACGCACGAGAAGCACAACATCCTCGCGATCTGCGACAAGCTCGGCGCGCTGCGCCGGTCCGACGCGATCGAGCGCGGGCCCGGCCGCCACGGCGTCAGCAACGCGTTCTACCTCTATCTGCGTGACCCCGACGGCCATCGCGTCGAGGTCTACACGCAGGACTACTACACCGGCGACCCCGACAACCCGGTCATCACCTGGGACGTCCACGACAACCAGCGACGCGACTGGTGGGGCAACCCCGTGGTCCCCAGCTGGTACACGGAGGCATCCCTCGTCCTGGATCTGGACGGCAATCCGCAGCCGGTGCACTCGCGCACCGACTCCAGCGAGATGGCCGTCACGATCGGCGCCGACGGGTTCAGCTACACCCGGCCGGACGAGCACGCCGGCGAGTACAAGCTCGGCAACCAGCTGTGACCGGCCGCACGCCCCGCGAGACTTCGCGGATGTCACGTCCGGCGGGCGTTTCGGAGACATCTGCGAAGTCTCGCGGCGCGCTCGACCGCCGAAGGAGGACGACGGATGCTGGATGACGCAACGATCGCCGCGATCGCGGGCGAACTCGCCGAGGCCGATCGCACACACGCCGTGATCCCCCGGATCACGGCACGCCACCCGGACGCGACGATCGAGGACTCGTACGCCATCCAGGGGGTGTGGCGCGATCAGAACATCGCCGCAGGACGCCGACTGGTCGGCCGCAAGATCGGCCTGACATCGAAGGCGATGCAGGAGGCCACCGGCATCAGCGAGCCCGACTACGGCGTGATGTTCGATGACACGGTGTATCGCAGCGGTGCCGAGATCCCCGTGTCGAACTTCTCGAACGTGCGCGTCGAAGTGGAGCTGGCGTTCGTGCTGAAGCATCCGCTCGAAGGACCCGAGTGCACCCTCGATGACGCGCTCGCGGCCATCGACTATGCCGTCCCCGCCCTGGAGGTCCTCAACTCCCACATCGAGCTGGAGGGGCGCACGATCGTCGACACGATCTCGGACAACGCCGCCTACGGGGCGATGGTCCTGGGTGACGTGCACAAACGGCCCGACGAGATCGACCTTCGCTGGGTGCCCGGGCTGCTCTACCGCAACGGCGAGATCACCGAGACTGGTGTCGCAGCGGGTGTGCTGGATCACCCGGCCCGCGGCGTCGCGTGGCTGGCCAACAAATTCGCCCATCACGGCGCCCGGCTCGAAGCGGGTGAGATCATCCTCGCCGGATCGTTCACGAGGCCGATGTGGGTCTCGCGCGGCGACGATGTCCTCTGCGATTACGGACCGATGGGAAGGATCACATGCCGCTTCGTCTAGACCCCACCTTCCGGGATGCGCTGGCCGCGGCGTCCCGCCCCCTTGCCGGCATCTGGGTGTGCTCGGGCTCGCCCCTGGTGGCCGAGATCTGCGCCGGATCCGGCATGGACTGGACCCTCATCGACATGGAGCACTCCCCCAACGGCCTGGAATCGGTGCTCGCGCAGCTGCAGGCCATCGCCGCGTACCCGATCACGCCGCTCGTGCGGGTGCCGATCGGCGACGTCGTCACGATCAAGCAGGTGCTCGACCTCGGTGCGCAGAATCTCCTCGTGCCGATGATCTCCAGCGCGGCGGAGGCGGCGGCGGCCGTCGCGGCCGTCCGCTACCCCCCGCTCGGCGGCCGCGGGATCGGCAACGCCCTGGCCCGCTCGGGGCGGTGGAACCGCGTCGAGGGATACCTCGAGAACGCGGCCGACCATGTCTCGCTGTTCGTGCAGATCGAGACCGCAGCGGGAGTGGATGCCGCGGCCGAGATCGCCGCCGTGGACGGCGTCGACGGGGTGTTCGTGGGCCCCTCCGACCTCTCCGCCTCGATGGGGGTGCTCGGCCAGCAGACGCATCCCGATGTCGAGGCGGCGGTGCTGCGCACGTTCGACGCGGTGCGCGCGGCAGGCAAACCGGTCGGCGTGAATGCCTTCGACCCGGCCGTCGCCGACCGGTATCTCGCCGCCGGCGCATCGTTCGTGCTCGTCGGGGCGGACGTGGCCCTTCTGGCGCGCGGATCGGAGGCGCTGGCAGCCCGCTTCATCCCCGCTGCAGACGACCCCGCCCGCGCCTCGTACTGATCGGAGGACCCGGCGGGACGCGCCGTCGGTGTCAAGCCCCCGACCGCGACCCACAACCGTAACGTCGACGTGCCACGCTGTGAGCATGAAGAGAGACGTCGCGAGCCGCATCGAACTGGACATCACCGAGCCCGCCGAGATGGTGTTCTCGATGGCCGTCAGCCGCCACCACACCCCCGTCGCCGAGCACATCTCCTTCACGCTCGACGGCCAGGCGCTCGAGTTCGAGCAGATCAACGATGCGCACGGCACGCGCCTGCACCGGGTGCAGAGCCCCGTCGGTCACCTCGTCGCCGCCTACGACGCCTCGATCGTCGGCGAGGCGGAGGCGACGGTGGCCAATGCCACCGACCTGGTGGTCTATCGCCGCCCGAGCCGGTACGCCGAATCCGACGCCCTCGGCCCGACCGCCTTCGCTGAGTTCGGCGGGATCACCGATGAGACGGAGCTGCTGACCTCGATCGCGTCCTGGGTGGGGACGCATCTCGCGTATGTGAGCGGCTCGAGCCTGCCCACCGACGGTGCCATCCGGACGCTGCTCGCGCGTCAGGGCGTCTGCCGCGACTACGCACACCTCACGGTCGCCCTGCTGCGCGCGCTGAACATCCCCGCGCGGCTGGTCTCGGTCTACGCGCCCGGTCTGTATCCGATGGACTTCCACGCGGTCGCCGAGGCATGGGTCGACGGCGCGTGGCGGGTCGTCGATGCGACGACCCTTGCTCCGCGTTCGTCCCTCGTGCGGATCGCGACCGGGCGCGATGCCGCGGACTCGGCATTCCTCACGACCATCTCCGGCCGAGTGACCCTGACCGGCATGGAGGTCACGGCCATCGTGGACACCCTCCCCAACGACGACCTGAGCGAACTCGTCGTCATGCACTGAGCGGTCTCGTCCCGCCGGGGCGGACGTGGCACGCTGTACCCATGAGGAAATGGGTCGTGCGGTTCGTCTCGCTGCTCCTGTTCAACATCGTGGTGCTGCTGGTCATCGGCTGGCTGACCCCCGCGCGCGTCGGGTGGTCGGCGCTGTGGGCGGGCATCCTCGTCACGGCGCTCACGATCTGGATCAAGCCGCTCATCCACCGCTGGTTCCAGTCCATGGCCGCAAGATCCGCCGGCCAGCGCACGAAGGTCGGCGAGAAGGTCGTGCAGTTCGTCCTCGTCCTCGCGGTGGCCTTCCTGGTGTGGATCCTCGCGGTCGTCTTCTCGGGGATCACGATCGGCGGGGGCTTCTTCGGCGCGTTCTGGGGGTACGTGCTGCCCCCTGTGATCCTGGTGATCGGCTGGGCGATCTACGACGCGATCGACGACCGCGTCGAGGCCCGGGCCGGTGCCCTCTACGACCGGGCGACCGGCGGACGGGCCGCAGCTGCGGCACTGCAGACCACCGCGATCCCCGCGGTCCCGACGCCCGAGACCCGCGCAGCGCGCCGGGAACTGCAGGACGGACTCACCGAGGAGCAGCGCCGCATGCTGGACGAACTCGGTAAGAGCTGACACCGCCATCCGCGGATCTGTCGATCGCGACGCCGCTCGATCGTCAACACAGTGTCAGAGGCCCTCGGAACCGAAGGCCGTTCACACCGAAGGACGAGATCATGCGCTACGCACTGCTGCTGCACTACCCCGAGATGTCCGCCGACGACCTCGGCACCGAAGCCCTCGCCGAGGGGATGCGCGAGTTCGACGAATACGCCAAGGCGCTCGATGCCGCCGGCGTGCTGCGCTCCGCCGAGGTGCTGCAGCCCTCGTCGGCGACCACGACCGTCCGCGGAGGCGAGACGCTGCAGGTCCAGGACGGCCCGTTCGCCGATACCAAGGAGCAGCTCGGCGGGACGTTCGTGATCGAGGTCGACGACCTCGACGGCGCGATCGAATGGGCCGGCAGGGCTCCGTCCGTGAACTGGGGGGCCGTGGAGATCCGTCCGGTGGGGACGCGGTTCGTCGACGGCGCCTGGACGAGCTTCGATCACCGATGACCGCGACCGACCGATCGCGGGCCGCCGCCGAGCGTGCGGCCCGCGACTCGTACGGTCGGCTCCTGTCCGTCGTGGCCGGCGCGACGCGCGACATCCCCCTCGCCGAGGACGCGCTGGCCGATGCCTTCGAACGCGCACTGCGGGTGTGGCCGGATGCCGGCATCCCGGACAATCCCGAAGGGTGGTTGGTCACCGTGGCCCGCAATCGCCTCCGCGACCTGTTCGGCTCCGCTGCCGCACGCACCAGCACGTCGCTGCTGGAGGAGCTGCTCGAAGCCGACGAGCGCGACGCCGCAGCGATCCTCGCCGACCGCGACACGATCCCCGACAAGCGACTCGAGCTGCTGTTCGCCTGCGCCCACCCCGCCATCGACCCGTCCATCCGCACGCCGTTGATGCTCCAGACAGTGCTGGGCTTCGACGCCGGCCGGATCGGAGTGGCCTTCGGGGTGGAGGCTGCCACCATGGCGCAGCGGCTGGTGCGCGCGAAGCGCCGGATCCGCGATGCCGGCATCCCGTTCGTGATGCCGACGCGTGCCGACATGCCCTCGCGCCTGGACGCCGTCCTGGAGGCGATCTACGGCGCCTACGCGATCGACTGGCTCGACCAGGGCGAGACGGCGCTCACGTCGGTCGCTGACGAAGCGCGGTGGCTCGCCGTGCTGCTGGCGAGCCTGCTGGACAGCGAGCCCGAGGCCTGGGGTCTGGCGGCGCTGCTCACCTTCGCCCAGTCGCGCGCCCCGGCGCGGTCCGTGGAGCCCTGGCCACCCCTGGATGAGCAGGACCCCGCGCAGTGGGATGCCGCGCTCATCACGGAAGGGCGGATGCTGCTTTCTCGCGCGCACGCGCTGGGCCGACCGCTCGGCAGATTCCAGCTGGAGGCGGCGATCCAGGCAGTGCACTGCGATCGCGCCCGCACCGGCGAACTGGACGCCGACACCCTCGTCCGGCTGTATCGGGGCCTCGTCGCCGTCGCGCCGACCGCCGGCGCGCGCGCCGCGCTGGCCGCAGCCGAGGCTCGGCGCTGAGCTCCCGGATCGCTCTGCGACCGTGACGAGCGTGTAACAAAGCGACGTGTTCGGCCGCCGTCGCCCCCAAGAGCGGACAAAATGGACTGAGTCCAACCGCGTCCACAGCAGGAGCGCGGCACGGGCACCCGAGTCCTGGAGGCACCCTTGTCCCTACGCAACGCATCGCGCCGCCCCGCCCGCATCCGCACCGCCGCCATCGGCATCACCCTGGCCGCCCTCGCCCTCGCGGGTTGCGCGTCCGGGGCCGCGCCGTCCGGCGAGAGCACCGAGTCCGCCACGTCCGATGCCGGCTACATCACGCCCGGCAAGCTGACGCTGGCCACCGGCGACATCGCCTACGAGCCGTACGTCGTGGATGACGACCCGTCCTCGGGCGAAGGCTTCGAGGCGGCCGTGGCCTACGCCATCGCCGACAAGCTGGGCTTCGCCCCTGAGGACGTCGAGTGGGTGCGCACCAGCTTCGAGGCGGCGATCGCACCGGGCCCGAAGAACTTCGACTTCAACATCCAGCAGTACACGATCACCGACGAGCGCAAGCAGGCCGTCGACTTCTCCTCGCCGTACTACGCGGCGAGCCAGGCGGTCGTCGGCATCAACGGCGGGCCGCTCGACGGCGTCGACTCGATCGCCGGACTGAAGGATGTGACCCTCGGCGCGATGGCGGGTTCGACCAGCGCCCAGACGATCGAGGACGTCATCCAGCCCACGGTCGAGCCGAAGCTGTACGGCTCGAACGAGGACGCGGTGGCCGCGTTCAACGCGAACCAGTTCGACGGCTTCGTCATCGACCTTCCCACGGCGTTCCTGGCGACCGCGCTCTACATCGACAACTCGTTCATCGTGGGAGAGCTGCCCGCCGGTGGCATCGCAGACGAGTGGGGCGTCGTGCTGGCGAAGGATTCGGTGCTCACCGAGCGCGTCTCAGCCGCCATCGACGAGCTGCGCGAAGACGGCACCCTCGAGGAGATCACGGCGCAGTGGCTGGGCGCCGGCTCGGGTGTGACGCTCCTGAAGTGAGCCGGCCCCGCACGCACTCCAGTACCGTCGTGCCGTGAGCACGTACACGCCCCGCACTCCGAGCGCACTCGAGCTCGACCGCCGCAGCTACCGGCAGCACCGGGCGCGCCGGTCGGTGCTCGTGGCGATCGCCTCCACGCTTGCGTTCGCGGTGCTCGTCTGGGTCACCGTCCTGTCGACGCCGGGCTGGGCGAGCGTGCAGCAGGCCTTCTTCAACCCGCAGATCGCGTGGGAGGCGCTCCCGCGAGTGTGGGACGGGTTCCTGCTGAACCTCCAGGTGCTCGCACTGTCGCTGGCGACCGTCGCGGTGAGCGCACTGCTGATCGCGTTCCTGCGCACGCTTCCAGGCCCGGTGTTCTTCCCGCTGCGGGTGCTCGCCGCCGTCTACACCGACGTCTTCCGCGGGCTCCCCTTCATCATCGTGCTGTACATCGTCGGGTTCGGGATCCCCACGCTGACCAACACCCGGATACCGGTGATCGTCCTGGGAACGCTGGCGGTGACCCTGACGTATTCGGCGTACGTGTCGGAGGTGATCCGCGCGGGCATCGAAGCGGTGCATCCGTCCCAGCGCCTGGCGGCGCGCGCGCTCGGCCTCGGCTACACGCAGACCCTCACCCGCGTCGTGCTCCCCCAGGCGCTGCGCAAGATCACCCCGCCGCTGATGAACGACTTCGTCGCGATGCAGAAGGACGTCGGCCTGATCTCGATCCTCGGCGCGGTCGATGCCGTCCTCGCCGCCAAGATCGAGTCGTCGCAGACCTACAACTTCACGCCGTACGTGGTGGCCGGCATCCTGTTCATCCTGTTGGCGATCCCGACCATCCGCCTGACCGACTGGTACGCCGCGCGGCTGCGCGAGCGCGAGCAGACCGGATCCGTCCTGTGACCGCGCTGCTGCGGGCCCAGGAGCTGCACAAGGCCTTCGGCGAGCGCGAGGTGCTGCGCGGGGTCTCGCTCGAACTCGCCCCGCACGAGGTGGTCGCCGTCATCGGTGCGAGCGGCTCGGGCAAGTCCACCCTGCTGCGCTGCCTGGGGCTGCTCGAATCCATCGACGACGGGCGGATCCTCCTCGGCGACGAGGACATCTCCGATCCGCGTGTCGACGCGAACCGTGTCCGCGCGCGATTCGGGGCGGTGTTCCAGAGCTACAACCTCTTCCCGCACCTCTCGGTGCTCCAGAACGTCACGCTCGCCTCGCGGGTCGTGCATAAGGTGCCCAAACGTCAGGCCGAGGAGCGCGGCATGGCGCTGCTGCAGCGTGTCGGGCTCGCGGACAAGGCGAACGATCATCCCGACCGGCTCTCCGGCGGCCAGCAGCAGCGCGCTGCGATCGTGCGTGCCATCGCCACCGACCCCGAGATCCTGCTGCTGGATGAGATCACCTCGGCGCTGGATCCTGAGCTCGTCGGCGAAGTGCTCGAGCTGGTGCGCCAGCTCGCCGAGGACGGGACGACGATCCTGATGGCGACGCACGAGATGGCGTTCGCTCGTGATGTCGCCCACCGCGTGGTGTTCCTCGACGGCGGCGTGATCGTCGAGGAGGGCCCGTCGGCCCAGATCCTCGGCGCGCCGCGCGAAGCGCGCACGCGCGAGTTCCTCACCCGCTTCAATGCCTGAGCGGACGACTCAGGCGCTCGCGCGCTCCGCTGCCTCGACCACGTTCAGCAGCAGCAGTGCGACGGTCATCGGGCCCACGCCGCCGGGGTTCGGCGAGAGCCAGCCGGCGACCTCGGCGACATCGGGCGCCACGTCGCCGGAGACCTTCGACTTGCCGGTCTCCGGATCGGTCTCCCGCGTGACCCCGACATCGAGCACGGCGGCGCCGGGCTTGACGTCGGCGGCGGTGATGAGGTGCTTGACCCCGGCGGCCGCGACGATGACATCCGCCTCGCGCAGATACCGTCCGGCATCCTGCGTTCCGGTGTGAGTGAGGGTGACGGTCGCGTTGTACTCGCGCCTCGTGAGCAGCAGCCCGATCGAGCGGCCGATCGTGACGCCGCGGCCCACGACGACGACGTGCTTGCCGTTCAGGTCGTAGTCGTTGCGCACCAGCAGCTCGATGACGCCGCGCGGCGTGCACGGCAGCGGCGAGGTGATCGGCGCATTCACGTTGAGGACGAGCCGACCCAGATTCGTCGGATGCAGCCCGTCGGCGTCCTTGTCGGGGTCGATGCGCTCGAGGATCGCGTCGGTGTCGAGGTGCTTGGGCAGCGGCAGCTGCACGATGTACCCGTGGCAGGCGGGGTCGGCGTTGAGCTCGTCGATCACGGCCTCGAGCTGCGCCTGGGTCGCATCGGCGGGCAGTTCGCGCTGGATCGAGTTCATCCCGATCGCCTCGGACTGCTTGTGCTTCATCCCGACGTACAGCTGCGAGCCGGGATCTGCCCCCACCAGAACCGTCGCGATGCCGGGGACGACCCCGCGTTCCTTGAGCGCCGCGACGCGCTCTGCGAGCTCGTCCTTGATGGCGGCGGCGGCCACGCGGCCGTCCAGTACATGTGCGGTCATGTCATTCTCCTCGAGATCTGGCTTCTGCATCGAGACCCGGGCATGTGCGCGGGGGTCTCGCCCGAATACCCGGGTCTCGGCGTGCGAACGGCTCGACCCGGGTGCGCGGCGCTACTGCGCCAGCCCGGGGTACAGCGGGAAGGCGGCGGTCAGTGCGGCCACGCGGGCGCGGAGCGCCTCGATGTCGGCGCCGGGCAGCAGCGCGAGCGCGATGATGTCGGCGACCTCGGTGAACTCGGCGTCGCCGAACCCGCGGGTGGCCAGCGCCGAGGTTCCGATGCGCAGACCCGAGGTCACCATCGGCGGGCGCGGGTCGTTGGGCACCGCGTTGCGGTTCACCGTGATGTGGATCTCGTGCAGCAGGTCCTCGGCCTGCTTGCCGTCGATCTCGGCTTCGCGGAGGTCGACCAGCACGAGGTGCACGTCGGTGCCGCCGGAGCGCACGGCGATGCCGGCATCCGTCACATCCGGCTGCGAAAGGCGGTCGGCGATCAGGTGCGCCCCGCTGAGCACGCGCTCCTGGCGCTCTTTGAACTCCGGCGTCGCCGCGAGCTTGAACGCCGTCGCCTTCGCGGCGATGACGTGCATGAGGGGCCCGCCCTGCTGGCCGGGGAACACCGCGGTGTTGATCTTCTTGGCGATGTCGGCGTCGTTGGTGAGGATGAAGCCCGAGCGCGGGCCGCCGATCGTCTTGTGCACGGTCGAGGAGACCACATGCGCGTGCGGCACGGGGCTGGGGTGCAGGCCCGCCGCCACCAGACCGGCGAAGTGGGCCATGTCGACCCAGAGCAGCGCGCCGACCTCGTCGGCGATGGCACGGAACGCGGCGAAGTCGAGCTGACGCGGGTAGGCCGACCAGCCGGCGATGATCACCTTGGGCTGGTGCTCGATCGCGAGGCGGCGCACCTCGTCCATGTCGATGACCGAGGTCTCCGGATCGACGCCGTACGCGACGATGTTGTACAGCCGACCGGAGAAGTTGATCTTCATCCCGTGCGTGAGGTGTCCGCCCTGGTCCAGCGCGAGGCCGAGGAGCGTGTCACCGGGGCGGGCGATCGCGTGCAGCACGGCAGCATTCGCGGTCGCGCCGGAGTGCGGCTGGACGTTGGCGAAGTCGGCGCCGAACAGCGACTTCGCACGCTCGATGGCGAGCTCCTCGGCGACGTCGACCTCTTCGCAGCCGCCGTAGTAGCGGCGCCCGGGGTAGCCCTCGGCGTACTTGTTGGTCAGCACCGACCCCTGCGCCTGCAGGATCGAGACCGGGACGAAGTTCTCCGAGGCGATCATCTCGAGATAGCCGCGCTGACGCTCGAGCTCGCGCTCGAGGACCTGGGCGATCTCGGGATCGACCTCGGAGAGGGGGGCGTTGAAGTACTGATCGGTCATGGCGATCTCCTGACGGAAGCACGGCGAACGGAAGGTGCGCATCGGCCCAGGCGAGCGGTCGAATGCCGTGTCGTTCGCTCCCCGGTGGTGAACCACCTCAACGCCAGTC